>CANJNJ010000028.1 GCA_947474995.1 Opitutaceae bacterium | reverse complement strand
TTCAAGGTCACGCACCAGGACGCGCGCGGTTTTGTCGCGCAATTCCTCCCCGGCGCCGAAGCCAAGGCGAGCTATCCCTTCGATTACGAATTCACGGTCACGTATCGCTTCGAGCCCTTCGGCCTCAGCTGCGAGTTCGCGCTGCAGAATCTCGGCCGCGAACCACTGCCGTGGAGCGCCGGGCACCATTTCTATTTCACGCTGCCGTGGAACGAAGGCACCACCCGCGGCGACTATTTGATTCGAATTCCTGCGACCAAGCGCATGCGCCAGGATCCCACGGGTGCGCTCATCGCCGGCCCGCAACTGCAGGCCGAGGAAAATATGGCCAACAAGGCCTTGGTCGACGCGTTGCACATGGGCCTGCGCAGCAACGAAGTAGTCTTTGGCGAAAAGGGCCGGCCCGGCGATATCACGGTCCGACTCGGCCACGATAAAGTGCCGCCACCGGAAGCGACATTTGTCACCTGGACCCTGGCCGAGGACTCACCGTTTTATTGCGTGGAGCCCTGGATGGGGCCGCCCAACGCAGCGGAGCACAAGGTCGGCCTCCATCACGTGGCGCCGGGCGAGACGAAAAAATTCGTCGTCAGTGTCAGTGTTCGCTAAGCCCAGCGATTTGCCCTGCCAATTCCGCCCAAATAGGTCACATTTTCCACCATGGCACTCATTCCCGTATCGTTGGCATTTATCGAGGGACTTGGTGGTCCGGAGATGATGCTGGTGTTTGTCATCATCCTGGTGATGTTCGGCGGGCAGAAGCTGCCGGAGTTCGCCAGGGGACTCGGCAAGACGATGCGCGAATTCAAGAAAGCCGCTTCGGGAGTGGAGGAGGAATTCAAGCGCGCCCTGGAGGAAGACGAGCGCAAGAAAACGGCGTCCGCGTATCTTCCGCCGCCTGAGACTCCCTCGCTGCTGCCCGCGGGGTCTTCGGACCCGACCACGGCTGCGCTCGCGACGACGGTCGATCCGGTGCCGCAGGCGCAGGCCGAAGCCGGGTCGACGGAATCCATTCCGACGCCGCCTTTGATCCCCGGCCCCTTTGCCTCGGCCAACGCCGACGAATACGGAGAATTGGCTTCCCAAGCGCCGACGCCCACGCCCGCTGCGTCCGCGCCCCCCGTTGAGTCACCGTCAGCGGCTCCCGTGACGCCGCCGATTGCCGCAACGGAAACCAAGCGTCCGGATCCGCCGTCGTGAAGCACCGCCCGCTGATCCCCGAAACCGGTGACAAAGAACCGGTGCAGGTCCCGATCACCGGCGAGTTGGATTTGCATACGTTTCGACCCCAAGACCTCGGCGAATTGATCCCGGCCTATCTGGGCGAGTGCGCGGCCCGGGGTCTGCATCAGGTGCGAATTGTCCACGGAAAAGGAACCGGCACGTTGCGCACCACGGTTCACGTCCTGCTCCAGCGATCGCCCCTGGTCGCCTCCTACCGTTCCGGGGATGAGCACTCGGGGTCGTGGGGCGCGACGATTGTCGCGTTAAGGAAATGAATCCCTTTCCAAAAAACAGTGGCGCGCTGGTAGTCCCGCCTTTAGGCGGAATCCGGGCGGCTCAATCCTTCCGCCTGAAGGCGGAACTACCAACGAAACAGGTCATCTTCGCACGGTGGGGAGCACTGCGGATCGGCCTTATTGCGGTGTGCTTGGCGTTTCTCGGAATTAGCGCCGCGCCCGTTGATCGACCCGCGGCCGCGCCCCTGCTGCTCATTTCACTCGATGCGTTTCGCTGGGACTACATCGCAACCCATCCCGCCGAGACGCCGCATCTTCGCCAACTCATGCGCGAGGGCGTCTCCGCCCGCGCCCTGATTCCGGTCTTTCCCACACAGACGTTCGCTTCCCACTACTCCATCGCCACCGGTCTTTATCCGTCGCACCACGGCCTTGTGGGCAACGGTTTCTTCGATGCGGAGCGCGGGGAGTTTTTCAACTATCGCGTGCCCCTGGCCGTCCGCGACGGGCGGTGGTTTGGAGGCGAGCCCATCTGGGTGACGGCCGCAAAGCAGGGATTCAAAAGCGCCTGTTATTTCTGGGTCGGCGCGGAGGCGGAAATCAAGGGAGTACGGCCGACCTACTGGAAGAACTACGACTACAGCATACCCTTCGAGGCGCGCCTCAACGAACTCATGGGCTGGCTGCACCAACCGCCCGAGCAGCGTCCGGCGGTGATCGCGTTCTACTTCGAGGAAACCAACGTGGCGGGCCATTATCACGGGCCCGGTTCGCCGGAGGTCACCGAGGCCATCAAGCTGCTGGATGGGCGCGTTGGGGCCATCATGGATCGGGCCAAGGCCGAAAACGTACCGCTCAATTTGATTGTCCTTTCCGACCATGGGATGGCGGAAACCGACGGCCAGGCGCAGACGACCATTTTGGACGACTACCTGGATCTCACCACGGTGCAGATCGATTTCGATGGTCCGATCGCGGGCCTGCGGCCACTGGACGATGACGTGGTCGCCCTTCTGCAGAAACTTACCGCGCTTTCCTCCCATTATCAGGTCTATCGGGCTGAGGATCTCCCCGCCCGCCTGCACGTTATCCCGGGCCCGCGGATTCCCCCGGTCTGGATTCTGCCCGATGAAGGCTGGCGCATCCAGCAGCGCAGCCGGTTTATGTCGACGCGCGATTATCGCCTCAAAGGGGATCACGGCTACGACAACGCTTTCATTTCGATGCGCGGGATGTTTATCGCCAACGGACCGGCTTTCAAAAACGACGGCAGCGTCTTCGCGCCGGTGGAGAATATTCACGTCTACAATCTGCTGTGTGCCGCGGTCGGATTAAAGCCAGCGCCCAATGACGGCGACAATCGTTTGGTGAAGGCCGTGCTGCGATAGGCGCTGCTCGTGGTTCCGCCTTCAGGCGGAAAATTTGGCCGGTCGACCGGTCAGGCGGATTACGCCTGAAGGCGGGACGAGCAAAACGAAAGGCTGGCGGCTTGAGCCGGCCGGCGCGTCACCCGGCTGGGCGCGGCGCCGGGATTTGCCGGCCAACGCCGGGCGGAGACCGGCGGCTACTCCAATTTGTGGAAACGTCGCCCGACTTTCGCCTCGCGGGCGCATTGCGCACCAGCCGCCACGCATTAATCTGCCCCTTCTATGAACCAGATGCACGAAGTTGATTACGAAATTCACGGCGACGACATGCAGTTCGTCGAAATCGAACTGGATCCCATGGAGGCCGTCGTGGCCGAAGCTGGCGCCATGATGTTCATGGACGACGGCATTGCGATGGAGACCGTTTTTGGGGCCGGCGCACCGGCCGCGAGCGGTTTGATGGGCGCACTCCTCGGCGCGGGCAAACGCCTGCTCACCGGAGAGTCGCTCTTCATGACCGTCTTTCAGAACCAGGGCGCGGGGAAAAAGCGCGTGGCGTTCGGCGCGCCATTTCCCGGAAAAATCATTCCGCTGAATTTGCGTGAGCTCGGCGGCGAGCTCATCGCGCAGAAGGATTCCTTTCTCTGCGCGGCCAAGGGCGTGAGCATCGGGATCGCTTTTCAAAAGCGGCTCGGGGTCGGCCTGTTTGGCGGCGAGGGCTTTATCATGCAGCGCCTCACGGGCGATGGCTGGACGTTCATTCACGCCGGCGGAACGCTTTACGAACGCACCCTGGGACCGGGCGAAATCCTCCGCGTTGATACCGGCTGCATCGTGGGATTTCAGCCGACCATCGACTACGATATTCAATATGTCGGCGGGATAAAGACCGCCCTCTTCGGCGGCGAGGGACTTTTCTTCGCCACGCTGCGCGGACCAGGAAAGATCTGGCTGCAGTCACTGCCCTTTTCCCGACTCGCCGGTCGCATCATCGCCGCGGCACCTCAAACCGGACGCGGCGGACGCGAAGAAGGCTCAGTTCTCGGCGGACTCGGACGAATGATTGACGGCGATAACCGATAGACGGGCTGACTCGGTTTCCACGTTGGACCGTTCGGAACCGAAACCATCGACGGACTTTAAAAATGAAAAGGGGCCCGGATTACTCCGGGCCCCCTGTTTTGGGTTTATTGCCTCTTCAGATCGGGATTAAGCCCGACCAAAGAGCCGTTTCCAGCTGAGGCGGTATTCCAAAGCGGCCACGCCCAGAAGCGCTAGGACGCAGGCGTAACCGATTACGGACTCCGCTGTTACATGGGAACGGAAAGAAAGCACGAGTGCGGATACAGCGATGGCGCTGGAGAGGACCGCAAGGATTAGGTTCTTATTCATGTTTGGTGTTTAGTTGTGCCAACCCAACTTGGGTCGACGTGCAGATTATACCCCCAATATTCAATAGTTGAAATCGCTATTTCCTATCGTTATCATAGTCATGCCCTATGGAACTACACCAACTCCGCTACTTCGTCGCCGTGGCGGAGACGGGTAATTTCACCCGCGCTTCAGAGCGGGTTAAGATAAGCCAACCGTCTCTTAGCCAACAAATAATAAATTTAGAGCGCGAGGTCGGTCACAAGTTGTTTCATCGTCTTGGGCGAAAAGCAGTGCTCACGGAGGCCGGGGTCACGTTCCTTGAACGAGCCCGCCGAATCCTGTTCGAAGTCGAAAATGCGGCCAAAGAGCTGAGCGACCATCCCGGTTTGGGGAGAAAAATTACGGTCGGGGCCGTCCAGACGGTAATGCCCTACCTCATTACGCCCTTCATCGCCCGGTGCCGGGAGCTGTTCCCCAATCTCGTGGTCGATGCGCGGGAGGATTTCCGCAATCAGTTGGTCAGCGCAGTTATCGAGGGCGAGCTCGACCTCGCCGTCGTGCCCCTGCCCGTAAAGGACCATCGAGTTTCCGTTGAGCCGCTGTTGACCGAGGCTCTGCTGCTCGTGGTCGGCAAGAAGCATCCCATCGCCTCACGCACCGAGATCAACATTGGCGATCTCGCCGAAGAGACCTTCGTTTCCCTAGGTGATTCCAGCACGCTAGCGGTTCAAATCCGGCACTTCTTTGGCGACCACAACTTTCAGCCCAAGATCGGATTTCGCTGCGCCCAAGTCGCCACCCTCAAGCTCGTGGTTTCGATGGGCCTGGGAATTTCCATCCTTCCTGAGCTGGCACGGGTGGCCGACGACGGCGATTCGCTGATTTACCTCCGTCTGACGGGCACCTCGCCGACCCGCGAATTGGCGATCATCCGGCACTTGCAGCGCTACCAAAGTCGCGGCGCCGAACAGTTCCTCAGCCTGTTGCGCGAGGAAGTTCGGCAGCGGGAAAAAGCGATCAGCACCGCGCCGTGACCTACGGTTGCGCTTTAGCAAAAAAACCCAACGCTCAACCCTTCATGTCCCAAGGCAGCCAGCATCATGCGCTCACTCCGGGCCGAGAACGAGCCACCTTGCTCGTGCTCGGGGCCGTGCAGTTCACGCATATCCTGGACTACATGATCATCATGCCGCTGGGCGCGCAGCTGATGCGTAGCTTCAGCATCAAGCCCGCGCAATTCACCCTGATTGTAGCCACCTACAGCTTCGCGGCCGCGCTGAGCGGACTCGCCGGCGGTTTCGTCCTGGATCGCTTCGACCGGAAGCGCGCGCTGATTACGCTCTACGCCGGTTTCGGTCTCGCCACTCTCGCGTGCGGCCTGGCGCCAACCCACCACTGGTTGCTCGCGGCCCGCTTTGCCGCCGGCGCATTCGGAGGCCTGGCGAGTGCGATGGTGATCGCGATGGTCGGCGATATCATTCCGCCCGAGCGGCGCGGCCGGGCCATGAGTTTTGTCGTCGCCGCCTTTCCGGTTGCATCCGTGCTGGGGGTCCCCCTCGGCTTGGTGCTCGCGGGCAAGTTCGGCTGGCATGCCGCGTTTTACCTGCTCGCCGGCTGCGCGGCGGCGAACCTCGCGTTGGCGTCCTTGGCGTTGCCCCACATCCGGACGGCGGTCCACGACCACGAGCCTATCCGGCAAATGCGTGAAATCATTTCGCGCCGGCTGCACCTGCGGGCATTTGCGGTCGGAGCGATGCTCGTGATGGCCGGGAGTTCCGTGATTCCGTTTCTAGCGCCCTCCTTCATCGCCAACGTCGGGCTCGACGAAAAAGTGCAACTCCCCATCGCCTACGCCATCGGCGGCGCAGCCACCTTCATCAGCACCCCCATCGTGGGCTGGCTGAGTGACCACGTGGACCGATTCCGTCTGCTGGCCTGGATGTCGGGTGCAGCCATCGTCGTGGTCCTGTTTGTCACGCGACTGGGGCCGAGTTCCATCGCGCTCGCCGGCACCATGATGGCGCTGTTCATGGTCACGATGTCCGGGCGCTTCACGCCGGCGATGGCCATGATCACCAGTGCCGTCGAGGCCCGCTATCGCGGTGGCTTCATGAGCGTCAACAGTTCCATCCAACAGGCTGCCGCCGGATTTGCCAACGTGTTGGCTGGCCTCATGGTCGTCAGCGATCCTTCCGGGCGCCTGGTGGGATTTCCCCAACTCGGCTACGTGGCCATCTGTTTCTTTCTCCTCACCGTGCTGTTCGCCGCCCAGTTGCGCACTGCGGCCCCACACGTCGCAAAGCCGTCACAAAGAAAACCGGCGGTGGCGACGGCGACCGAAGCCGTCGGCTAGGTTTACGCGTTCGCATTTTCACCCGTTCTCCCATCCGTGCCGACCGCTCCCGCCACCCTCCCCGTCGCGCCATCCACCGGGCCCCTGCGCCGGCCCGAGTTGCTCGCGCCGGCGGGCGACTGGGAATGCGCCCGCGCCGCCGTGGAAAATGGGGCCGATGCGATTTACTTCGGGCTCGAGCGGTTCAATGCGCGGATGCGGGCGAAAAACTTCACGCAAGCCGATCTTCCCGCATTGATGGAGTTCCTGCACCGGCGGGGCGTGCGGGGCTATGTAACATTTAACACGCTGGTGTTCGCGGACGAAATGGCCGACGCCGAGGCGTATATCCGGACCATCATCGCGGCGGGCGTCGACGCCGCGATTGTCCAGGATATCGGCATCTGCCGGATGATTCGCGCGCTGTCGCCGGATTTTCCGATCCATGGTTCGACGCAAATGACGATTACGAGTGCCGCGGGCGTCGCGTTCGCCCGCGAACTCGGCGCGCAACTGGTCGTTCTGGCGCGGGAAAACTCGATCGCCGACATTGAGAAAATCCAACGGGCGCAGGCGACGAGTTCGCTCCCGCTTCCGCTCGAGGTTTTCGTTCACGGGGCACTCTGTGTCGCCTACTCGGGCCAGTGCCTCACCAGCGAGTCGCTCGGCGGCCGTTCGGCCAATCGCGGCGAATGCGCCCAAGCCTGTCGCCTGCCCTACGATCTCATCTCCGACGGCGTGAAAGTGGACTTGGGCGATCGGCGCTACCTGCTGAGTCCGCAGGATCTCGCCGGCATCGACGTCTTGCCCGAATTGGCGAAGAGCGGCGTCGCCTCGCTCAAGATCGAAGGCCGGCTCAAATCGCCCGAATACGTCGCAAGCATCACGCGGACGTATCGCAAAGCGCTGGACGCGCTCAGCGAGAATAAGGATCTACGGGGTAAAGGGGAAGGTTCGGAACAGCCCGAGGCCGCCGCTCAGCCCTTAAACTCGACGCCCGTTGCCGGTTCCCGGTACGAACTTCAAATGGCCTTCTCCCGCGGCCTGTACACCGGCTGGTTTCGCGGCAACCACAACCAGGAGCTCGCGCACGCACGCTTCGGAACCAAGCGGGGCGTTTTTCTTGGCCCGGTCGGTCGCGTCGACCACGAATCGGTTTCGCTCCGGCTCGCGGCGCCGCTCAAACCCGGCGACGGCATTGTGTTCGATGCGGGCAAGCCCGACGAACGCGAAGAGGGCGGCCGCGTTTACCAGGTCGAGACGCGCGGCGGAGCCGACGGCGAAAGCACGCTGCGCTTCGGTCACGGCGACATCGACTGGCGTCGCATCCGCGCCGGCCAACTCGTGTGGAAAACCAACGACCCCGCCCTCGACCGGGAACTGCGGGCGACCTTTGCGGGCGAGAAAATTCGTTTCCAGCGACCGATCACCCTCGAGGTCCATGGCCGGGCGGGCACCGCCCTGACGCTCCTTGCCCGCGACGACGACGGCCACGTGGTGAAAACCGAGTCGTCCGTCCCACTCGCCGTCGCCGAGAAGCAGCCCCTGACGGCGGAGCGACTGCGCGAGCAGCTCGGCCGGCTGGGCGGCACCCCTTTTTCGCTCGGCACGCTCACGTCGTTCCTCGAGGGCGACGTCATTCTTCCCGTCAGCGCATTGAACCACGTCCGTCGCGAAGCCGCCACCGCGCTCGAGGCCCTGCGCGCCACCCCGAAGCGCTGGGCGCTCAATCCCGCCCGGCTGCAGCCGCCGCAGTCACTCCAACCCGCCACGAGGGCAGCGGCCCGGCAGGCATCGGCTCCCCGCGAACCCGAACTAATCGCCGTCATCCGCCTGCTCCCTCAGCTCGAAGCCGCCTGGCAATCCGGCGCCCGCACGATCTACTGCGAATTCGAAAACCCGAAGCACTACCGCGACGCCGTGACGCGTTTTCGCGAACTGCAGAGCGTTGCGAACGCTCAACCCTCCACGCTCAACGCTCAGCTCCCCTCCTCCATCTGGGTCGCCCCGCCCCGGATCTTCAAACCGGGCGAGGAGTGGATTTTGCAGCAGGTGCGTTCGTGCAACGCCGACGGCTACCTCGTCCGCAACTACGATCATCTCACCTATTTCGCCAACGACCGGAAGCGAGGCGATTTCTCCCTCAATGTCGCGAACTCATGGACGGCCGACTACCTGCTGAACCGTCACAGCCTCGAGCGGGTCACGGCGAGCTACGATCTTAACGTGGCCCAGCTGGAAGCGCTCCTGCGCACCGCGCCCGGGGCGTGGTTCGACATCACCCTGCACCAGCACATGCCCATGTTTCACATGGAG
Source organism: Opitutaceae bacterium (assembly GCA_947474995.1). Lineage (GTDB taxonomy): Bacteria > Verrucomicrobiota > Verrucomicrobiia > Opitutales > Opitutaceae > ER46. The sequence continues at coordinate 35,320 of CANJNJ010000028.1, read as the reverse complement.
CACTGCGTGTTCTGTGCCTTTCTTTCCAATGGCAAGGACTACCGCGACTGCGGCCGACCCTGTGACACGCACGTCGTCACTCTCCGCGACCGGGTGGGCGCCGAACTGCCGCTCAAGGCCGATGCGGGCTGCCGGAACACCGTTTACAACAATCGGGCCCAAACGGGGGCGGAATTTGCCTCCCGGTTGATCGAGTTGGGCGCCCGCAGTTTCCGCGTCGAGTTCGTCAACGAAAGCCCCGAAGAGGTCCAGCGCACGCTCGGCCGCTACGGTCAATTACTCCGCGGTGAAATCTCCGGCGCCGACTTATGGCGGGAGCTGAAGTTAATCAACCAACTCGGCGTCACGCGGGGCCAAATGGAAACCGCGCCGCAAGTGATCACGCGAAAATCCTAGCAACGCCGGTCTCCAACCGGGGCTTGGAATCGTCGCCATGAAGAGAAAGGGCCCCCACGCGGTCTGCTGCGTAAAAACAAGGCGGGGGCGCTGGCGCGACCCCGCCAGGTCCAGCTGTAACTTTGCCTTCCGGTCGGCTAGGCCGACTCAGAGTGCAGGCACGTCCGACCACCCTTTCCAAGCCAGGTTCCACCGCCCGAAACGGGGCAAATTCGACACGGCACGATCCCTTCTCCCTCAATTAGCTGTAAGGAATAATGACTGCAGGTATAGTATCGAATTGGTCCGCTAACCACTCTACCCTCTTCCCCTCAAATCCGACATGTCCACGCCGACCGCCCTGCCCCCTGCCGTTCCGCCCAGCGGGCCAGCGGGAAAGACCACTGACCTCGAAATCAAGGACGCCCAACTGATTTTCGAAGCCGGCTGGAGAAGCCTCGAAGAGGAATTTGGCCGGGATAACCTGCGTTTTCCGAAGGAAATCATCCTCCTCGGTGGTGCGCCGGGCGCCGGCAAGGGCACCAATACCGCCTTTATCACGAATACCCGCGGGCTGACTTGCCCGCCCATCGTCATCAGCGCGCTGCTCGATTCCTCCGACGCGCGGGCCCTGAAAAACGCGGGCAACATGGTCGGCGATCGGGAGGTTGTGCGATTGCTCCTGCGGGAACTGCTCCGGCCCGAATACCGCGATGGTGCCATCCTCGACGGATTTCCGCGCACCAAGGTACAGGTGGAGTGTTTGAAATTGCTCGTCGATCGGATGCACGCGCTGCGCCGGGAGTTCTACCAGACTCCCCTCAGCATCCATTTTCGGCAGCCCACGATTCACATCATGGTCCTTTTCGTCGACGAAAAGGAATCGATCGCCCGCCAGCTTCGACGCGGACAGGAAACCCGGCTGCACAACGAAGAGGTGATGCGGTCCGCTGTCGGTGCGTTGCTCGAGGATCGTCCGACGGATCACGACGAAAATCTCGCGCGGCGGCGCTACCGCGTGTTCAAGGAGCAGACGTGGGAGGCCCTCCAGTCCCTCAAGGAAATCTTCCATTACCATTTCATCAACGCGCAGGGCCCGATCGCGGAGGTGGAGCGCAACATCCTGCACGAACTGGAATACCAAAGCACCCTGGAACTCGATTCGCGGACGGTCGACCGGCTGCGCGGCGTGCCCGTGGCCAGCGTCATCATCGTCCACGCGCGCCAGGATCTGGTCCGCCGGCTGGACGCCTATGAACTTGAGCACAGTGCGTTGTTCGCCCAGGTCACGCTCTTCATCGAAAAGAAAATGATTCCGATTGTGCTCCGCCACGCGATTTCCGGCGTGGCGCACATCAATACCGAAGATGCCGTTCTCGATGACCCGCTCGCGCTGGCCATGCTGATCGATGTGTTCTCAGAGCGCGGCTACCATGCGGCCGTCGATATTCACAAAATCGAGATTCCCGAGAAATTCGACCTCGCCACCGGCCATATCAAGTGCCGGACCAAGAAGGTTTATCGCATCCAAATCCGGTTCCAAGGCTCAGAGATTCGGCGCGGCTAGGTTTTGGCGGAGCCAAAACCTATTCGTAGCGCAACGACTCGATCGGGTCGAGCGAGGCGGCCTTCATCGCCGGATATAATCCGGCGCCGACGCCGATCACCGTGCACACCACCAACCCGATGGCGGCCCAGTCCCAGGGAAAGACAATCGAAGCCTTCATCCACATCGCCAGACCGTTGCCGGCCATCACGCCCAACAGGATGCCGGCAAGTCCACCCGTGAGCGCCAGCACGACCGCCTCGATCAAAAATTGACTGAGGATGCTGACTTTGCGCGCCCCGATGGATTTGCGAATACCGATCTCCTTGGTCCGCTCGGTGACGCTCACCAGCATGATGTTCATGATCCCGATGCTCGCCGCCAACAGGGCGATGCCACTGATGACCAAAGCTCCGGCGCGCACCGCGTCGGCTACCTTGGCAAAGGCGGCGATCAGGGAATCGTTGGAGTAGATCTCAAAATCGTTTTCCTCCTCGGGCGCCAGGGCCCGCACCGTGCGCATCGCGGTCACGGCCTGATCCAAGGTCTCGTTGTAGCGCTCCTGCGCCGGCGCCTGCGTCGCGATGTTGATCGAGTTGTTCAACTGCCCAAAATCCGACACGTAGCGCGTGATGGGAACGACGATGATATCGTCCTGACTCTGCCCAAAGGCGGTGCCCTTGGGGGCAAACGTCCCGACGACGGTATAGGCGCGCCCGGCGATCTTGATCATCTTGCCGAGGGGCGACTCCGCAGGAAAAAGTTTGGTGAGAATTGCCTGGCCGATGATTGCCACCGGGCGGGCCAGATCGACGTCCGCCGCGTTAAGATTGCGGCCCAGTTCAACCGTATACTGGTTCGCCGTGACGAAGTGTTCATTACTGCCCCCCAATGACACGCCCGGCTCGGTCTTGCGATTGGCGTAAACGGCCTGCACCGCGCCGGCCCGGTAGAAAATCTTCAGGCAAACCACCTCGCTGCTCCCCTCCATGAGCCGCTGGTAGCGCTGGGCCTGATCGAGGCGGATGTCGCGCCGCATCTCAATTTTTCGGCGGCTGTTGCCGTCGTTGGTGATCCCAGTGGGATACTTCGCGAATTGAAACATATTCGAACCGAGGAAGCTCAACCCCGTCTCGATCGAGCCGCGGAGGGCGGAGACCGTCGTCATGACCCCGATGACCGAAAACACCCCGATCGTGATGCCGGCCATGGTCAGCACCGAGCGGAGTTTGTTCACGCCCAGTGAGCTGAAGGCCATGCGAATAATTTCGTTAAAGGGCATGGCGGGGATTTATTCGTACCGCAGGGCCACGACCGGATCGAGGCGCGAGGCCCCCCAGGCCGGCGCAAAGCCCGAGGCGATCCCGGTGGCAATCGACACGACCATGCTGACGATAATCAGGGAGACGGAAAATTCCACGGGCAGCGAAGGCATCGACTGCTGGATGGCGAGGCAGGTGCCAAAGGTGATCGCCAGGCCGACCACCCCGCCGATCAGGCAGATCGACACCGCCTCGATGAGGAACTGCAGGAGAATCGTCCGGCGCCGGGCGCCGAGGGCCTTGCGCGTGCCGATTTCCTTGGTCCGCTCCTTTACGCTGACGAACGTGATATTCATGATCCCGATGGCGCCCACGAAGAGCGCGAGTCCGGTGATGAAAAGTCCGGCGACGGCGATGCCCGACTTGATCGGATCCAACTGGGCCTTGAACGCCTCCTGCTGATTGATGGAAAAATTATCGCGTTCGCCCGGCAGCTGGCCCCGCACGCGGCGCATCGCTCCGACCAGTTCGTCGCTCGCCGCCGCCAGCTTGGTCTTGTCCTTCACTTTCACCCGCAGCTCGATGCCGATCCGCGCCCCGTAGAATTTGCGCAGCGCGTTGAGCGGCACCACGACCTGCCGGTCGAAACTGAACAGCCCGAGAAATTCCCCCTGCTTGGCCAGCACGCCGATCACCAAAAGTTTCTGGCCCCGGATTTCGACCCACTGGTCGAGGGCGGGCCGGCCGGGAAAGAGCGTCTCCGCCACGGCCGAGCCAAGGACGCAGACCGGCCGGCCGGCGCTCGCCTCCACCTCGCTAAACAACCGGCCATCGGAGACCTCGGCCGTGACGATCCGCGCGTAATCCACCGTCGAGCCGATGATATTGACGCCGCCCACGCTGTTGGGTCCGGCCTTGACCGAGCCGCCGCGACCGGCCACGGGCACGGCAAACTCCAGCAGACTGTTGGGCGTGGATTCGATGACCCGATTGAGCGCATCCGCCATCTCCACCCGCATCGGCGGACGATTCTGGTAATTCCACCAATCATCCACCTTCCGCCAGGGCCACTTTTGGACGTAGAGCACATCCTCGCCGAGCATCGCGAGACTGTTTTGGAAACCGACGTTGATGCCGTTGATGGCCGTGCCCATCAGCGTGACCGCCACGATCCCGATGACGACGCCCAAGGCCGTAAGCACGGAGCGCAGTTTGTTCGCCGCGATTTGCGCGAAGGCAATTCGCAGGGACTCGGTAAACTCGTAGACGACGCGCGTCATCGGATTTGGTCCTACTCGAGCGGGCCGTCGCTCTCGATCAGGCCGTCGCGCAAGCGGACCACGCGCCGCGCATGGCGCGCGATATCCTCTTCGTGGGTCACGACGATGATCGTGTGTCCGGCGGCGTAAAGTTGCTCGAAGAGGGCCATGATTTCCACCCCCGTCTTGGAGTCGAGGTTGCCCGTCGGTTCGTCGGCGAGCAGGATGGAAGGGTTGTTCACGAGCGCGCGCGCAATCGCGACACGCTGGCGCTGGCCGCCCGAAAGTTCGTTGGGCCGGTGATGAACCCGATCGCCCAAGCCGACATTCTCGAGCGCCTGCAGCGCCCGCTCCCGCCGCGCGTGCGGCGCGACGCCCGCGTAAACCAACGGCAGCTCGACATTGTGCAGCGCATCGGAACGCGGCAGCAGGTTGAACGTCTGAAAGACAAACCCAATCTCGCGGTTGCGAATCTCCGCCAGTTCGTCGTCGATCATGTGCGCGACGTTTTTACCCGTGAACGCGTACCGCCCGGCCGTCGGGGTGTCCAGGCAGCCCAGCATGTTCATCAACGTCGATTTACCCGAGCCCGACGGGCCCATCACGGCGAGATATTCGTTGCGCCGGATCTGCAGGGAAATTCCCCGCAGGGCATGGATGGTCTCCTCCCCCATTTTGTAGAGCTTGGTCACGCCCTCGATCTCGATGACGATCGGTCCGGGCGGCCGAACGATCCGGGAATGGGCGGCGACGGGTGAAACGGGAGCAATCATGATGGCGCCGGTGGGGACGCGGCTATTTCTCGTCCACTTCCTTTTTCGGCTCCTCGATCCGGACCTGCTTGTCGTCTTTTAACTTGCGGCTGATGGCGGCATAGCTGCCCGCCACCACTTCGTCGCCGGGCTTCACCCCGCTCTTCACCTGGATGTGCGTGTTGTCCGCGATGCCGGTTTCCACTTTCTGCATCTTCACTCTATCGCCCACCTTGATGAAAATGACCCGCTGCAGTTTTTCGCGATCGCGCCGGGCCGCTTCGCGCTCGGCGGCGACATCGAGGCTCGCGCCCGATTTGTTTTCCGCGTCCTTGGCTTTTTTCTTCTGAAACGCCTCGGAACTCAGGCCACCTTCGGCCCGGACCGTGACACTTTGAATCGGAACCGCGATCACGTTCTCGACCGTTTGGGTCTCGATATCCGTGGTCGCGCTCATCCCCGGTCGGAGCTGTACGTCGCGCTCGGCCACGCGGATTTTCACGAGAAAATTGCTGACGTCGGCCGTCTGCTGGGAGTTGCCCCCGGCCGTCTGCGCCGAGGAACTAATCTCCGTCACGGTACCGCCGAACTTCCGCCCCGGGTAGGCATCGATATTGATGAGGGCGTGGTCACCGATCTTCACGTTGACGATGTCGTTTTCGTTGACCTGGACGCGCAGCTCCATGTTCGACAGGTCGGCCACCCGCATGATTTCGGTGCCGGCATAGGTGCCAGTGCCGACGACCCGCTCGCCCACTTCGCTGGTCAGCGAGCTGACCGTGCCATTCATTGGCGCAAAGATGATGGTCTTGGAAAGTTGATCCTTGGCCTGGCTCAGCGAGCCCTCAGTCCGGCGGATTTGCGCGAGGGCATTGTCGTAGTTGGCTTGGGTCACCTCGAGCGCCGTCTTGTAACCCGCCTGATCGGATTCCGAAATCAGCTTCTTGGCGAACAGGTCGCCGCTGCGCCGGAAATCATCCTCGGCCTTGGACAGTTGCGCCTTCGCCAGCACGGCACTGGCCTTCGTCGCCGTCAGGTTGGCTTCCGCCTGCTCGAACTGCGCTTGGTAAAAGTCCGGCTTAATTTTCACCAGTAAGGCGCCTTTCTTGACGGCATCTCCCTCCTTCACGCCCAGCGCGATGAGTTCACCCGCCACCTCGGGCGAGATCTTCACCTCCATCTCAGGCTGCACTTTGCCGGTGGCCGTCACGATCTGGGTGATCGTCTTCACAATCGCCTTTTCGGTGGTTACCGCAATCACCTCCGCCTCCCGCTTCTTCTTAAAGTAGAATCCGGTTCCGACCCCCGCGATCAGGATGATGCCCGCCAGCGCATACCAGAGCAGTTTCGATTTCTTGGGCGGACCGGCGGTAACGCGCGTCGCCGCCGGAGGAGGCACAACTGAGGCAGGATTCATCGAAGTCGTTTGCAGAGTGAGAGAGGCGAGCATGGGAGTTTATCTCAGGGTTCTAGGCAAGCGACCTGTTAGCCCTTCGCACCAGGGGAAGTGGCCGGGCCCCAACGACCCGGCCACATCACAGAACGGATAACAACTGACGCTGGCGGACAAAACGGCCGCCGGCGGAAGAGTGAACCCGCTTGCGACCACCGCACCCATTCAGCGGCGAAACGCCCCAGGACAGTGGTCGGAGGGAAGGCAAACGGAAGTGCTCGCATGCATCAAATACACCGTTCAGGGCCAAAAGTTACACCCGTCCTTGCTTCACCCGAAGACAAAGCCATGCGCCGGGCAAAATGACCTGCCCATCGCAGGCGCGGAATAGTCACTGGAGGCGATCATGAACTCTGGTCGGCTCCCAAACGGCGCCCCTCCTGGGGACGTGGCGCCCTCGCCGCGTTGTGGTCGGACTAAAACCGACCTCCGGCAGGAGTCGCCCGGTCAGGGCCGGACGTTCTTCCCGGTCCACCGCCCCACGGCCAATTCCGGCTCGAACTCTGCGCCGTCCACCAAATGCCGGACCCACTGCCGCGCGAGCGTTGGGGCCACCAAAGCTCCCTTTGCGCCCAAGCCGTTGATCAACCCGAGTCGCCGATTACCCGGGTGCCGACCCACCACCGGATGTTTGTCCGGCAGGTTCACGCGAATCCCGGCCCGCTGGCCCGTAACCTGAAACGGCCGATCCAACAGCGTCCGGGCACTGGCTTCCAAGGCCGCACGCCCCGCCGCCGTCGTCTCGGCCGTCAGCACGCCGGGCTCATGCGTCGCGCCGACCAACGCCGCGCCAGGAGACACCGGCAGGACCCAATGCCCCCGATTGATAATCGCGCCCGGCGCGAGCCCTTCGACCGCAATCGACAGCAGTTCGCCCCTCGAAAACTCCCACGGCACAAAGCCAAATTCGCCCCCGCGCGTCGCGGCCATTCCAGAGCAATCGATCACCAACTCGTGGCACCCCGCCTCCGCCGCGACGGCCATCGTCCCGGGCCGCAGCCGCCCTTGGGTCCGCCACCGTTCCCGCGCGGCGGCCAGGAGCACCGGCAGATCGACGCGCGCACCGCCCTCGATCCAAAATCCGTCATCGTCCGACGTCGTCCCACCGGCGTAGGGCAGCAACTCGGCTCGCGATTGTTTGTCCGCAAACGTGCGTCGCTCCCGTTCATCGGCAAACAGCCGGCGCACCCGCATTTCGTGCCACAGTTTTACTCCGAGGGCCGACTCGAGTTCACGATAGGTGTCGCGCGCGACGGGCAGCAGCGTGTCGACTCGCCAGCTCTTCACCAAGCGACGGCCGGTAACGGGATTGATGATGCCGGCGGCCACACTGCTCGCCGCACCGGCCGGGCCGGCGTCCACCATCGTAAACGACCGACCGGCCCGCTCCAACTCCCAGGCGAGCAGGGTCCCGGCCAAACCTTGACCCACGATGAGAAGGTCGGCGCTCATGCCGGGGCTTGCGCGACGCCCACCCGTGCAATCAGGCGCGGGTCTCCGCCGCGAGCGCCGCCCCCACGATGCCGGCGTGATTCAACAACCGCGCCGGCACCAGCCGCGCCTTCGGTTTCACGAAGCGCGAGAATTTTTCAAACTTCGCGCTGACACCGCCGCCGATGATGATCCGTTCCGGCCACAAGATCCGTTCGACCAAATCCAGATACTCGTTCAAGCGCCCACCCCACTCGGGCCAGGAAAGGTCTTTTTTCTCCCGCACCGAGGCGGCGACGCGCTTCTCAGCGGCTCGACCTTTCCACTGCAAATGGCCCAGCTCCATTGGCACCACGACCCCTTGGTACGCCAGCGCGGAGCCCACGCCCGTGCCGAGCGTCAGCAGCAGCGTCTTGCCGTGGAAGCCACGGCCCGCGCCGAATCTCATCTCTGCGCCGCCAGCGGCCGCTGCGTCATTGATCAATCCCACCTTCCGGCCCACCGCCTTGGAGAAGAGCTTCACGCCGTCGCAGCCAATGAAGCCTCGATGCAGGTTCGCCGACGAACAAATCCGCGGGCCCTGCACCACCCCGGGAAATCCAATTCCGACCGGTCCGCGCCAGCGGAAATGCGCGCACATTTCCGCCACCGCCTGCGCCATGCGGACCGGCGAAAGCGGTTCCGGCGTCGCAATGCGATACCGCTCCGCGAGCAGGTGACCCGTTTGCGTGTCGACGGGTGCGCCCTTCAGGGCGGACCCGCCAATGTCGATGCCGAGGGATTTCATGGCCTAAATCATCGCGGCGGTTACGCGGGCCCACAGCCACCGGGCCCGTGGGCGTGGCCGTGGGCGAGTTCCTCAACCGTCGCGGGCCGCGCCGCCACGATCTCGACCTCGAAGGTGAGGTCGACGCCCGCCAACGAGTGATTGGCGTCCAGCAGCACCTCGTCGCCCTCGATGGCCGCCACGGTCACAATCGGCGCAGAGCGGTCCGTGTCGGTTTGAAATTGATCGCCCACCTGCAACTCCCCCTCGACCGGCAGCAGGGCCCGTTTGACCCGTTGCACCTGGGCGGGATCGCGTTCGCCATAGGCCTTGGCCGCCGGCACCTCCACGCGCTTCTTCTCCCCTGACACGGCCGACCGCAACTGTTCGTCGAGCCCCTCGATAATCTGGCCGCCGCCTTCGAGGTAAACCACCGGCTCGCCACCCGCCGAGGAGTCAATCACGCGGCCACTCGGATCGCGCAAGGTGTAGTGGAAGGTGACAACGCGAGGCATGAAAAAGGCGGAAGATTTCGACAAGGAAGAGGGACCCAACTCCAAGAGGTAAAAGAGGGAAGTAACAAGTTCCAAGTAACAAGCTCCGCGATCTAAACGCGCAGCTCACCCCGGTCACCTCTCACTCGCCCCTGGTCACTTTAGCCGGCGGTTCCCGCCAGCCTCACGTCTCCTGTCGCAGCACTTCCAATGGCGGGTGCTGGGTGATGCCTCGGCTTGACAGCAACCCGGTCGCGATCGTGACGGCGCAGACCGCCAGCCCACCCGCCACCACCACCGGAATCGAGACGGACGGCGTAATCCGGAAAATGAATTTCGCCAGCAAGGCATTGCCCGCGACCGCCAACCCGCAGCCGACCATCGAGGCGAGCGACCCGAGAATGGCGTATTCCACAAACTGAATCTGGAGGAGCTGCCGGCGGGTCGCCCCCAGCGTGCGGAGCAGGACCGTTTCCCGAATCCGTTGAAACCGCCCCGTCAGCACCGCGCCGGCGAGCACGATAACGCCGGTGATAACCGTGAAGAGCGCCATGAACTGGATCACAAAGGCCACCTTCGAGAAGATCCCGTCGACGGTCTGCATCACCAGCGCGAGGTCGATCGCCGTCACCCCTGGGTAGGTCTCGACCACGGCGCGCTGGACCGCGGCCGATTGCTCGCTCGAATCCGCGCGCACGGCGGCCACGTGAAACTTCGGCGCCGCCTCCAGCACCCCTTCGGGAAAGACCACAAAGAAGTTTGGTTCGAGCCGCCGCCATTCCACCGCGCGAACGCTCACGACTTTCGTCCGGATGGGCACGCCCTGGACGTCCCATTCGATTTCATCGCCGAGGCTCAGCGCCATGTCGCGGAACAAGCTCTGCTCGATCGAAATCGGGACGACCGCGGTGCCGGGCGTCACCCGGCCGACAAAGGCCCCGCTCAAGACTTTTTCCGAACTCTCCAATTTTCCGCGGTACGTCGAGCGATATTCGCGCCGCAAGGTCCAGGCCGCAATCCGCTCGGCGCCCTCCGGCCGGCCGCCTTTTTCGTCCCGCGCTTCCTGCCAGGGACGGCGGTCCGCTCCGCGCAGCAGTTCCTCCACCTTGCGCCCCCGCACCGAGGCGATCTTCATCGTCACAATCGGGGCCTGAATCAACACGGGCGCACCCTGTTGCGCGCTGATTTTGGCGAGCCCGTCGATCTGATCGTCCTGGATGTCGAAGAACAGCAGATTGGGCCGATCCGTGCCGCTGGTGAGTGCGATCTCGCCCAACAAGGTCGTGCGCGCGAGAAACAGCGTCAGCATCAGGAAAGTGCCGAGACCGAGCGACACGAGCAGCAGCACGGTGCGATTGTTCGGCCGATGGAGATTGGCCACGCCCTGGCGGACGACATAAGGAAGACTCCGGCCCGACCACTTGCGCGCGGCCCAAGAGACAACCGTCGCGAGCCCGGCGAGCACCAGAAAACCGCCGATGAGCATCCCCGCGAAACCAAGCCCGTCCCGCAATCGCTGTGTACGCCAGATCGAGAACGCCGTCACGGCCACCACGATGAACACGCCGATCGCAATGCGCCACGGATCCGGCGGTGGCGGCCCCTCAGCGTAGGCGGAACGCAAGGCAACCAAGGGGGAAACCCGCCGGACGGCGAGCAAAGGCAGCACGGTGAACAGCAGGCAAATCACCAAACCCGCCACCATGCCGCCGAGCACCTGCGGCCAGGCGATGAAAAACGTGACGTCAATCGGCAGCACATCCCGCAGCAGCGGCGGCAACAAGGACTGCACCGCGACCCCGAGCGCGGCGCCGAGGATCGCGCCGAAGACGCCCAAGGCGAGTCCCTGCACCAGGTAGACCGCGAAGGCCTGCCGCGCGCTCGCCCCGAGACAGCGCAACACGGCCACCGTGGTGATCTTCTGCTGCACATAGACGTGAATCGCGCTCGCCACGCCGATGGCGCCGAGAAAAAGCGCGATGAAGCCGACGAGGCTCAGGAAGCCCTCGATGTTTTCCAAGGCGCGCCCGAGATCGCGTTTCCGCTCGGCCACGGTGTCGTAGCCCAGACGCTCGCCGCGAAATTGCTGCCGCATCTCACGCTCCACCGCTGCGGGCGGTCGATCCGCCGGCAACTTGAGCATCGTGCGATGGCGGACAAGGGTGTTGTTCTCCCCCAGCCCGGCCGTCTCGAGCGAGGCCCGCGGCACGAGTGCCCGCGGCGCCACGGTGGCGCTGACGGCCGACGACTCCCCGGGCAATTTCTTCAGCGCGCCCACGACCGTGTAGAGCGTGCTGCCCAGCTTCACCGTCTCGCCGACCTTCGTGTGGTACTGGCGCAGGAGCGTCTCCTCGATGACGGCCACGTCGCCCCCCGCGCGCAAGCGGGCGACAGCCGAGGCCGGCTCGGTTTCCAGCGTGCCGAAAAACGGAAAATCCCCCTCGATGGCGCGCACGTTGACGAGTCGCGTGGCCCCGTCGCCGCTGGGGAACAGGAGCATCGACGAGAAACTGATTTCCCGGGCCACCTCGCCGCCCAGTCCCTCGAGGTAATTTCGCACCGGCTCGCTTGGCGCCAGCCGGCTGGTGACGATCAAGTCCGCGCCCAGCAACTCCTTCGCCTGATCGTTGATGGCGCGCTCGAGATTGGCGCCGAGCGATCCAATGGCGACGAGGGCCGCGATCCCCAGGACGACCGACAGCGAAAACAGCCCGAGCCGCCGCCGCGAAGCGCGCGAATCGCGCCAGGCCATTTTGAAGATGAAGGTCATCGGAGTGATGAGTGGCGAGTGACCAGTGATGAGAATTGGCGGTACGCGCAATCGTGGTTGGGGTCTCGCCACTCGTCACCTGTCACTCGTCACAGCCGCCGCGCGAGGCGCGGCGGTTTCATCGCTCACCACCGCCCCACCCTTCAGCCGGATGATCCGCTGGCAGCGGCCGGCCAGTTCGAGATTGTGGGTCACCAGCACCAGGGTGGTCCCCCGCTCGCGGTTTATTTCGAAAATCAATTCCACCATCGCGGCCGCGGTGTCGTCGTCGAGATTCCCCGTCGGCTCGTCGCAGAACAAAATCTTGGGCCGGTTCATGAACGCCCGGGCCAGCGCCACGCGCTGCTGCTCGCCGCCGGAAAGCTGCACGGGATAGTGATCGCACCGCTCCGCCAGGCCCACCCGCGCCAGCAGGGCCTTGGCGTCGGTTTCCACGCTGACCCCGCCTTCGCCCCGCAATTCCAGCGGGACCATCACGTTTTCCAACGCGGTCAAGGTCGGCACGAGTTGGAAATTCTGAAAAACGAATCCGACGTGCGCGTTCCTGACCAAGGCGCGCGCGTCCTCGTCCAACGCGCCCAGCGACTCTCCGGCCAGCACGACCTGGCCACTCGTCGGCCGGTCCAATCCGGCGCAAAGACCGAGGAGCGTCGTCTTGCCGCTCCCACTGGGCCCGACGATGGCCAGGCTCGCTCCCGCCCCAAGAGCGAAACTTACTTCCCGCAATACGGTCAGGGTACGTCCACCGGCGGCTGCGTACGTCTTGGTCAGCAGCTCGACTTTCAACATGGTTTGACCACTCATTTTGTATGTCCACGAAACACACGATTCACCCGAAAGGAAGCTCGCGATGGTGATTCCCTGGGCAAATCGGGCCTCGTGGGCCGGTCTTTTCTCGCGATTCGGCCGCCCGGTTTCGGCGCTGCTCCTGGCCGGTTTGGTGGCGTTCGTCCCGCCGCTTGGCGCCGCCGAGCCCCAGACCATCGTGTTCTTTGGCGACAGCCTGACCGCCGGCTACGGCCTCGGCGATCCGTCGACTCAGGCTTACCCCGCGCTGATCCAAGCGAAGCTTTCCGCCGCCGGGCTTCCCTGGCGCGTCGTCAACGCCGGACTCAGTGGGGAGACGACGTCCGGCGGCGCGCGGCGGGTCGATTGGATCCTGCGCCAGCCCGCCGCCATCTTTGTGGTCGCGCTGGGCGGCAACGACGGCCTCCGCGGGATCAGGCCCGACGTTGCGCGGACCAATCTGGAAACAATTCTCGAGCGCGTTCACGCCAAATATCCCGCGGCTAAATTGGTCGTGGCCGGCATGAAGATGCCCCGGGAAATGGGCCCCGATTTCGCCGCCGCGTTTGAGAATATTTTTCCGGCCGTCGCCGCAAAGCACCAGGCGGCCCTCATTCCTTTCCTCCTGGAGGGCGTCGGCGGAAGCGCCACATTGAACCAGCCCGATCGCATTCACCCCACGGTGGAAGGCCACGCCCTCGTCGCCGAAACGGTCTGGAAGGCCCTCCGCCCGCTCCTGTGAAATTGTCTTCCGCCCATTTGGTCGCGGCCGCCTGGTTTTTTGCGCCGGCTTTCTCCGCGCGCGCCGACAATTGGGCGCCCAATCTGACGATGACGGCCACGTGGCAGGACAACGCCACCAACGCGAATGCCGCCTCAGACCGGATTGGCGCACTGCAGACCGGCGCCGATTTCCTCGCTTCCCAGCGCTACGGCGTGGGGCGGGACGACTCCTTTTTTCTCACCGCCCATCTGGGCGCCGAATGGTGGCCGCGCTTTGACGGTCTCACCACGGGTCTGGCCGGCGCGCGCGTCGAATGGCGCCACAAGTTTGGCTTGGGCGCATACGCCCCGGTGTTTTCCGTGGAGGCCGCCGGCGATGCCGTCGCCGCCCGGGAGTCCGGCCGGCGCGGCACGGCGACCGGCGTGACGGCGGCGCTCCGCCAGCGCCTCACGGACGAGTGGCGCGCCACGCTCATCCAGGAGTTTTCCCAATTCTATGCCCAAGGCGCGGTGTTTGATCGTTCGGCCGGCACGACCGCCCTCGAAATCGATCGCGACCTCACCGACGTTACCCGTCTCACGTTTCGCGCCAGTTATCGCGACGGGGACATCGTCTCCTATGGCCGACCGCCGCGACCGGACCTGGTCGGGCTCGCGTCCCACCGCCTCGCCGTCGACACCTTCGGCGACTCGCGCGTGGCTTACTCGATCGCCGCCCACACCGTTGGACTCAAAGCCGGCGTGACCCACGCGCTGGACCAAAATTCCGCGCTCCTCTTCAGTTTCGAAATGCTCACGACCAATCGCGGTTCGTTGAGCTACGTGAACCACCTTGTCTCCCTCGTGCTGGTGCACCAATACTAGCCGGGATGTTTTCCGGATCCCTCTCGGCCTCGGCGGAGCTCGGCCGTCCACCCGACCAGCGCGCGATGGTCCTCGTGCTCGCCGCCCTGGTGTTCGCCCCATTCGCCGCTGGCGCCGAGGTCGCTTTCAAATTCATCGACCAGAAAAACCAGCCGGTGGCAGATGCCGTGGTTTCATTGCTGCCCCTAGACGCGGCGGCCAAATCCGTTGCCCCCGCAGAAGCCGCCGTCATCTCGCAACAGAAACAGGAATTCATCCCCTACGTGACCGCGGTGCAGGTCGGGAGCGCGGTCCATTTTCCGAACCGCGACACGGTCAAACATCAGGTCTACTCGAGTTCGAAGATCAAAAAATTCGAACTGCCCCTCTACGTCGGTGAGGCGAAGGAGCCCATTGTGTTTGATCGACCCGGGGTCATCGCCGTCGGCTGCAACATCCACGACTGGATGCTCGCCTACGTCGTCGTGCTGGACACGCCCTGGTTCGCGAAGAGCGCGGCTGACGGCACCGCCAGCATCGGCCGCGCGCCTCCCGGTCGCTACCGGGTCGAGATTTGGCAGCCGCGCCTCGACAAGCCCGTGACGCGCGAAATCACGGTCACCGAGGGTCCCGCGGCGCCCACCGCCGTGACGCTGGAACTCGGGCGCGACCGACGCATCCGTCGAACGCCTGACGCCAAGGGTGGCGGTTACAAATAGCCCGCCGTGTCCCGGTTCCGCTTCCGCCGCTTCAGTACCCGGCTGCTGGCCCTCTTGCTCGGGCTGCTGTTCGCCGCGCTCGCGCTGACCTATTTCTTCGTCTCGCGCGCCAATCGCTCCAACGCCCTCGCCCACAGCGAGGCCAACCTCGAAATCGGCGCTGGTATCTTTGACGAAACGGTTCGCCAGCGCATCGAATATCTCGCCGGCAGCGCCCGGGTGATGAGCAGCGACTACGCGATCAAGCAATCGCTCGATTCCGATCCGGCCACGCTCAGCTCGCTCCTCGAAAGCTACACCCGCCGGGTTCGGGCCCCGGTCATCGCCTTGCTCGATCCCGACGGCCAGTTGCGCGCCAACAGCGATGCCGCGATGGAAAATGAAAACGTTGGTCCCTTCCGCTACCTCATCGGCCTCGCGAAGGACAAGGATCCCGCCGAGGACAGTGGCTTTGCCTACCTGAACAATGCCCTGCACGTGCTGGTCGTCGTTCCCCTCTACGCGCCTTATCCGGAAATCGCCGCGTGGTTCGGCCTGGCCTTTCCCATCGACCGGGACTTCGCGCAGAAGATTAAGGACCCCACGCATCTCGAGGTGACCTTTGTTTCAACCGATGCTCCGCCGCATCCCCGGGTGCTCGCCTCGACCCTCCCTGCTCCCCTGGCCCAAGCCGTCGCGCAGGCGGCCGCGGACAACCCCAAGTCGCGGCAACGCATCCGCACGCTCGACCTCCCCGGGGAGCAGTACGTGACGCTGTTCAAATCGGCCGACATGCTCGGCGACGATCCCATCACCGTCGTCCTGCAGCGCCCGCTCAGCGCCGAACTGGCCGCGGCCCGGGAACTCGAAAGCCAGATTCTCCTAATTTCGCTGGCCGCCCTCGCCGTCGCCGCGCTGGCGGCACTTTGGATTGCCCGAGGCGTGAGTCAGCCGGTTTTGCACCTGGCCGAACACACGAAGGTCATCGCCGGCGGCGACTATGCGATACGCCTGGCTTTCGACCGGACGGACGAACTGGGACAACTCGCCAGCGCGATGAACTCCATGTCCGCCGGACTGGCCGAGCGGGATCAGGTGCGCGACCTCCTCGACAAAAACGTCTCGCCCGAGGTCGCGGCCCAGCTCATGCGCGACGGCGCCGCTCTCGGCGGCGAGGAACGCGAAGTCACCATCCTGTTCGCCGATCTGCGCGGGTTCACAACGCTCAGCGAAAAACTCGCGCCGCGCGATTTGCTCGCGCTGCTCAATCGCTATCTCGATCGGATGAGCGCCGCGATCGAGGAACAGGGCGGCGTGATCGACAAATTCATCGGCGACGCAATCATGGCGCTCTTTGGTGCACCCGTGTCGCAAGGAGACGCGGCCGACCGTGCCCTCGCCGCGGCACTCGCGATGGAGCGCGCCCTGGTCGCGCTCAACGCCGAACTCGCCGCCGAGGGCCGCCCGCCGCTTGCGATTGGCGTGGGCGTGAACACCGCTCGCGTCGTCGCCGGCAACATCGGCTCGCACCGGCGTTTGAATTATTCCGTGATCGGCGACGGCGTGAACGTGGCCTCCCGGCTGCAATCGCTGACGCGCACGGCCGAGTATCGCACGAACATCATCACGAGCGCCGCCACGCTGGCAGCCCGGCGCGAGCCCGGGAAAATTTCCACCCGGGCGCTCGGCACCGTCGCGGTCAAAGGCCGCGCCGAGCCCGTAGAGATATTTGCCGTGGAGTAGCGCCGGTCTTCCGGCTGACGACGGTTTTAAGGTCGAAACCTATCCTCGCCACCGCACCGCGCGCGGTCCGGCGGCGCACGGAGTGCCCCGCCCACCCGTCACGGCCATCGTTCAGTTCCCTTCCGTCGCCGCCGTCGCCATCTACTCGCGGAACAACTGGGGCGCGACTTCGTTCAGGTAGCGGCGCCAGACCATGTAGGTGTGCGCCCCGGGTGTTTCCCGGAAGGTGTGCTTGATTTTTTGGGCGGTAAGGAATTTCGAGAACTCCTTCGCCGGCTCGAAGAGACTGTCCTCCGTGCCACACCCGAACCAGAGCAGGTGCAACTTTTGGTTCGAGGCCCCGGCCTCCTTCACCAGGCTGGCGAACGTCGCGGGGAAGGTTTCCGGCTGCCGGATCGCGGCGCTGAAACCGCCCACGTAGCTGAAGAGTTCGAGGTGATTGAGCCCGATGGTCAGCGCCTGGCCGCCGCCCATGGAAAGCCCGATCAGCCCGCGATGATCCCGATCCGCGAGGGTACGATATTTCGCCTCGATCATCGGAATCAGATCCCCGCGCAGGTCCTGGCTGAAGAGTTCGTTGTTATTGGCCCCGCCCGGATTCATGGGATCCTTGACGCCGTAGCCGAAGGGCATGACGACGATGAACGGCCGCGACTTCCCCGCCGCGATCAAGTTGTCGAGAATCAGGTTGGCCCGCCCCTGCCGCGTCCACGTGGTTTCATCGTTGTTCGCCCCGTGCAGGAGGTAAAGCACCGGATAACGCTTCTGGGGATTCTGGTCGTACTCGGCCGGGACGTAGACCGTGGCGCGCCGCACGAATCCCAACGACTTCGACTCGTACCAATTCGTCCGCATTTCGCCGTGCGGCACCGGCTGGGCATCGTAGAAGAACGGCTGCGTTCCGCGCACCTCGAGGGAATTGGCGAGCGTCTGGGCGGTCGAACCCATCTTGAGGCTCGCGTTGCCTGGATCGAGGACCTTCACGCCATCGACGACAAAATTGTAGTGATACGTCTCGGGCTCCACCGGACCGACCGTGATGCTCCACAGGCCGGCCTCGTTTTTTGTCAGATGCTGATCCGCTTTGAGAAACTCGCCTGTCAGCACCACTTCGCTGGCCTTGGGGGCAAGGAGACGAAACGTCACGCGGAAGTCGGCTCCGACTTCGGGGGAAATGATGCGAGGCGCAGTGGCGCCCCGGCCCGCTTTACCCGCGGCAGGATTTGCCGCCGGCGGTTGGGCCAGACCGGACGACGCGACCAGAGCAACACAGAGGGTAACAAGGACTGGGATTTTCATTGGAACTTCTATTTTGAGGCAGGCAGAGATAGGCGATGGAGAGCCGGCTGAGCGAGTGCATTAAGGGCCTTAGCCGGAAAAATTCCGTTGAGAGTTGGAGGTTGAAAGCCAGAGCAGGCAAAAAGTTAACTGCGGGGTAGAGCGCGAAAGGGGAGTCACGGATCAATTTACCTCGAACCCAGCCCCAAAAGAGCGATTTCGGCCCGGCATTCATCGCTTTCAACTTTCACCTCTCAACTTGCAACGGCACGAGTCCGGCTTAGCGGGAGCGCGACCGTTTCCGGTCGCTCGTTCCAAACGCGGTCGAGGACGCCCGCGCTCCCGGCGGTCACCCACCCGCCGTACCCTGAGTGTTCACGAACAGCGAATACACCGACGTGCTCGAAGCCATGAAGAGTCGGTTGCGATGGGCGCCGCCGAAACAAACGTTCGCGCAGCGCTCGGGCAGTTCGATCCGTCCGATCAATTTTCCCGCCGGATTGAAAATGCACACGCCGTCGAGCGCCTCGCTGCCCATGCCCCAGCCGCACCACAGGTTGCCGTCGACATCGACGCGAAACCCATCCGGCGTGCCGCCAGGCTCGGCTGTGATGAACACCCGCTTGCCCGACAACGCCGTACCGCCGTTCACCACGTCGAAGACATGGATGAGCCGCGGGTTCGATCCGGCTTCGATGACGTAGAGCTTCGTCTCGTCCGGCGAAAACGTCAGCCCGTTGGGCCGGTTGATCTCCCCGCTCACGACGGACAGTTGGGTCGTCTTCGGATCCCAGCGGTAAACATTCGTCGGCAACTCCAAGGGCGCCGGATGCCCCTCGTAGAAACCGAGCACCCCAAACGGCGGATCGGTGAACCAGATCGAGCCATCCGACTTGCACACAATATCGTTCGGCGAATTCAGCCGCTTCCCGTCGTAGCGATCGGCGATGACCGTGATCGTGCCGTCGTACTCCGTGCGCACCACCCGGCGCGTGTCGTGCTCGCAGCTCAGCAGCCGCCCCTGCCGGTCCCGCGTGTTGCCGTTGGTGTTGTGGGACGGCTTGCGAAACACGCTGACCGCGCCCGTCTCCTCCTCCCACTTCATGATCCGGTTGTTCGGTAGATCGCTCCACAGCAAATAGCGTCCGTCGCCAAACCACACAGGTCCCTCCGCCCAGCGCAGCCCCGAGGCAATCTTCTCCACCTTGGCCTGCACCACGCGGTACTTGTCGAAGCTCGGGTCCAGCGACTTGACGCGCGGATCGGGGTAGCGCTGGCTCGGCTCAAACTCGGCCAGCAGGCGGGGTACGGAGGCGAGCGCCGTGAGCGCGGTGGTGGCGGTGAGGAAATTTCTGCGGTTCATGATCGTGATTAAATTTTCCGGGTGCGGTCAAAAAATCCCAAACGCCAAAAGTCCAAAAACCAAAAAAACTTCGATAGCCAAAGTCGGGGACACGTTGGATTATTAAGCGTACACCGTTGTGGATGGATCTGGCCGATGTTGGTAGTTCCGCCTTCAGGCGGCTCCGAGATCATTTGATCCGGCTAAAGCCGGGACTACGAACAAAGGCGTTCAAACGTGATCCGCCCCTCCGCGTTCAAAATTGGAATTTGCGGCTGGTTATTTCTTTGGCGTTTGGAGTTTTGGCTTTTTGGGATTTGCCCCGCCTCGGGGCCGCTACTGCGGGGTCAGAAACACCACACACACCGGCATCGGCGCCTCGATGGTCGCCGCCGCGGGCTGCAGCCGGCCCGTCGCGGCATCGATGCCGCAAATTAAAATGTTATCCGTGTCCTGATTGGCGATCGCCATGAACTTCCCCGTGGGATCGAGGCTGAAGTTGCGCGGTGTTTTCCCGCCGCTGTTCTGATGCGCGACGTAACTCAGCGTGCCCTTGGCGGGATCGACCGCGAAGAGCGCCACGCTTTCGTGGCCGCGGTTCGAGCCGTAGAGAAACTTGCCCGAGGCGTGCATCGCGATTTCCGCCGTGGAGCTCTTGCCCTCGAAACCAGCCGGCAGTGTCGAGACGGTCTGCTGTTCCGTGAGTCGGCCGGACGCGGCATCATAGGCGAACGCCACGATGGTGGAGCTCATTTCGTTGATGACGTAGGCGAACTTGCCGTCGGGTCGAAAGGCCATGTGCCGCGGCCCGGACCCGGCCTTGATGGACGTGAACGCGGGTTCGGCCGCCGTGAGCGTGCCTTTTTGCGCGTCGAACCGATAGGTCAGGACCTGGTCCAGCCCGAGGTCGCAGACGAAAACATTCCGTCCCGCCGGATCCATCGTGATGCTGTGCGCATGCGGGCCGGTCTGGCGCTGGGGGTTTACACTCTTACCCGCGTGCTGCACAAAGGCCGTGGTCTCGCCGAGGCGTCCGTTCGCTTCCACCCGGAGGACGATGACGCTGCCGCTGCCGTAGTTGGCGACAATCAGGCTGCCTCCATCCGGCGTCAGCAACACGTGGCAGGGGCCCGCGCCAATCGACGACCGCTGATTGATCAGCGTCAACTTCCCCGTCGCCGGATCGATCGAGAACGCGCTCACCGAGCCCGAAGCCTTGCCCTCGTACTGGGAAACTTCGTTCACCGCGAAGAGCAGCCGGCGCTTCGCATCGACGGCGAGAAACGAGGGACTCGCGGTTTCGGCGGCTAAACCGAGCGGGACAAACGTGGCGCCGGCCGGGCCGGTTTGCACCCGATAAAGGTAAATGCCCTGGCTCTTGCCGCGCGTATAGGTGCCGACGTAGGCGAGCGTGTCTTTCATCAGGGGATTGGCCGCCAGCGCGGGCGCCTTGGATTCCCCGGCGCGCGCGGCCCCGACGGAAAATTGCGCAGCAAGGACCAGAACGGTGAGGAGGGTGAGGGTACGCATGTCGGGGTCGGACGGTGGCGGCAGAGGGGGAAAACGGGCGAAAACTGGCCGCCCGGCCAGAATCGCGCAAGCGCCAACCGTCGCCCCGGGGCGTCCGCAAGGCCCGCGCAACTCCGCGCCGAGCCGCACGCGATCGTCCGTGCCATCCGAGAAAGTTTTTGCGTGTGCGAGCGCTTGGGTTTGGCTGACGAGATGCCCCGACGCTCCCTGGTTTCTCTTTTCGTCCTGCTGGCGATGGGCCTGGCCGCCTCCGGCTGCGCCAAGCGAGAGACGCCCGTAGCCGAGGGCATCCGCACGCATACCCTGCACCTTGGCAACCAGAACGAGCCGGCGACACTCGATCCCCACCTCATCTCCGCGGCCACCGACATGAACATCGCGGTGGCGCTCTACGAGGGGCTCACCTGCTACGACGAAAAGACGGGCAATCCCGTGCCGGGGGTGGCCGAACGCTGGGACGTGTCCGCGGATGGTCTCGTCTACACCTTTCACCTGCGCAACAACGCCCGGTGGTCGAACGGCGATCCCGTGACCGCGGGCGACTTCGCCTACTCGATCCAGCGGATCCTGACTCCGGAGCTGGGCTCGACCTACGCCTACATGCTCTGGCCGATCAAAAACGCCGAGGCTTTCAACGCGGGTAAAACGAAGAGCTTCGCCGACGTCGGGGTGACCGTGGTCGACGACCAGACCCTTCGCGTCACCCTCGGCCAGCCGACACCCTATTTGCCGATGCTCGCCGCCCATTCTACCTGGATGCCCGTGCATCGCGCCTCCGTGGAAAAGGCCGGCCGGATGGATGACCGCAGCTCGCCCTGGACGAAGCCCGGCAGTCTCATCGGCAACGGCGCGTTTGTCCTCGCTGAGTGGCAGCCGAACGCGCGAATCGTCCTGACCAAAAATCCGCGCTACTGGGGAGCCGCGCAAAATCAGCTTGAGCGGATTGTGTTCTACCCGACGGAAAAGGCCGACGTCGAAGAACTGAATTTCCGCGCCGGACAACTTCATGTCACGATCAACCTCCCGCCTTCGAAGATTCCCAGCTATCGCCAGCAGTCGCCGGAACGGCTGCGCATCGACCCCTTGCTGAGCATCTATTACGTCAACTTCAACAGCACGAAGCCGCCGCTCAACAACGCGAAGGTGCGACAGGCGCTCGCGCGCGGGATGGACCGGGCCGCCATTTCCCAACGAGTCTACAACGGGGCCTTTCCTCCCGCCCAATCGTGCGTGCCCCCCGGAGTCGCCGGCTATGTTCCTGCGCCCGGGCTTTCCTTTGATTTTGCCGCGGCACGGGCGTTGCTCGCCGAAGCCGGCTTTCCGGGCGGCCAAGGCTTGCCGCCCATGGCCATGCAGGTCCTCAACGACAACGTCATGCCCAAAGCCGCCGAGGCCATCCAAGCGATGTGGCAGCGGGAGCTCGGCGTTCACCTCACCATCGAACCGTTGGAACAGAAAACCTGGATTCAAAACCAACAGACCCTGACGCACACCGTCGCGATCATGGGCTGGGTCGCGGATTATCCCGATCCCACCACGTTCCTCGATATTTTTCGCGCCGGCGGCGGACAAAACTTTACCGGTTGGGCGAGCCAGGCCTACGACACTCTGCTCGACCAGTCCGCGGTCACGGCGGATCCCTCGGCCCGGTTGGCGCTGCTGCAAAAGGCGGAAAAGGTCCTGCTCGACGATGCCGCCATCGCCCCGCTGGTTTTCTCCGCCCGCACCTATCTGATTCATCCCGCCGTCAAAAATTGGGAGCCCTCGCCCCTCGGCATTCATCGGTACCAACTCGTCCGACTGGAACCTTAACCCGCATATTTCCTACCGCGGCGTAGCCGCAACCAAAGGAGAGGGAATTTTTTGGCCACAGATTTCACAGATGGGCACAGATGCCGGAGGGTGGAGTCTTGCGGCGCCCGGCTGCGTCGCCCACGTTTCACTCATGCGTCTTGTCCGCCTTGCCCTTCTGCTCCTGCTGCCGTCGCTCGCAGCCGCGCGCGCCGCGGACGTCGAGTTCGTCCGGGTGTGGCCGGGCTGGCGCGACGCCGTCTCGTTCGAGCGCATCGCCGAGTATTTTGGCGGCGAAGAAGACAACGGGAAACAGGTCATGCTGCGGACGCACGCCGACGCGCGCGCCGGCTACTATTTCCTGGTCCGGGTCAAAACCCGGGCGCCCCAGCCCGAGGCGCGGTTCGAACTCACCGTCATTCAGGCCTCCACGCTCGCGCCGAAAACCTTCACGTTCGCCGCGGCGCTGCCGGCCAACGAAACCGTTTTCCAACTCGGACTCACGGGCGCCGATTACCCCGAAGGCAAGAAGGCCCCCCCCGTCGCCTGGAAGCTCACCTTGCTGGCCGCCAACGGCACCGTGCTCGTGGAACAAAAAAGCTTTCTGTGGGAGAAGCCGGCGAAGTGACCTTGCGCAACCATTCACCGCGCAAGACGCACCTGTTTGGCGACGTGAAACGGGGCCCTTTGTTCGTCGTTCCGCCTTTAGGCGGAAGCCAGGCGCGCCAGGCACCGCCGGAAGGCGGGACGACCAACCCGGCAAGGAGTCTCGTCCGCAAGTCCTGACCCCTGCTCCACCGCGACGTCATGACCCTCCCCATTTGGTCCAACTGGCAACCCCTGTCGGGCGCTCTCCCCTTCGACGCCGCCGTTTTCGCCGAACTGATCGATGGCGGCCAGGCGTTTCGCTGGCATCGCGCCGGCGACGTGTGGACCGGCGTGTGGGCCGACAACGTCGTGCGGTTGCGCCTCGGTGAGGGCAGCCGCCTCGAGTGGTCGTCGCCGACCGCCCTGGCGCCTCGAATGCCCGAAGCCCTGCGCACGTACCTCGCGCTGGAGCCCGATGCCGCGACGCTGACCGACACTCTGCCCTGGCGCAGTGATCCGCATCTTGCCCGGTGCCTCGCCGCTTTCCCGGGATTGCGCATTCTGCGCCAACCTTTCGGCGAGACCCTGCTCGGCTTTCTGTGCAGCGCCACGAAGCAGATTGTGCAGATCAAGCAAATGGTCGGGCTCCTCGCCACGCGCCACGGCGCGGAGATCGCGCCGGGCATCTTCCGGCTGCCAACCTGGGACGAACTCGCGACGATCCCGGCGGCGGACCTGAAGGCGTGCCTGCTGGGTTTTCGCGCCCGCTACATCGCCGAGACGGCGCGTTACATCGCCGCGCATCCCGGCTGGCTGGAGGAAACCGCCGCGCTGCCCTACGCCGAAGCCAAGGCGCGTCTTTGCGAGCTACCGGGCGTCGGCGAAAAAGTGGCGGACTGCGTCCTGCTTTTCGGCGCGGGCCGCCTCGAGGCATTCCCGGTCGACGTTTGGATTTTGCGGACGATGGCCCTGCGCTACGGCCTCGACGGCTGGAAGCCCGCCCAAGTCACCCAATTCGGCCGCGCCCACTTCGGCGACCTCGCCGGTCTCGCCCAGCAATTTCTCTTCGCCTGGGAGCGCCGCGAACAACGCCGCGGGCCTCCGCCACTCACGAGTAGCATTCAGAAGGTCCCGGAGAATTCAGAAGCCAGGAAGCCATGAGTTCATACTAATGGCCGTGGTCCGTGGCTTCCTGGCTTCTGAATTTCCCCTCCCTTCCCATGTTCTACGCGCCACTCGCAGCCACGGCCGGTTCCTTGCGCAGCAACCGCCACGGGAAAAAATAAACCGCCTACACCACCGCCTACACCGCGAAGTTTTCGAGTTTGGCGAAATGCGCCGCGGCGAAAAAAAGATCAGGAGATGCATCCGGATCACGTTCTTGTAGGGTGCCATCATCCCGGTCAGGTTGCTTTTCTTCGCGTTGCGCGCTTTCCGCGCCGCCATAGCGGCGGCCTTGACCGAGGTATCCGGCGGTTCCGCCACCGGCGCCGGATTAAAGCGCAAGGCCCGCCGCTCGGCGAGGAAGGCGGCCGGCAGGAATACCCAATAGCGCTGGAAGACCTCGCAATAGAGCGAGGCCGGCGGCGTCCCGGTCACCACCGGTTCTCCCTTCACCGGAAAAAATCCCTGCAAAAAAACCGCGTGGACGAAATGAAACATCCCGAAATGCACGGTGAAGAACGCGAGCAGGAATAGTCCGCCGAGGAACATGGCCGCCACCCCCAGCACCGCCGGCCGCTTCGGCGTTCCCACCAGGAGCCCGCGCTCGGCACACGCCTTTGAGCCGAAGAAAACCAACGGTCCGAAGATCGACCAGACGGTCGTCGCGTAGCCCACCACCACGCTGGAAAGCCAGAGGCTCCACACCAAATCCGTGGTGTTCCATCGCAGTCCCCAGGCCAGTCCGAGGCCAAAGACGAACGCGATCCCGTCCAACCACGCCCGATGCCCCACCCCGGGGCTGACGGCGTTTTCGGACGGGCTCACGGGGTGAAGGAAAACGCTCCAACTTGGAGGGAGGCGCTCGGGCTTTTCACGTCCGGCCGCCCTCGTCGAACGGCCTACTTCTTCACCTGAATCAACTCCACCTCGTAGCCCTCCGGCGCGTCGATGAAGGCGATGGTCGATCCGCTGCTGGTCGGGGTCGGACCGTCGCTCAGCTTGTAGCCCTTCTTCTCCAGCCTGGCCGTAAAGGCGGCGAGGTCCTCGACCTCGAACGCGAGGTGCATCAAGTCCGGCTGCACCTGCACGCTCGGGCTGTTCGGCAGCTGGCAGATTTCGATTTCCTCGTCGCTGTTGGGCGTCGCGAGAAACACGATCTGGGCGCCGCGGGGCGAGACACTCCGGCGCGCGACTTTGAGTTCCAGCGCCTGCTCGTAGAACTTAACGGTGCGCTCGATGTCATTCACCCGCATCCGGGTGTGAAGAAGTTTTTTGACCATGCGCCCGAGTTTGCATGCCGTCCCGCCGCCGTGCAAGCTGCACGGCAATGGCCCTCGATCTCTTCAGCATCCGCGCCGCCCACGAGCGCATCCGACCGCACATCCACCGCACACCCGTCCTGACGAGCGCGCGGCTCGACGCGGCGTGCGGCGGTTCGCTGGTCTTCAAATGCGAGAACCTGCAAAAGGTCGGGGCCTTCAAAGCCCGCGGCGCCGCCAACGCCGTGTTCGCGCTCTCCGACGCCGCCGCCCGCCGCGGTGTGGCCACCCACTCCTCCGGCAATCACGCCGCGGCCATCGCCCGCGCCGCCAAACTTCGCGGCATCCCGGCGTACATCGTCATGCCCGCGAATTCCTCCAAGGTGAAGATTCGGGCGGTGGAGGGTTACGGCGGCCGGATCGAGCTGTGCGAACCCACCCAAGCCGCCCGTGAAGCCGCCTGCGCCCGCATCATCGCCGCGACCGGCGCCACGTTAATCCACCCGTTTGAAAACGAACTCGTCATGGCCGGCCAGGGCACGGCGGCGATCGAATTGCTGGAGGACGAGCCCGGTCTCGACTTGATTCTGTGCCCCGTCGGCGGCGGCGGCCTGCTCAGCGGCACGGCCATGGCCGCCAAGAGCATCCGGCCGCAGATTAAAGTCATCGCGGTCGAGCCCGCCGGCGCCAGCGATGCCGCCCAATCCTTTCGCGCCGGCCACCTCGTCCCGCTGGCCACAACGAACACGATTGCGGACGGCCTGCGCACCAATGTGGGCGCGCCCAATTTCGCCGTGATTCGCCAATACGTGGATGACATCGTCACCGTGGAGGAAGCGTCGATCATCGCAGCCATGCGCACGATCTGGGAAACCATGAAAATCGTGATCGAGCCCTCGGCCGCCGTGCCCTACGCGGCGATTCTGGAGGGCAAGGTCGACGTCACATCGAAGCGCGTCGGGATCATCGTCACGGGCGGCAACGTCGACTTGGATGCGTTGCCGTGGGTGAAGAAGAGCTAGAAGTTCGCGCCGCGGCCCCGTTCACGCTTAGCCAAGCGCGCGCTTTGCCCCGGCCGCGGTTAGTAGTTCCGCCTTCAGGCGGAACCGCTGTGTTTACGACGGCCAGCAATCCTTCCGCCTGAAGGCCGGAACTACGAACGTGCGCATCCGGCGCTTTGGGCTACGGCGCCGGGCGCAACGCCACGCGGAAGCCAATGCTGTTCCCGCGCATCTCGGGCTTGTAGCCGACCCGGAAAGCCGCCCGGCAATCCGTCGGCGAGTCACCCCAGCCGCCACCGCGGGCGACGCGCAGGAGGCCCGTCGCCGCACTTTTGGGATCGGTGACCGCACCGCCCGGGTACTTGCCATAACAATCGGCGCACCATTCCCACACATTGCCATGCGTGTCGAAGAGACCCCACGCATTCGCCTGCTTCTGGGCGACCGGCTTGGTCGTCAATCCCTCGGTGTTTTTGAAATACCAGCCAATGTCGGCCAGCTTGCCGTAAAACTCGCCCGTCGAACCCGCGCGACACGCGTATTCCCACTGGGCCTCGGTGGGCAGCGCGTAGACATACCCGGCAGGTAGCCGACCCGCGGCCTTCTCGCGACTGGTGAGTTTTTCGCAATACGCCACCGCCTCCGACCAGGAAATTTTTTCGACCGGATTATCGTCCTTCTTGAATTGGCTCGGGTTGCCCTCCATCAGGGACTCCCACTGCTTCTGCGTGACCTCGGTCGCCCCCAGCCAGAAGCCTTTCGTGAACGTGACCTTGGTTTGCGGGCCTTCGCCCGGATCACGCCCCTTTTCGGCTTCGGGACTCCCCATGGCGAACGTCCCCGCGGGAATTGGCGCGAGCGCCAATTCCAAATTGGGAATGGTCCATTGCTCGCCGGGTTTCGGCGGCGCGCCGGCGGCCGCTTCGCCCGCGAAAAGCAGCGACAGGCTCGTCGTGACGACCAGAACCGCTCCGACAGCGAGTGACTGGAGTTTCAATTTTGGACCGGCCACAAGAGCCCGGACGCTGGTGAGTGATTGTAGACCCATGGGTTGCTCGATTAATTTCTCAGGAGACGAAATGCCGTCCCTCCGCAAAACCGCCCCGCGGTTTTGCCTTCGGCCCGCATGACACGGCCAAGCCGGGATGCCGCGGGTCCAAGGGCCGCTCCGCGCCAGGGGCATGACCCCGCGGGAAAGAAAGGATGCGGGCCCTCACTTGTTCAGGAAGAGCTCACTCTGCACAATCTGATGCACGAGGCTGCGCACGCCGTAACCGTTGCGACTGGCGCCCTGCAGGATTTTTTCGAGTTGAGCCCGATCGCCAAATCGCACGGGCGCGGCGGTCGCGAACACCACCAGCTGCTTGGCGAGATTTCGCGCGATGCTCACCTCGTCCTTGAGCAGGAGCTGCTTGAAGTCGCGCACATCCTTGAAGGTCCGACCGTCGGGCAACTGACCGCTCGTTTCGACCGGCAGCGCATAGTGAAACATGAACGGCCAGCCGTTGATGCCATAGCCAATTTCCGGCTCCACGTCCGGCGATTCGGCGCGATAGCGATCGCGCCACCCCCCCATCACGTCGAAGCTCTCCAGCGCAAATCCCGGCGGATCCAGTTTCGCATGGCACGCGGCGCAGCTTTCGTCGGCCCGGTGCTTTTCCAACTGCTGCCGAATCGTGACCGCGCCGCGGATATCCGGATCGATCGCCGGCACCGCCGCCGGCGGCGGTGGCACGGGCAGACCCATGATGCGTTCGCCAATCCACACGCCGCGCAAGACGGGCGACGTGGTGGTGCCGTTGGCCGTGACCTTCAGGACGCTGGCCTGCGTCATCAGCCCGCCGCGCGGACTGTTGGCAGGCAGCGTCACGCGGCGCATCAACGCGCCCTTGACTCCGGCCACGCCGTAGTGGCGCGCGAGCCGCTCGTTGAGAAAGGTGAAATTGGAATCGACGATGTTGCGGGCGGGCAGGTCCGCCCGCACCAGTTCCGCGAAGAAGAGCTGGGTCTCGTCGAGCGCCGCATCCTTCAGCGGATCATCGAGCTCATAATCGTTGTAGAGCGTGCTCGAGGGCGACGTGTCGTCCATTTTCCGGAGATCGAGCCAGTAGTCGATGAAGGCGTCCGTGAACCGCCGCGCTTTCGGGTCACCGAGGAGCCGCTCGGTCTGTGCGCGGAGGATCTCGGGCCGGTGCAACTCGCCCTTCGCCGCCGCCGCCCGCAAGGTTTCGTCCGGCTCGGAATTCCACAGGAAGAAAGCCAGCCGGGTCGCGATCGCGTAGTCGTCCAGACGGCCGGGCTTCTCCTCGAGAAAAATAAAGCCCGGCGACGACAGCACCGCGGTGTAACCCGAAACCATGGACTCGGCAAAATTGTGGCCGGCCTTGAGCTGTTCCTGGATGACCCCGAGGAAGCGCTGCACCTCCGCCTCGGCCACCGGGCGGCGATACGCGCGCGGCATGAAATTCCGCAACAGCCGCTCGGCGTCCACCGTCGGATTGCTGGAGACCACCTCCACCGCCACTTGGGCCAGCGGCGGGCCACCCCGGCCGCCCGCACCCCCACGCGGGCCTCCGCGCGGCGCCGGCGCGACCACATCGAGGTCCACCCCGATCTGGCCGCTTTCGAGTTTCTTCAGAGGCAGATCACCAAACAGCAGGCGGTACCCAGCGCCGGTGGCGTCGTCGTAGATCGGCCCGTCGACCTCGATCCATTGCACGGCTACTCCGGGCATGCCATCGATTTGGGCCAGGGGATTCCGGACGCCGTACAGTTCGCCCGTCGTCCGGCTCCGGTACAACCGGGACGGATCGGTCTGGATGACTTCATTCGCCATGAGCATCACCTCAATTTCGCTGACCGCTGGCTCGGGTTTGAAGTCGAACGCGGAGATGCGTCGTTTGAGTCCGCCGGAAAGCGCGTAGACCCCCATCGGCTCATCCCGCCGCCCCGGTGAAACGTCGTCCGTGTTGGGTCGAAACCACTGAAACGGCAAATCAACCGGCGCCTTGTTCGCCCCGGTCCCCTTCCACATCGTGCGGGCGGCGCCGTTGCCCACCCAGATGGTGTAGCCCGCAAACCGCACGCGATAGCGGGCCGCGATCGGCGCCCGAAACTGGGTCCAGCTGTAGCCGCCAAAATCGGCGAACGTGCTCGCCACTTTGCCGATCGCCTCCCGGTCCCGCACCGCGGGTTCGGCGTTGCCCACCGTCAAGGGCGCCCGCCCGGCGCGGACATCCGGCTGGCCGTGGCTGTCGAGCACGGGAAAGTTCGTGCGCTCCGGCGAGGTGTTGAACTCCTGCAATTGAAAGTTGCGGCCCAGCGCCGGTTCGTCGCGGGCAAAATAGCGCTTGGTCACGCGCGGCGGATGATCCAGCTGCGCGCTCATCGCCTGGCGCAGCGCGTAATCCGCCGCGCTCATGTAGCGCGCCATGTGCACATGGGAAACGTCCAGGGCCCGGCTGATCTTGTTGAAGCGAAACGCCTCCCCGTCCTCGGGCAGCTGGGCCTTCACCTGCAGCCAGGGAGCCGACAAAAGATCGCGCAGCGCGTTCTCGTATTCGTAGCGATTGAGCCGGCGCTCCGTCGCCCGGCCATCGCGGGCGGCCTTGTCCTGATCGTAGCCCGCGAGCGAGGCCGCGAGGCCTTTCAAGAAAGAGCCCGCCTCGGCGGCGACCGGGCGTTTCTTTTCCTTCGGCGGCATTTCTCCCGCCTGCACGCGATCGTGCACTTTGACCCAGGTCAGAAAGTTGGCCGCGTCCCCGGCGACAAACTTCATGCTGGTGAGGTCCAGGCCACCTTCCTTATCCACATCGTTGTGGCAGCTGGAACAGTAGCGATCGGTAAACGCGAACGCCTCCGCCTCGGGAAACGCCGTCGCGCCGCGCGCCGCGAGTACGAAGGAAGAAGCCAGCACCCCAAGGACAAACCGCGGCAAAAGAATGGGCATGGTCATGGTCAATAGGGATTTTGCACCGCAAAATCCCCTCAGGTCATTTCCAAGCCGCGCATCGTCCCCGTCGACGAGGCAAATTTGTCCTGCTCGATTCCCATCCGCTGGAGCATCGAGACAAACAGGTTCGGCAGCGGATAGTTGTACGTCGCATCAAACTCGAGGTGCTGCCCGTGCTTGAACCCGCCACCCGCGAACAGCATCGGCATGTTGGTCGTCACGTGCCGGTTGGCGTCACCAAAGTTCGAGCCGTACAGCACCATCGTCCGATCCAAGAGCGAGTCCTCGCCTTCCCGCACCGCCTTGAGGTCCTTGTAGAGCCCCGCGAGCAGCTTCATGTGCAGGAGATCGATTTGCTTCAGCTGGGAAAGCTTGTCCTCGGCTTTGCCGTGGTGGGAGAGATTGTGATACCCCTCGTTGATCGGGACATTGGGAATCTCCAGCACGGGCGTGGCCACGCTGTCCAGCATCAGGGTAATCGACCGCGTCGAATCCGTTTCGAAGGCCAGCCGCGCCAGGTCGTACATCACTTTCACCTTGGCCATGTACTGCGCCGGGCTCGCCGGATCGACCGGGACCGGGGCCTTCACCACCGGCTTTGGTTTTTGCTCCCAGCCGCGCGACGCCTGGAGCCGGTGCTCGAGGTCGCGCACACTGGTGAAATATTGTTCCAGCCGGTCGCGGTCCTCGGTCGGAACCGCGCGCTGCAAATCCTTCGCCTGGCCCGCCACGGCGTCGAGAATGCTCTTCCCGGTGTCCAGCTTGCGGATCTGCTTTTCGATCTGCTCGGGCGTGCCCTGCAGGAACAGCTGCTTGAACACCTCCGCCGCTTTTTCTTCCGGCGGGATCGCCACGCCGGTGCCCGTGCACGACAGGCTGCGCGCCCGCGTGTTGACCGCCAGGGTGAGCGACGGGAAACGGGTCATGATACCGATGCGCTCGGCCATGAACTGGTCGAGTGAAATGCTGTTGCGAAACGAGCTGCTCGCCGGGTGCGGCGCCGCGGTCAGAAACGCCACGTCCGCCGGATGCCCGCCGTCGACGTTGGGATGCGAAACCCCGCTGAAAACCGTGAAGTCGCTGCGGTGATCCTGCAGCGGCTCGAGGTAGACCGACGGCTTGTAGTCGCGGCCGGCGCCGGTCGGGAAGAAATTCCACGGCAGCAGCCCGAGATTGTTGCAGATGCCAAACATGCGCCGCGGCTTGGCGCCCGGGGCCAGCGCCGACACGTTTTCCGCCGCCCGGGCAAACGACGGCAGCATCGAATTCAAAAAGGGCAGCGAGAGGGCGACACCCGCCGCCTGGAGGAAGCGGCGGCGCTCCACCGGACACCGCGTCGAGACATAGGGAGCATACGGCAGCGGAGCGGTGGAATTCTTTTTCATGGGGACGATGGCGAAATTTTTTGGGTGGCTACTTATTGAGGAAGAGATCGCTCTGGACGATCTCGTGCACGAGGCTGCGCACCCCGTAGCCCGTGGGCTTGGCCCGCTGGACAAGGTGTTCGATGGCCGCTCGGTCGGCGAAGCGGACCGGCGCGGCGGTCGCATAAATTGTGAGCTGGCGCGCCAGGTTGCGCGCGATGGCCGCCTCGTCCTTTAGCAACAGTTGTTTGAATTCACGGATGTCCTTGAACGCGCGGCCGGGGCCGAGTTCGCCACTTGCCTCCACCGGCAACGCATAGTGAAACGCGAAAGACCAGCCATTGATGCCATAACCGGCCTCCGGGTCCGAGTCCGCGGATTCCGCCCGATAACGATCGCGCCAGCCGCCCATGACGTCGAAATTCTCCAGCGCGAATCCCGGGGGATCGATCTTGGAGTGGCACGCCGCGCAACTTTCATCGGCGCGATGCTTCTCGAGCTGCTGGCGAATCGTGACCGCACCGCGAATATCCGGATCGATCGCCGGCACCGCGGCCGGGGGCAGCGGGACCGGCTGCCCAAGGATGCGCTCGGTAATCCAAACGCCGCGCAGGACCGGAGAGGTGGTGGTGCCGTTCGCGGTGACCTTGAGCACGCTCGCCTGCGTCATCAATCCGCCGCGCGGACTTTTCGCCGGCAGCGTCACGCGCCGCAGCAAGGCTCCTTTGACGCCCGGGATCCCGTAGTGCTGGGCGAGGCGTTCATTGAGATAGGTGAAGTCAGAATCGACGATACTGCGCGCCGGCAGGTTCCCGCGCACAATATCCGCGAAAAAGAGCCGCGTTTCCTCGAGCGCCGCATCCTTCAGCGGATCGTCGAGTTCATAGTCGTTGTACAACGTACTCGACGGCGAGGTGTCGTCCATTTTCCGGATATCGAGCCAGTAGTCGATGAACGCATCGACGAAGCGCTGGGCTTTCGGGTCGTTGAGCAGGCGCTCGGTCTGGGCCTTGAGCACGGCGGGCTGATGCAGCTGGCCTTTCGCCGCCAGCCCGCGCAACGCCTCATCCGGCTCCGAATTCCAGAGGAAGAGCGCCAGTCGCGTGGCCAGGGCGTAGTCGTCCAAGCGACCCGGCTTTTCCTGCACGAAAACAAAACCAGGCGAGGCCAGCACCGCGGTGTAGCCCGCGAGCATGGATTCGGCAAATCCATGGTTGGTCCGGAACTCCTCGTTGATCACCGCCAAAAAGCGCTGCACATCCTGCTCTTCGACGGGCCGACGGTAGGCGCGCTGCATGAACGCGCGCAAAAGTCGTTCGGCATCCGCTTTCGGCTCCGCCGAGACCACGTCGACCGAGACTTGGGTCATCGGCGCAAACCCGCGGCCGCCGCCACCGCCCGGAGCCCCACCCCGACCGCCGCGGCCCTCGGGCGCCACGACATCGAGCTCCAACCCCGACTTGCTCGCGTCCACTTTCTTCAGCGGCAGATCCCCAAACAGCAAACGGTAACCCGCACCGGTTGATTCATCATACAACGGTCCCTCGACCTCCATCCACTGCATCGCGACCCCGGGCATCCCATCGGTCTGCGCGAGCGGATTCCGGCTGCCAAAATTTTCTCCGGTCACGCGCAAGCGGATGAAGCGCGAAGGGTCGGTTTGAATGACCTCGTTGGCGTTGAGCACCGCGGTGACTTCGCCCACCGCCGGATCCGGATTGAGATCGAAGGCGCCGATCCGGCGCTTCACCCCGCCGAGTTGGGCATACACGCCGATCGGCTCATCGCGCCGGCCGCGCGAAACATCGTCGACATCGGGACGAAACCACTGGAACGGCAAATCCACGGGAGCCTTGGCCGCCCCCGTTCCCCGCCACTGGGTTCGATTGCCGCCGGGCCCGACCCAGATCGAATAGCCGCTGAAGCGCAGCCGGTAGCGGCCGGCGATCGGCGCGCGAAACTGACTCCAACTGTACCCACCGGCGTCGCTGAATGTGCTCGCGACCTTGCCGAGCGCCTCGCGGTTGCGCGTTGCGGGATCCGCCTCGCCCACTGTCAGCGGCGACTTGCCCTGCCGCACGTCGACCTGCGCCTTGGAATCCAGCACCGGGAACGTCAGCCGGTCGGGATAGGAATTGAATTCGTGCAGGTTGAAATTTCGGAAAATGCCCGGGATATCGCGCCCGTAGTATCGCTTGGTCGTCGTCGCGGGCCGCTCCAGTTGCGCCCCCATGGCCTGGCGCATCGCGTAATCCGCCGCGCTCATGTAACGCGCCATGTGCACGTGGGACACGTCCAGGGCCCGTCCGAGCTTGTTGAAGCGGTACGCCTCGCCGTCCTCCGGCAACTGGGACTTCACCTGCAGCCACGGAGCCTGCAGCAGGTCGCGCAACGCGTTTTCGTATTCGTAGCGATTGAGGCGGCGTTCCGTCGCCCGGCCGTCGCGCGCGGCCTGCTCGACTTCAAAGGCCGTCAGGGAGCCCGCGACGGTCTGCCCGAACTGGCTCACCTCGCCCGCCGCCGGTCGCTTCTTTTCTTTCGGCGGCATCTCGCCCGCCTGCACGCGGTCGTGCATCTTCACCCACAGGAGGAAATTTGCCGCGTCCGTCGGCTCAAATTTCACCGCGGTGAGATCGAGCCCGCCTTCCTTGTCGACGTCGTTGTGGCAGCTCGAGCAGTAACGATCGGTGAAGGCAAAGATCCCCGCCTCAGCAAACGGCGGCGCCCCGCCGGTCGTTTGAACCAGCACGAGCGCCGCCGCGCCGAGTGCCACGGACCCGAGGCGACTCCGTCGAAAACCGGAGCGCCGGCCCCGGCCTGCCTGGCCGCGCTGA
This sequence comes from Opitutaceae bacterium, assembly GCA_947474995.1. Classification (GTDB taxonomy): domain Bacteria; phylum Verrucomicrobiota; class Verrucomicrobiia; order Opitutales; family Opitutaceae; genus ER46. Next base: position 316 of record CANJNJ010000028.1, on the reverse strand, counting down.
AGTGAAAAGGAAGCCAAACTCATTTGCGCCAGCAGGAGATAAGCCGTAACGATGCAATGGAAGGTGGAGCCCGTTGTCCCCAACGGGCTGACGTGAGAGCGCCCAATCTCAAAACCCGATGAGGACATCGGGTTCCACCTTTCAGTGGATTCGTTCTCGGAGAGGGAACCCACTCCGACTCTCAAGAAACAGCCCCGTTGTAGCCCGCTTCGAGAGAAGCGGGACTCAGCCATGGACCGAAGGCCATCCCTGCTCTCTCGAGCAGGGCTACGAGAACTAACGTTTCTTTCCGTCCGGAGCAAAACGCGTTTTGCGG
>CANJNJ010000027.1 GCA_947474995.1 Opitutaceae bacterium | reverse complement strand
GCACGGCAAAAGGAATGGCGCGACACCGGCCCTGCAGGCCATCCGGATTGGCGCGAAGGAATTGGCGCTAACCGCCGGGCTGGCGGTCACCGTGGTTGTCGCCTTCTACGGACTGCTCTTCGTCTCTTACGAGATTTTCCATTCGGACTTTCGGTTCACCTTCGTGTCGGCTCCCGCCGCGTTTCCCCGCAAGATGCTCATCGTCGCGCTGGAATACCTCCCGCTCTTTTTCGTTTTTTATCTGGCGAATTCCATCCGCGTGAACTGCGCCAGCCGGTTCGAAGGCCAGCGGGTTTGGGTCGGCATGCTCATCAATGGCCTCGGAAATTCCGTGGGCCTGATGCTGATTCTCGCAATTCAATACACCGTACTGGCCGCGACCGGCACGGTTTACTGGACGGAGGAATGGCTCTACGTGAACCTGCTCCTCGGAGTGATTCCGATGATGTTCCTCCTCCCCTACTTCAATCGCAGTTTCTTTAATCTAACCGGGCAAGTCTATCTCGGCCCGATGATCACGTGCCTCATCTTCATTCTGATGATGCTGACGAGCAACGTCTGCTACATCCCGCTCGATTAGGATTCGCCGGCGAGAGGCCGCGGCACCCTATTTGGCGCGCGCGGCGTTCCAATCGCTCTTCTGGATATTCCCATCGCGACCTGGCCGCTCGATCGAGCCCTTGATGCCGTCGCCTTCAAGTTTGCCGGCGTATTTGCTGACGAACTTATTGCCGTTAAACTCCACCTCGACGGTAAACGCGAGCGCCCCATCCTTGTAGGACGCATTGCCGATCGCGGTGTCGGGAAGCTGGAACTGGCCACCCTGCGTGCCCATGAGCGTGCCGGTGAGGTTGCCCTCTTTCAGCTCAAGCTTGAGCGTGCGCTCGGTGCCGGGGTTGCCCCCGCGGCCCGGCTGCGTGAACTTCCACGTGCCGGCGGGCGAAGCGTCGGCCGCAAACGCGGCGGCGCAGATGAAGCAGGCAGCAAGAATCGCCGCGAAGAACCTGGTAGGGGATTTCATGGAAAAGAAGTGGGCTGCAAGAACTCAGGCTTCGCGTCGCAGCGTTTCGAGCAGGGCTTGGATGTAGCCGAAGCAAAACGCGAAGGCCTTCTGGCCATTCGGATCGCCGACGATCTGCGGCACGTGATCCGGCATGATCAGGCCATCGTAGCCGGCGTCGCGGTAGGTGCGCAGCGCTCGCGGCATGTCGACGTCGCCGTCGTCGGGCATCGTCTCCTCGAACTTGAGCACGCCGCCGCGAATATTGCGGAAGTGCACGTTGAAAATCTTTTTCTGCGTCGCGAAGTGTCGGATGACGTCGTAAATTTCCTCACCCGGCTTCGCCAGCATCTCGGAGACGGTGCCCTGGCAGAAATTCAGGCCGTGGTACTCGCTGGGCGTCGTGTTCACGAAACGCTTCAACCCGTCGACGTTGCCCAACACGGTTTCCACGCCACGCCAGCCCTGGTTCTTCGGCATGGAGGGATCCTGCGGATGGAGCGCGATTTTCACCTTGGACTCGTGCGCGACCGGCACGACGCGCTTGAGAAAGTATTCGATGCGATCCCAGTAAATCTGCTCTGTGATCCGGCCGGCTTCCGTCAGCGGCGGCTCCTGTTTCGATTTGCTGTAATCGAAGGAGCTGAGGCTGGCGCCGCCGCGCCCGATCGTGCGCTCGGTCCGGACCACGCCGATGAAAGTAAAATTGTATTTCACCATCGGGATGCCCGCCTTGCCGGCGTTGCGAACCATGGTGCAGATGTCATCGATCGCCCGCTCCCGCTCCGGATCCTTCGCGAGCAGAATCTCGGGCATTTCCGCCTTGGTGATGTAAGCGGAACTCAGCGGCAATGGCACGGCGTCGAGTTTCACCCCGAAGGATTCCACGTGCTTCCGCAGCCGGGTGAGGGAATCCACGGTCCAGTCCTTGTCGATTTCCCGCGACAAATGACCGCTGCAAATGTTGGTCACGCCAAACGCGGCCAGCGCCCGAAGCGTGTTCTCCGAATGGTCGTGCTGGTGCCCGGCCTTCATCAGCAGCGGGGGGCGCGATTTGGAGGCACTCGCCGTCGTCGCGGCGGCAGTGGCGTGGCGGGCGAGACCAAGAGAGGCGGCGCCGACGGCGGCGCTGGTGAGAAAATCGCGACGTTTCATGGGAGGAAGCGGATTGACGATCAGGGGACCCCGGTCGGGGTGGAGATGACCGGGATGAGCAAAGGTGGCGCGACGGAATTCGCGTTGCGAGGAGAATTCCCGTTTGGCCGCGAGCAGTGCTGCGGACATCAGGATTCCTCCCCGACCAGCCCCGGTCCTCCAGAGTTGCGTGGTGGACCCGCAAGCCCAAAGTCGAAGCGTTCCTCCCACTTCTCCCCATGACGTCCAAATCCCGTTTCGCGACTCTTCGACTCTTTGCCGCATTCTGCCTGGCGATCGGCACCGCCGCCGCCGCCGACAAGAAAGTTCTGCTGCTGGCCGGACCGCCGAGCCACGGCCCCGGCGATCACGAGTTTAATGCCGGCGTCCAACTCTTGCAAAAATGTCTCGCGGGCGTCCCGGGCCTGAAAACCACCGTGGCCCTGAACGGCTGGCCGGCCAACCCCGCCGCGCTCGAAGGCCTCGACGCGATCATCATCTATTCCGACGGCGAAACCGAGGCGAAGCACCCGGCCCTCGCCCATCTCGCCGAGCTGGGCGCTTTGCTCGGAAAAAATACCGGGCTGGGCCTGGTGCATTACGCAGTCGAGCCCGCCACCGTCAAAGGCCGGCCGGAATTTCTCCGGTGGATCGGCGGCTATTTTGAAACCCATCGCTCGGTCAATCCGCACTGGGATGCGGCGATCAAGTCGCTGCCCAGCCATCCGGTGACCCGCGGCGTGAAGCCGTTCACGATTCGTGACGAGTGGTATTTCAATCTGCGATTTGTCGAAGGCATGAAAGGGGTGACACCCCTGCTCACTGCGGTGCCAACGTCCGACACCATGGCCCGCAAAGATGGCCCGCACGAGGGCAACGCGACCGCCCGGGCGGTCGTGGCCAGCGGTGCGCCGCAGACGCTGGCGTGGGCGTTCGATCGCGCCGACGGCGGACGCGGATTCGGGTTCACGGGGGCGCACAATCACAAGAACTGGGGTGACGATAATTTCCGCCGCCTTGTGCTGAACGCCACCCTCTGGCTGGCCGGGATGGAAGTGCCGGCGAACGGCGTGACATCGACCGTGAGTGCAAGCGATCTGACAGTGAATCTCGACCCCAAGCCACCGGCAAACGCCGCGCCGAAGAAATAACCCCGGCGCCACACGGCGTTCACGGAAAAAGCTAGACTCCGGCACGACCGCAGAGGAATTATCTTGGGCTTCCCCTCTTCCGCCCCGTCGGAAAGACGGGCAGCCCCACCCCATGTCTTCCCGGTCGGTCGGCGAAATTTCCTATGCTGGTTCCGTCAACGCAGCGCGTGGCTGCGTCGGAGTGATCGGAACCGCGGCCTGGAACCGCCCCATCCCGCTTACCTTGCTCAGTGCCCGATATTAAAATGAAAATCATCCCCTCTCCTGTAACATCCGCGGCCCAGCCACGCCAGCTGTTGGCCGGTTCAAAAACCGCCAGAGTTCGTTCCGCGACCCGTTCGCTGGCCGGCCTTGGCCTTTTGCTCCTGGCCTCGTCCGGTCTGGCCCGGGCGCAGGCGCCCGCCGGCGCGGCCCAACCGAAGGTGCCGTTTGAGCGCATCCTGCACGCGAACAACGAACCCGGCAGCTGGCTGACCACAGGCGGCGACTATGCCGGCCATCGCTATTCGACGCTGACCCAGATTACTCCGGCCAACGTCGCCAAACTCAAACCGGTGTGGATTTACCAGCAGCCCGATACGACGAAATGGGAAGTCACGCCATTGGTCGTCGACGGGGTCATGTATATCAGCGAGCGGCCGAATATCGTCACGGCGCTCGACGTCCGCACGGGCCGGCCGCTGTGGAATTACCGTCGTCCGTTCCCCACCGATGTGCCCATCTGCTGCGGCACGCCGAACCGCGGCCTCGCGATCCTGGGCGATTCGCTTTATCTGGGCACCTTTGACGCCCACCTCGTTTGCCTCGATGCGAGCACCGGCAAGGAGCGTTGGGACTCGGTGGTCATCGACTACCACCTCGGTTATTCGATGACCGGCGCTCCGCTGGCGGTGAAAGACAAAATCATCGTCGGTCTCGCTGGCGCCGAATTCGGAATTCGCGGATTCTTTGAGGCCTTCGATGCGAAGACCGGCAAGCAAGCCTGGCGGTTTTATACGATTCCGGGCAAGGGCGAGCCGGGGAACGAAACCTGGGGACCCGGCGATAGCTGGAAAACAGGCGGGGGCTCGGTGTGGGGCGGCGGAACGTACGACCCGGAACTCAACCTGGTTTATTTCGGCACCGGCAACGCCGGCCCGGACTATAACGGCGACGATCGACCCGGCGACAATCAATGGGCGAATTCCGTCGTGGCCGTCGACGCCGACTCCGGGAAGCTGAAATGGGCGTTCCAGTACACGCCGCACGACTTGCACGATTGGGATTCGAGCCAGGTTCCCGTCCTGTTCGATGGCGTCATCGACGGCAAGCCGCGGAAGCTCCTCGCCCAGGCCAACCGCAACGCGTTCTTCTACGTGATCGACCGGGTGACGGGCCAGTTCGTCGCCGGCGAGGCGTTCGCCAAACAGACTTGGGCCAAGGGGCTCGATGACCACGGCCGCCCGATCCTGCTGCCGGGCAAGGAACCCACGGCCGAAGGTGTTCTCGTCTTCCCCGGTCTGGGTGGCGCCGCCAACTGGCCCAACCCCTCCTACAATCCGCTGACCCGGCTCTTTTACGTGCAGACCCAGCAGGACTATGGGCAGTATTATTATAAGATTAAGACCCCCTACACGGTCGGTGGACACTTCGAAAACGGCGGCGGCCGCAACGAGATGGGCGCGGAGCCCTACGGCTCCCTCAAGGCAATCGAAGCCACCACGGGCAAGACGCGCTGGGAGTTCAGGCAGCAGTCCTACGCCCATGCGCCCGTGCTTTCGACCGAAACGGGGTTGGTCTTCAGCGGCACCGCGCAAGGGCAGTTCTTCGCCCTCGATGCCAACGACGGCAAGTTGCTGTGGAGTTTCGCCGGTGGCGGCAACGTCTACGGCGGAGCGGTCAGCTACCTGGTCGACGGCAAACAGCAAATCGCCGTCCCAATTGGCAACAGCCTGATCGTCTTCGGGCTTTGAGCGTCTTGTCTAAAATCCTCTGAATGCGTGGCCAAAAGCCCCCCTTGTCATTCTGAGACAGGTCACGAAGGCGCCGAAAGGTGCACCGTGCGCTCTGCGCGCCGTCAGCGTTGGGCTCGATCTCTCGTTCGGCGGCCGCGTACGGAGTGCACGGCCCACCCGGTACGCCTTCGGTGGGTTTTGGCATGACGTATTCCGAAACGTCATCAGCCGCGGAGCGAAGAGTAACCGACCGCGGCTTGGTCACGCGGAGAGTTAGGCTCCCATCCCAAAGATTTATGAAAACGTCTCACCGCCTTCTTCGCGTTTTTTCGATCGTCGCGGTGATCCTGGCTCCCCTTGGGGTCAGCCTCCTCAGCGCGCAAACCGCCGAGCTCCGGATTGGCCTCGTGGGCCTCGACACCTCCCATGTCGTGCAGTTCAGCAGCGTGCTGAATAATCCCGCCGACAAAAATCACCTTCAAGGCGCCCGCGTCGTCGGCGCCTTCAAAGGCGGCAGTCCGGACATCGAGGCGAGCGCCTCGCGAGTCGACGGGTTCACCAAGGAGGTCATGGAAAAATATGGGGTTAAACTCTACGACTCGATCGAGGAGCTCGCCCGCCAGGTCGACGCGCTGATGATCGAGAGTAATGATGGTCGCCTCCATCTGGACCAGGTGAAGCGGGCGCTGCCCTTCCACAAGCCGCTGTTTATCGACAAACCCTTCGCCGCCTCGCTCCGCGATGTCATCGAAATTTTCCGGCTCGCGAAACAGGCGGGCGTGCCGGTGTTCACGTCCTCCTCCCTCCGGTTCTCGGCCGGCATGAAGACCGTCACGACACCGGAAGTCGGCGGGTTGGTCGGCGCGCTGGCCTACGGACCGGCCGCGTTCGAACCCCATCACCCGGATTTATTTTGGTACGGCATCCATGCCGCGGAGTCCCTGTTCACAGCCATGGGGCGCGGCTGTGAGCGCGTGACCCGAACCTCCACCGCCGACACCGATCTCGTAACCGGGGTGTGGACCGACGGGCGGATCGGCAGCATGCGGGGCATGCGCGGCGTCAAGGCCGAGTACGGCATCGTCGCGTTTGGCACCAAGGGAGTGGTTGATGCAAAACTCGACGGCGCCTATGCGGCGATGCTCAGAGAGGTCCTCGGCTTCTTCCGCACGGGAATCGCGCCGGTCTCTTCGGCCGAAACCGTCGAGATTTACGCCTTCATGGAAGCGGCTCACGAAAGTAAACGGCGGGGCGGAGTCCCGGTCACAATCGCCGAGATCCTCAAGGCCAACGGCGCGACGGACGACCCGCCGCGCTAGCCGCTCGCAGGCAAAGGGGAGTTGCCGCCTTGGGCGGCGGGGACCAAGCGCCGCTCTTCACGGCGAGTCCAAGCTCATCGCGGTTTCTTCGGAGCGCACCCCCGAGTGCGGCGCCAAGTCGGCCGCTCGCCAAAGTTCATGCCCGCCTCCCCGAGCCGCCGAAGGCTCGGCGTGGACCCGCTACTCGTGCCCGCCGCGATATTTCTTTTCGCCGGCGTTGACCGCAAAGGGCAGCCGGTTTGGCGCCGGCGGCAGCGGGCACGTCGAAAACGTGGTGAACGCGCACGGCGGATTTTCGGCCAGATTGAAGTCGAGGATGATTTTATCCCCTTTGGGCCTGGCCGTGTAGATGAAGCGGGCGGCCGCGTAGGTCTCGTGGCCGCTGGTGGCGTCGGAAATGACGATGAACAGCGGCTCATTCGGCCCCTCGTCGATGACGAGGAGTTCGATGGTCTTACCCTCTCGCTGAAACACGGCCTTACCCGGCGCCAGCGCGCGGGTCGCCTGGCCGAGCATGTTCGTGATCGGAATTTGACGGGACTTCTCAAAGGGCACCCACTGCGCCTCGACGCGCCACGACGGATCAATCGGGAAATAATCGAGACCGAGAAAATGGGTCCGGGTTTTCGCCGCGCTGTCCTTCACGCGCAGCGCCTTCTTCCCCCCACGCTCGAGGGCGTAAAAACTCATCGTGCCAAACGTGACCAGGGTGGGTTTGCCCATTTCCTCCGGCCGCAATTCGGCCGAGCGAAGCGGCTTACCATCGATCTGCGCGTCCGCCTCCGGCGCGATCGTAAGATTGAGGCGACCATTGGCCGCCACGCTGACCATCCCGAGGCGGGCTGGACCGCCCGCCAGAACGACATCATTGTTCCGGTCGGCGCCGACCGTATTTTCGCCGACCTTAAGGTAGTGCAGGCCGACCAGCGTCAGCCAATTGTCAGGCTTCGTCAGTTGCGCGAGGCGGTCGGCCCGGGCGCGCAACACCTCGTCTTGATACAGCTCACCAGCGCCTCGGCCTGTTGCGGCCAAAGCCAAAACTATCGCCAATAAAAGTCCCGGCGCGAACGAGCCCTTCACTACTTCTTTTTCGCTTCGATCTTCGAGGCGAGGATTTCGCGCTCGCCCACGGGGCCCTTGGCCACGCCGGTGACGGTGACTTCAACCTGACCGCTGCACACATTGCTGTGAAAATCCTGGCTCACGTCGTTCTGGGTCAGGAAAAAGGTTTCTTCCTTGCCGTCCTTCGTCACCACGAGGGCGTTTTGGCAGGAAGGCGTGAGCCCCAACGCGCACTTCGCACATTGCGCCCAGCCCGAAAAGGACTCCGGCTTGGCCGCCTCCTTGGCCGGAGCCGCGGGCGCACTTTTCTCGGCGGCAATGGCGGTCAAACCGGCAAACAAAACGGTAGCGAACAGGGTAGTGATGAATTTCATGGTGATCAGGGATACGCGGTTGGTCGATAGTCAGGCAGACAATACCTGAACCCGGCCAAGCTAGGTCGGAAGCACGATGTTGCAAGCTCGTCCTAGCGAAAGGCACCTGGTCAAAGCGACCGACCGGGAGCCGACGCAACCGGAGCGCGCCGTTATTTCAGAATCGAATAGAGATTCGTGAAGTCGTCGGTCCAAAGAGGGGCCGGCCGCTTGCGCGTCTCCGGATTTTCGGCGGCGTCGCGGATGGCCGGCTGGGCCAGGAATTCCTTATTCTTCGTGACCAGCATCCAGGTCGTCGCGTAGATCCACCAATTGGGCTGGTCGTCGTCGGAAATGCTCACGACGCTCATGCCAAAATTCTCCGCCAGCTTTTCCACCACCGGGCGCAGGTTGAGGTAGCGATTGGAAATGTGCACCGCGATCACGCCGTCCGGCTTGATTTCCTTCAGATAGATTTCGAAGGCTTCCTTGGTCAGGAGATGCACCGGAATCGCGTCGCTGCTGAACGCATCAAGCGCGAGCAAATCAAACTGCGGCGAGCGCTGCTCGGCCAGCTCGCGTTCCATCGACAGACGGGCATCGCCCATGACGATGTCGACCTTGGCCGCGGACTTGTCGACGTGCGAAAAATACGTGTGGGCGAGTTGTTCGACGGCCTGATTGATTTCGTAAATGCGCAGGGTGTCGCCGTCGCGTCCGTATACGGCGAGCGTGCCGGTGCCCAGGCCCACCAGTCCGAGCCGGCGGGGTCCCGTGGGCAGATGGTTGATGGCGAGTCCCACCCCGCTCGTGTCGGGGTAATACGACGTGGCAAGCATGGACCGAGCGGGATTCTGGAATTGCAGGCCGTGCGTCGTCGCCCCGTGCAACAGCAGGTGGTAGTTGTCCTGTTCGTCGAACGGGTAGTAGTTAAAGACCTTGAGCGTCCCGTAGAAATTACGCGACGAACTGATGATCTGCACCGTGCCGCGATCACGCCACTGCAGGACGAAAACCACGCCGACCGCGACCGAGATAACCATCAGCAGCGACGCCATGCGCGGGCGCCATTCCGCCAGAAGCGTCCGCTGGCGAAAGTCGATGAGGCATGCCATTAGCGCGGCCAGACCACCGGCGACATAAAACCACTGGTTATGAAAGAGGGCGATACATTCCGCCCAGAACGTGCCGCCGTCATCGAAATAGGAGCGCAGCCACGGGTAAGTGAGGGTGACGGCCAGTGCACCGATCGCTGCGCCCAAGGCCAGGGTGCGGTTGCGATGCCGAAAACAAAGCACGCCCAGCGCATAGGTCAGCAGCCAAAGGCCCAGTTGCAGTTCGCGATAATCGTTCAGGACGGCTGGGGCCACCACGGCGACGAGGAATCCGCCCAGCGCCCCACCCGCGGAAATGAACAGGAAATAGGACGTCAGCTGTTTGGGCGGTGGCTTAAGTCGATAAACCTCCCCGTGACACACCATGCACGCGACGAACAACGTGGCCGTGTAACAGATGATTTGGGCGCGAATCGGCGCCTCATTTCCGACCGGCAACAACTGGCAAATCGCCACGATGCCCACCACCAGCAGGGCGCTGAAAACGCCTCGATTGTACCACCGGGCATGATCGAAGCAGATGATAAAAGTGAGGAGATAAAGGCTGAGGGGCAGCACCCACAGGAACGGAATGACGGCCACTTCCTGACAGAGCTTGTTCGTCGTCGCGAGCAGGAGGATGGACGCAATCGCCGGCAACGCGACCCAGAGGAGCTTGTCCAGGGAAGCCGGTCGTTCGACGCCTTCGTCCGCGGCGCTCGCCGGCGGCGAGGACGGTGCGGGTGCCGCGGCGGCGACGGGGCCGGCCTGGCGCATCAGCCGCCACGCGCAGAACCCACAGCAAACGACAAAAATGGCGAGGCCCGCCGACCACAGGGTTCCTTGGGTGTGGCGCGTGAAATTCACCTCAAAGTAAATCGGATAGCTCAGCAGCGCGAGGAGCGACCCGACGTTGGACAACGCATACAGGCGGTAGGGCGAAACCCCGGGGTTGGTCTGGCTGAACCACTGCTGCATGAGTGGCCCCGTCGACGAGAGTACAAAATAAGGCAGGCCGATGGTGCCGAAGAGCACGACCAGGATTCCCCAAGTGGGATCACCGACCACGTGCGGCTTCCAGCTGTCGGAAGGCGTCACGGGCAGCATCGCCAGCGACAGGCCGAGCAGGACCAAGTGCAAAATCGCCTGTGACTTCGGCTTGAGCCGGGTCGAGGTAAAGTGCGCGTAGGCATACCCGCCGAGCAGCAGGGTTTGGAAAAACAGCAGGCACGTGGTCCACACCCCCGGGCCGCCGCCAAACCACGGCAGGATATATTTTCCAATGAGCGGCTGAACCTGAAAGAGCAGGAAAGCACCCGAAAAAATTGAGAGGGCGTAAGGAAGCATGAGTTACAGTGGGCGAGGGAGTCAGTTGGGGGCGCCCGCCCGCGCGGGATTTCGCGGCTGCATGACGGATGAGTTTGCCCAACGATGCAATCCCCGGCGCTAAACTTCTATCTCGCGCACCGCTGCCCCCTTGGGTCCGACCGCCCGATGGCCCTCAGGCCCGGCACGTGTGACAATCGGAGCCGTACTCGCTCTTGCCGAGTTGGCGGAAGATAGGAGGAACCCGAAGATTGATCGTGAGTCTGCGGACTGGTTGCACCAATTTCACCTCGTGACCAAGACGTGGACACTTTTCCGGGCGGTGGCCTTCGCCACCCTGAGCGCCATTTGCTCCGCCGCGGAGAGTTCGCGCTTTTCCCTGCAACTCAATGCCACGGAGCGCGCCGAGTCCGGCCTCGCCCGGCTCACCTCGGATCAAGTGGCCGTTCTCGACGCCCTGGTGCGACGGGACACGTTTGCGTTTCTCACGGGCACACGGGAAGCCGATGCACCGGTCAAATTTGGGGAACGCCTGACGGCGGACGAACGCCGCAATGCCGGCCTCAGCCAACTCACAGCTGAAGAGGTTACCCGCATCGACGGCCTGATCCAAGGCATCCAGGTTCCTCGCTCCAACGCCTCACTTCTCGCTCCCCCGCCCCTGCTCTCGTCTGCACCGGTGCGGATTCTCGAAAAAAAGAAAGAGCGCGAAATCCACGGTTCGGTCTCGCTGACCTACGGCTGGGGCGGCGGCTCGAGTGTCAAGAGCGGCTCCATGGTCATGAGCATGGAAGACCCGGAGAAGAAGTACTCCGTGACGATCGGCTACACCGAAACACACGTGAAGGGACCGGGCGGCTACCGGGGCGATTACCTCGGCGATATGCCCGGCATGCTACCTTACCGCGCGGATCCGTTTCGGCCGTAGCGGAAAGTGGACCGCCCCCGCCGCAAAACTTATTTGGCGCGGGACAGGAAGAAACGAAGGCTTTTGTCGCCCCGCTCGGGAGAGCCGGGATGGCCTTCGGTCTAGGAGGGCGTCGCGCTTCTCCCGAAGATGACACCGGCGCTGTTGCCTAGGAGCGGGAATGCACTCCAACGGCGACGTTCCAGCCTGGGGCGAAGCACGCTTCAGGGTTCCGAGGCCTGCAGCAACGCGACGAGTTCGTTCTGCCAGAGTTTCGCGACGGTATGCGAACCATGGCCGCGCGTTTCAGAACTCAGTGGCAAGATCACGGCCCGGCCGCGTGGCACGCGCCGGATTTCGCGCTCCAATATGCCGAGTTCCGGCGGGTTGATCAGGTCGTCCGCTGTGTTCACCGCGACCAGCGGAACGCGAATTTTTTCCAGTGTCGGCGCCGGATCGTAGTCCGCCGAGGCCTCGACCGCGTAGAGCAGATCGTTCGCGTCCCCGGTCTTCACATAGGCGGCCACGAACGCCTCCAGCACGGCGTCCGCCTTCGCCAACGTCGGTGCTTCCTGCTGACGGAGCACCGTGTTGCTCGACATCAAGAACAGCATTTCCGCCCCGACGCGCAACGACGGGGGCTGCCCCGCATAGTTCCCCCCGCGCCAGGAGGGATCACCGCGCAACGCATCGATAATCACGCGCCGGAAGGCCCGGTTGCGACCGGCAATCTGGCTCGGCACGCTGGCCAGCGGCATCAACGCGTCCATGAATTCGGGATGCAGCTCGCCCCAGAGCCAGGTGTGCATGCCGCCCATCGAAGTCCCCATGACCAACCGTGCATGGTTGATGCCCAACCCCTCTGTGAGCAGCCGGTAGTCGGCCTCGATCATGTCGCGATAGCGATAGCGGGGAAACGCGGCCCGCAGGCCGTCGCTCGGCTTGCTCGACTGTCCGTGTCCAAGGCCGTCGCGAAGGATGACGTAGAACTTCGCGACGTCCAAGGGCTGACCGGGGCCAAACAAATCATTCGCAAATTCCGGGCGCAGAAACTGGGCGCCGTCGCCTCCGGTGCCATGGAGAATGAGCACCGCATTCCGCACCACGCCCTGCGCGTCACGCCGGGGTTCGCCGAACGTACGGTAATGAACCCGCAACTCGGGCAGTGACTCGCCCGACGTGAAGACAAAATTCTTCAGCCTGAAATCACCTTCGCGCGGCACGGCCAATTCCACCGCCCGGGCCGCCGCCACGCCGAGGACGAAAGCAAGCAGGCCGAGGAATCCGCGTCGCATAAAAACTTAGGAGACGAATTTGGCGGCGAGGCGGACGAGATCGACGGCGTGCGCCTTCACGGCCTTCAGTGCCCGCGCCTCCGTCAAGGTGCCATCCGCGGCAAAAGCCTTGTCGGCGTGCGGCAGCGTCGTCTGCCCCGGCACGACATGACAGCCAAGCTTCAACAGGAGTTGCTGCGCGAGCTGCAGGGAACGAATCCCGCCGAACGCCCCCGGCGACGCCGAGATGACCGCGGCCACTTTGCCCACGAAGGGGTTGTCGGCGCCGCGCGTGCACCAATCGATCGTGTTCTTCAAGAGCGGCGTGAGCATCGCGTTGTACTCCGGCGAGGCGATCAGCAACGCCTGGTGTTGCGCGATAAGCTCGATGAGCTTCGTCGCATTGGCGGGCAGCCCCTGCTCGTCCTCACGATCGCCGTGGTACAGCGGCAGCTCGTAGGCGTTGAGATCGATGAGCGTCACCTCGCCCCCGGCGTCGCGCGCGGCCTGGACCGCCACGGTCAAAAATTTTCGATTGAGCGAATCGCGCCGGGCGCTGCCGGCCAAAGCGAGAATACGGGGCGAGGTGGCCATGCCCGAGCAAACTCAGCCGAGCGATTTCAGCAAGCGCTCGAGCTCGGCTCGCTTCGCCTGCTGATCCGCGAGTTGTTTTCGAGCACCCTCGAGCACGGCGGGCGGCGCCTTGCTGACAAAGGCCTGGTTCGCAAGCCGGGCCTCGGTTCCCGCGATGTGCTTGGAAATTTGCTCGAGCTCCCTCGCCAGGCGCACTTTCTCGGCGCCGGCGTCGACCGTGCTGGCCAAATCGAGGTACAGCGTGCCCAGCAACGTCACCACCGCCGGGGCACCGTCGACCGCGTCCCGGCGGCTGATCTCCACGGCGCCGGCCATCCGGCTCAGGCTGACGAGATTGGCGGCAAGCACCGCCCAGTGAGCATCAGAGGTGGTAACAAAAAAGCGCACGTCGCGGCGACTGGCCAGATTGTGGTCGGCCTTCAGCGCGCGGGCTTTTGAAATGAATTCCTTGAGCTTTTCGACGGCCGCCACGGCCGCGCGATCGAGGACGAGGCCGCCGGCCATCGACGTGGTGGCCAACTGCGAGGCGTTCTCGAGCCGCGTCTCCTCGATGAAGTTACCGGCGGTGGCATAGCCCAATTGCTGCCAAAGCTCCTCCGTGATGAACGGAATGACCGGATGGAGGAGCAGCAGGGTCTGGCGCAGCACCAGATCCTGAATTGTGAGACAGTTGCCCTTGGTCTCAGGCGACTGGAGTTTCGACTTCGAAACCTCGACATACCAGTCGCAAAAATCATTCCAGAAGAACCCATACATGGCCTGCACCGCGGCGCTGAATTCGAATTCCTGAAAGCATCGATCCACCTCACGCGTTGTCGCGAAGAGCCGGTCGAGAATCGCGTGATCGTCGGCATCGAATTTCTTCGCCTCCAGCCGGTTCACGATCGCCGCGAGCGAGGAATTGTCGCCAGCCTCGCCGCTCATCTGCCGGAAGCGGCACGCGTTCCAGAGCTTGTTGCAGAAATTCTTGCCGCTCTCGATGCGATCTTCCTGAAAGCGAAGGTCCTGGCCCTGCGGCGCAATCGAAACAATGCCGAAGCGCAAGCCGTCGGCTCCGTACTTCTCGATCAAATCCAGGGGGTCCGGCGAGTTGCCGAGCGATTTCGACATCTTGCGACCCTGCCCGTCGCGAATGATGCCCGTGAAATACACGTGCTTGAACGGAATCCGTCGCTCGAGGGATTCACCCGGCCGCATGAACTCCAGGCCGGCCATAATCATCCGGGCGACCCAGAAGAAAATAATGTCCGGCCCCGTCACCAGCGTCGTGGTCGGATAAAAGTAATCGAGTCCCGCCGACGTGGCCGCGGCCGGATCAGGCCAGCCCATCGTCGCAAACGGCCAGAGCCACGACGACGCCCACGTGTCGAGCACGTCGTCCTCCTGCACCCAATTTTCCGAGTCGGCCGGGCCGTCGAGCGAAACGTGGACCTTCGCCGGATCACCGAGGTCGGCCGGCGTGAGGTTTTCCTTGTCGAGACCCTTCCGATACCAAACCGGAATCCGGTGGCCCCACCACAGCTGGCGGCTGATGCACCAATCCTGGATATTTTCGAGCCAGTGGAGATAGACTTTGCTCCAACGTTCGGGATGAAACTTGATATGGCCGTCGCGCACGGCGGTCCGGGCTTCCTCCACGCGGGGATAACGCAGCCACCACTGCCAGGTCAGCCGCGGTTCGATCGGAACATCGGCGCGCTCAGAATAGCCGACATTGTTGGCGTAAGGCTCCTCGGCCACGAGCGCACCCGAGGCCTTGAGCAATTCCGCCGCCAGCTTTCGGCCGGCAAAGCGATCGAGCCCGGCGAGTTCGGGACCCGCGAATTCGTTCAACACGCCGTCCGCTCGCAGCACGTCGATCGTCGGCAACTTGTGCCGGAGGCCCACTTCGAAGTCCGCCTTGTCGTGTGCCGGCGTAATCTTGAGCGCACCGGTGCCAAATTCACGATCCACCGCATTGTCCGCAATAATCGGAATTTCCGCGGCCGGCCCGAGGGGACGGCGCACTTTCTTGCCCAGGAGGCTGGCGTAGCGCGGGTCGGCGGGGTGCACGGCAATCGCGACGTCGCCGGGAATCGTTTCGGGGCGCGTGGTCTTGACCTCGATGTAGTGGCCGGGCGCGTCAACCAGTTCGTACCGCACGCGGTACATCGCGCCGTTGACGGGCTTCATGATCACTTCCTCGTCGCTCAGCGCCGTCTGCGACGCCGGACACCAGTTCACCATCCGCTTGCCGCGATAGATGTGGCCCTTGCCGTAAAGGTCGACGAACACGTTCAACACCGCCCGCGAATAGTGCGGGTCCATGGTGAACTGCGCGCGATCCCAGTCACACGAGGCTCCGAGTCGGCGCAGCTGTTCGAGAATGATGCCACCCTTCTCGTGCCGCCAGGCCCAGACCTGCTCGAGGAA
This sequence comes from Opitutaceae bacterium, assembly GCA_947474995.1. Lineage (GTDB taxonomy): Bacteria > Verrucomicrobiota > Verrucomicrobiia > Opitutales > Opitutaceae > ER46. Next base: position 29,329 of record CANJNJ010000027.1, on the reverse strand, counting down.
CTTTTCCCGCCCCAAATCGCGGCGGGTCTTCTTCTGCTTGCGCAGCTCGCGCTCGACGACGGTCTGAGTCGCGATGCCGGCGTGATCCGTGCCGGGCAGCCACAGGGCGGAGCGGCCTTCCAAGCGGGCGCGCCGGATGAGAATGTCCTGCAAGCTATTGTTCAGCACATGCCCCATCGTTAACACGCCCGTCACGTTGGGCGGTGGCATCACGATGGAATACGGCTCCTTGTCGGGCGCGACCTTCCCCGCAAACGCCTGCGCAGCCTGCCAAGCGGCATACCATTTCTTTTCAACGTCGCGCGCTTCGTAGCTCTTGCTGATCTCGGCCATAGGTCGGTGTTGGATGCTAAACCGGCGAGAAAACCCGGCACGGCGGCGCGAGGCAAGTGGTTAGTTCCTGATACGCTTCGCGGTGCCGAGCCTCGGGGAGCGCGGCCTCCTCGGCCGCATTCCGAGCATCAGGCCACCGGAGGCGACCGCGCTCCCGGGCGAACCCCACCAGCGTTACCATCGATCGCCATGGCACTCCCACCAACCCAGGGCGCACTTGAGCGTTGAATGTTCCCTCCCCGCTGTTCGATGCTTGGAAACCGCTATTTCCATGTCCACCGAGTTCCTTCAACACGCCAGTCAAAAGCTGCAATTCTCCGGCACGGTGCCGGTCGCGGCGCGACTGGTCGCGTGCAAGGAATTCCTGCGAACCGAGACCGCAGCCCTGCAGGCCCGCCACGCCGCCGGAGCCTCCGGTCTGCAAATCGTCCACGACCGGGCCCAGACGATCGATGAGATCCTGGTTCACCTGTTCAACTACGCGATCGATTCCTACGCGCAGAAGCTCGGAACGCAGCCCACCCCCGTTACCCTCGTGGCGCTCGGCGGTTATGGCCGCGGCGAGCTTTCGCCACTGAGTGACGTCGACGTGATGTTTCTGTTTCCGACCAAGACCAAGCCGGCGGACGCGAAACCGCTGCAGCAACATCTCACGGACGAAATTCTCTACATCCTGTGGGATTGCGGCCTCAAGGTGGGGCATTCCACCCGCACGATTGACGAGGCCTTTATCGAGGCGCGGCGGGAAATTCAGACGAAGACGGCGCTGCTCGAGGCGCGGCGAATCGCGGGCTCGGAGAAGCTCTACGACACGTTTTCGCAGGCCTATCGGAGCTATTACATCAGCGAGGACCCCAAGCGGTACATCGCCGAGCGGCTCGCCGATCAAACCAACCGGCGCTCAAAATACGGCAACACGGTTTTCAACCAGGAGCCGGAGATCAAGAACGGCGTCGGCGGCCTGCGCGATTATCAGAACGCCGTCTGGATGGCGCGGGTGAAGCTCGACATCGCGGACATCGATGAACTCGCCCGGCAAAACTATGTGCCGGCCGACGACCTCGCGGCGTTTCGTCGCGGCTACGACTTCCTGCTGCGCGTCCGCAACGAACTGCATTTCATGAACACGCGGGCGACCGACGTGATGAACCTGGATCTGCAGCCGCGCATCGCGGAAAACCTGGGTTACGCCGAACCCGACATGCTCCCACGCGTGGAGCATTTCATGCAGGACTATTATCGGGCGGCGCAGTCGATCTTCCGCGTTTCGAAGCTCGTCGAAGAGCGGCTGGCCCTCAGTATCGGCCACGACGCCTCCGGGACCGCCCGTTCGTTCCGCGAAACGCTGCTCGCGTCCCGCTTCCGCCGGACCAAGCGGCTCGACGGGCTGATTCTGCGGGGCCAGGAACTGGCCGCCGAAAATGAGAATATTTTCAAAGACGATCCCGTCCGCCTGATCCGGGTGTTCCGACACTGCCAGACCCTCGAGGCGGGTCTCGACGTGAACCTGGCGGAACTGATTCGCGCGGCCCTCCCCCTCCTCACGCCCGCAGTGGCGCATTCGCCGGATGCCAGCGTCTGTTTTCGCGCCATCCTCTCCGAAGTGGGAGCGGTCCAGCCCGCGCTGGCCAAGATGCACGAACTCGGCGTGCTGGGGAAGTTCATCCCCGAATTCGACGCCCTGACCTGCCTCGTTCAACACGAGTATTATCACCGATATACGGCGGATGTGCATACCCTCAACGCCGTCCGGGAGCTCGATCGCATATTCTCCGAAGCCGAGCCCATCACCCTCAAATACCGGGCCGCGCTGCACGAGACGACCGACCCCGCTTTGCTGTATTTGACCTTGTTGCTCCACGATATCGGCAAGGCGGAAGGCATTCGCGGTCATGCCGAGAGCGGGGTCCGGCTGGCCCAGCCCATCCTCGAACGGCTCGGCGTGTCCGTGGCCGGCCGGGAATCGGTCTCGTTCGTGATTAAAAATCATCTTGCGATGGCACGATTCTGGCAGAAGCGGGATGTAGATGATCCCAGCACTGCCACCGCCTTTGCCGAACTGGTCGGAACCGCGGAGCACCTGCGGGAGCTTTACGTCCATACCTTCTGCGACGCCCGCGGGACCGCGGCCGACCTGTGGAACAGTTACAAGGACACGTTGCACACCACCCTTTACCGCGCCACCCTGGAATGGCTGAACCACGGTGCCGCCGTGGACGCCGGCTTACAGGAAAAGAAAAAAATGACCCAACAGGACCTCATCTCGAAAACCATCCCGGGCATCAGTGCCGACGAGATCAGCGCCCACTTCGGTTTGCTGCCGGATCGTTACTTCATCCATACCGACGCCGACGAGATTTCGCTCCATATCCAGATGGTCAACCGGCTGCTGAAATCGATTTCGGCGGCGGACTCGGTCGGGTCGCTCCGCCCGATTATTGAATGGAAGGACGATTTGAACCGCTCGCTCACCGTGGTGAACGTCGTCACGTGGGACCGGGCCGGCCTGTTTTATAAGCTCGCCGGGGCGATCAGTGTGGCCGGTCTCAGCATTCTCGGCGGCAAGGTTATCTCGCGCACCGACCACATCGCCATCGACACGTTCTACGTCGTCGAGCCAGGCCGTGGCCCCGTCCAAAGCGCCAGTGCCCAGGAAAAATTTGCCCGCACCATCGAGGAAGCGCTGGTGGACAATCGGGACCTCCTGCCGGACATCCAAGCCCAAGCCAGGAAATTTGCCGCGACGCGCTATCTGTCGACCTCGACCGGTGAGGCGCTGCAGAGTTCTTTTCCTCCGACCGTGGACGTCTATCACGAGCTTGCCATGGAGCGGACCATCGTGGAAATCCAGGCACGCGACCAAATCGGACTCCTCTACCGCCTGGCGAAAACAATCAGCGACCATGGTTTTGATATCACTTTCGCCCGCATCGGCACCGAGCGGGGGGTCGCAATTGACACCTTCTACATCGAGCCGGCGGATCACGTTCCCGTGGAAAGCCCGGAACGCCTGCAGGCGCTCCAGGTGTCCCTGAACGAGGCCATCACGCCCATCCCCGCCGCGACCGGCAAGTAAGCGTCGCCGGTTTGGCCAAGTCTGGAACACCGCTCGCCCGCGAACGGCGTTCCTCCTCGCCACTCCGTCGAGCAAGAACGGGGAAATACTGGCCATCGCCCTCGCGCCCGTCAAAACTGCCCCTCGTGTCAAATAGCGGAAGCGAGAACCACGCCGATCCGGCACCCGTGCGCCGGCCAGAGGAATTTCGCGATCCCCGCGCGTTGCCGGCCCTCTTCTCCCTCACCTCACTCGCGACGCGGACCGAGGAACCGCTCACGGCCCTGCGCGAAATGCTCGCCGTCCTTGTCGGCACCTTCAAGGCCGACGCCGGGTCCATTGCGCTCCTGAGCCCGGACACGGGCCGGCTCGAAACCGAGGTGCAAGTCGGGACCAGCACCGACGACGTGCGGGGCGATCTCAAACTCGGGCACGGCGTCACCGGCTGGTGTGTCCTCAATCAGCGGGCAATCCTCGTTCCGGATGTCACCGCGGAACCGCGCTACATTGCCGTGCGGCCGTCGGCCCGTTGTGAAATGGCGGCGCCGATGGCGGAGAACGATCAGGTCGTTGGCGTCATTGACCTCGAGAGTGATCGGGTCGGTGGGTTTACGCCCGAGGATCTCGCCTTGCTGGAACGCCTCGCGCGCGAAGCCGCTCGCGTCATGCAGCGGCTGTGGCAGTTGGGCCATCTCCAGAGCAAGGCGCGCCAGCTCGAATCCCTGATCACGGCCGGCCAATCGCTGGTGACCAAACTCGAACAACAGGAACTCTTCGACACACTGACCCGCGAAGCCTGCCGGATGCTGGAGGCCCGGGCCTGTGCCCTTTATCTCCACGACGCCGCCACCTCGACCGTCCGCTTCGCCTCGTTGGCCAACGTCGGGTCCTCCCCGCCCCCGCTCGCCGCCATCCCCCTCGACTCGTCGCTGGTCGCGTCGGCCATTCACACCAAGCGTCAGGTCTGGTTCGCCGACATCCAGTCGCCCGATTTTCAGGAACTGGCCGACGTCCCCCGGGATCCGACCCTGCGTTCGGAACTCGCGACGCCCATGATTTTCGAAGGCGAGGTACTCGGCGTGGTCGCGGTCTTCACCGACCGGCCACATCGCTTTGACAACGACGAAAAACGCCTGTGCGCCGCCCTCGCCAGCCTGGGGGCCGTCGCCTTGCAAAACGCCCGGCTCTACGCCCGCGTCTTCGAAAGTGAGGACGTGCTGCGCAAGAATGAACGGCTGACCACCCTCGGCATGCTCGCCGCCGAAATCGCCCACGAGATTCGGAATCCGCTCACCGTGCTCAAGCTGCTCCACGGCGGCCTCGGCGATTTCCCGTCCGGCGATCCCCGCCAGACGGACATGCGGGTGATCAACGAAAAGCTCGATCAACTCGAGGCGATCGTGGGGCGTGTGTTGACCTTCGCCAAGGCGCCCTCGAGCCTGCACTCCCGCTGGTCGTTCGCGGACATTGTCACCGACACGCTGCTGCTCGTCCGGCTCAAGCTGGCCCAAAGCAAGGTCACGATCACTTTTCCGCCCCTGCCGCACCCGCTCTTCATCGACGCCCACAAAGGGCAGATTCAGCAGGTGCTGCTCAACCTGGTCCTCAACGCCACGCAGGCGATGCCCGAAGGCGGCACGATCACGCTGACCGCCTCGGCCGACGAACTGGCGGGAGTTCGCTACGTGGTCCTCGACATCGCCGATACCGGATCTGGTGTCCCGGATGCGATTCGCGACCGGATTTTTGATTCCTTCCTCTCCGGTCGCTCCGACGGCACCGGCTTGGGCCTGGCGATCGCGAAACGGATTTTACTGAGCCATCACGGCGACATCACGCTGCTCCATTCGAGCGCGGCCGGGACCACGATGCGCCTCCGCCTGCCGCTCGCCTGACCGCAGGCGCCTGCCCGGCAAATTCAAACGTCGAGCCCTGGCGTCTTTTCGGGATCACTCGTATAAAATTTTTCGTGGGCCAGCAATCTGAAGCGGTGCACCGCCAGGCTCAATTCCGCAAATATCTCCCCCGCGGCTGGGTCGGAGTTACCCGATTCCAGGCGTCGTTGCGTGCGGCGGAAGCGCTCCCTTAATGATCGTTGCTCCTCGGTATCGCCCAATTCGCGCAGGAGCCGGCGAATATTGTCCGCCTGCCGCCGGGCTTGTTTGACCAAGCGCAGGGCAGACGTAATTTTTATCCGGCCGGCTTGCGCATCCTTGAACACGCCGCACTCGAAATCGCCGCACTGCACCGGCCGGTCCGCGTAAACCCGGCATTTGCGATCCGCACACAAGGCCGCGCACGGCTGGCGAAAAAAGGCGACCGGCGGCTGCGCCCGAGAGAGTGAAACCGACAGTCCGAGCGCTTTCAATTTCTTCACCTCATCGTCCGGTCCAAGCCGAACGATGTCGAAAAGCGTGCCGTCGCAGCAAAGCCCGCACGCGAGACAGAGTTTTTCGCCGGATGTCACGCCCTACCATCCGGCGACTCGCCGCCGCAGCGCAAGCCGTGGTTCAGCGCCCAAAGGCAAAAGGAATTTGAAGCCCAGTGGAGATGCGCCACACGCGCCGCGCATGCCCCTCGTTCAAATCTCCGCCCTGCCCGCCCGCACTCTGTTCCCCGGTGTCTCCGGCCACTATGCCCGTGGCGAACGCACGACCGTCGACGAGGTCCTGTTGGCCGCGGGCACGAGCGACCGCCAGGTAACGGGCCCGCCACTCGGGGTTGTCTTTGGGGCTGTGGCCGAAGGAATTGGCGATCCGGGTGCGGACCGGCGTGGCCTTTTCGGCCTGGCTGATTTTGCGCTTTTGGTTCCGCGGGTCCGGCACGGCGCGGAGGGTGATCTTGTTGCCCCGCTTGCGATAGGTCCACCCGCGCATCTTGCCGGTGACATTTTGGATGGCGGAATTGAACTGAACTTTGGCCAGACGAAAGAAAGGCGGGCGGCGAAAAACGGGGTTTGAAGACCGGGCGGAGGTGAGCCACACACGCTGCGCATGCCCCTCGTCCAAATCTCCGCCCTCCCCGCCCGCAATTTGTTTCCCGGAGTCTCCGGCCGCTACGCCCATGGCGAACGCACGACCGTGGGCGAAGTACTCCTGGCTCCGGGTGGCGTCGTCCCCACGCACCAACATCCCCACGAGCAAACGTCCTATGTGATTTCCGGACAGCTTGAGTTCACTGTGGGAACGGAGAAATACGTCATGAATCCGGGCGCCTGCCTGTTAATTCCCGGGAACGCGCCGCATGGCTGCCGGGCGATCACCGCCTGTCGCGTCATCGATATCTTCACCCCGGTACGCGAGGACTATCGGTAACGGGAAATGAGTAATCCCGCGCTACCGGCTGTTGTTTGTAGTTCCGCCTTTAGGCGGAATCCGAGCGACTCAAACCTTCCGCCTAAAGGCGGAACTACCAACCTGACTTCTTCTTTCAGTGAGCACTGAAGATCCCCAACGGATCGCCCTGCGGTCACGGCAAAGAAAGACTCTCCTGCTACTGGCCACCGCCCTCATTGTCGGCGGGCTGTTGATTCTTTTCGTTTTGAAGAAAATGCCCTTGCCGATGCGCATCATGGCTGGGCTCGGTGATCTCGTCGGTGGCGGTGTGCTGCTCGTGGTCGCGCGGCAGAAGGTAGGAAAATCAAATCCGCCCCCGGCACCGTGACGGGCGACGCTGGGGTGGACTCGTGCCGTTGAAAGCTGAGAGGGGAAAGTTGAAAGCGATGAACGCCGGAGGTGCGAAGCGAGCCGCCGCGCCGTGCGCGGTGTCGCTTCGACCGCAATTCTACGGAGCCAGCCAAGCTGAATGAGTCGGCGAGGTCTGAGCCGCCCGCGCCCGCATGCGTCAACGACGGTCGCATTCATCGCCGCATTGCTTCCGCCTCGCGTCATCCCGAGAACGGTGGGCCAATCGTCCGTGGTTCGGCGATTTGGAGTGAGGTCCGCCGTTCTCCGCGTTTCCACGCGAACGGAATTCCGGTCAGGCGCGCGGCCGTACAAGGAAAAAGCTAGACTCCGTCCGGAAGGTCCGGAAGGTCCATCGGACACCCTACCCCTATGTCGAAATGTGATTTCCGAGTTGCGTTGGGATCGTCGGGCCGCGCGGGAGCAGTCGCCAGTGCGCTGATCGCGGTGGCCTCCCTTCAGGCCCAGGTCCCGCAAGCCGTCGCGCCGCCCGTGAGCGAGCCGATGCATTCCTTAATCGAGCAGAACTGCCAGGTGTGCCATAATTCCGCGTTCCCGAGCGGCTCGATGGATCTACAGCGGCTCATCAGTTCGGCCGACTCTCTGAGCAATGAACGCTTGGCGTGGATGGTGATCGCGAACGCGCTGCAGGTGGGAAAAATGCCGCCGGTGGGCGCGCCCCGGCCCGCTCAGACGGAAATTGATCACGTGATTACCGCGATCGGCGCGGCGCTGGCGAGCGCCCCACCCCCCGCGCGACCGCCCGCGCCTCCGCCGGCACCCCCGACCAACGACTGGCTCACCTTCAGCTACGACGGCGAACGGACCGGATGGAATCGCGCGGAAAAAATCCTCACCCCCGAAAACGTCGGCCGACTCGAGTTGCTCTGGAAGCGGCAGCTCGATGCCCGGCCGAATACCATCAACCGTTATTCGAGCATGACCGACCCGGTCGTCGCGCAGGCGGTCGCGACGGGCGCGGGCCCGAGGAACCTGGTCTTTGTCGCCAGCGCGGACAACGACGTCTACGCCCTCGACGCGGAGCGGGGCGACGTCGTGTGGAAGCGAAGCTTTCCCAACCCGACCCGTCCGGCGCAGGCGGCTAGCGGCACGTGCCCGAACAACTTGAACGCGACCCCGGTAATCGACCGGGCCAGCGGTATTCTGTACGTCCTGGCCAACGACGGCAAACTGCGCGGTCTCGCCCTCGCCGACGGCGTCGAAAGATTCCCGGCCACCAAGCTGGTCCCGCCCTACTCGCGTAATTTCAGCCTCAATCTCGTCGATGGCATGCTTTACACCTCGACCACGCGCGGCTGCGGCGGTGCGATCGCCGAGATCGTGGGGGTCGACGTGATCTCCCCCGAGCACCCGGTCTCGCATTTCTACGCGAGCACGGGCAAGGCCTCCGGTCCCTGGGGTCGCGGCGGCATCGTGAAGTATCCGTTTGGCGTGCTGGCGCAGACCGCCGATGGCGCCTTTGACCCGGGCAGCGGGCGCTGGGGTCAAACCGTCCTCGGGTTGAACAAGTTCGTGCGCCTGGTCGACTCCTACACCCCCAGCGATGAAAAGGCGCTGAACGCGCGGGATTTTGATCTCGGCTCCTCGAGTCCCGTGGTGTTTCCGTTCGACAAGTGGACCCTCGCGGCCACGTCGTCGAAGGAGGGATCGATCTTTCTGCTCGATGCCGTGCAACTCGGCGGCGAAGACCACCGCACGCCGCTCTTCCGATCTCCCCGGTACTCGAACGACCCGATGACCTACACCTACACGGGCATGTGGAGCGTGATTTCGACGTACGTGGATCTGCAGGGACAGCGCTGGCTGCTGGCGCCGTTCTACGGTCCGTCCGCGAAGGACACGATCGGCACCTTTCCGAAACAGCATGGCGAGATCGTGAACGGCAGCCTTATGGCGTTCAAAGTCGTCGTGAAAGACGGCAAGCCCGCGCTCCAGCCCGCCTGGAGTTCGGCGGACATGGATCTGCCCGGCGTCGCCGTCGTCGCGAACAACCTGATTTTCATCCTCGCCAACGGCGACCGGGCCGCGAGCCGCATCACCGGTGGCCCGGCCCGGGGACGCGGAGCCACTCCGGCGGGCGCACGCGCCCTGCCGCTGAGCGAGGTCAATCCCAATGAACCTGGATTCGAACACGACGCCGCGTGGCGCGCCGATCAATTGCGGCCATTCGAGCAGGGCGGCCAGAAAAACGGGGCGCGTTTCAACGGCGGCAAAGAGCTGACCCATGCGGTCCTGCACGTAATCGATCCCGCGACCGGCGACGAGATATACTCGAGTGGCGACGCCATCGACAGTTGGAATCACTACGGTGGCATCGCCCTGTCGAACGGCCGGATCTATCTCAGCTCGTACGACGATCGGGTGTATGCGTTCGGGGTGAAAGAAGGCAAATAGCCTCCTCCTCCGCGACCGGGAACGTCAGGTTGGGCGCGACCTTGGAGGTGAGGAGATCCCCCGAAATCCGGGCCAGGATGGCGGATTGTCTGATCGCGCCCTAGTTACCTAACCCTACCCGACTCCCTGCTGCTCCCTACGGGCCCGCTCGAACTGAGTGAACGCCCCCACACTTGCCCGCTGCGCCGATGTCATGCCCTGGCCGTCATCAAGCATCTCGATCCAGTATTCCCCACCGACGCGCCAGCCGCTGACAATAACAGGCTGACTAGGTCTGGAAAAGCCAAACGCATTGCCCACCAACTCTGCCACGGCATCGATGCGATACGCCTCGGTCAATGCGACCTCGCCCGGCACGCCTTCCACCCGCAAATTCAACTGTCGTTTCTCCTCCGCGGCCATCCGTGCCGCCGCCGTCACACAGCACCCATTCGGGACGTTCGGCCGCCAGCTTCATTCCCTCCTCGCTGTCCACGGCCGCCAGCACGCTAGGTCCGTTCGGTTCGAGGAAGGTCTCACAACGTCTGGCGAATCGCGGCGGCGTCTTCGACCATCAGGATTTTCATGCGGGGCATGGTGGCGTGGTGGTCGGCCGTGGCGCCGCGGGCAGCTCAAACCAGAATCGTGCTCCCTGCCCGGGCTGACATTCCACCCCCACCTGGCCGCCGAGTTTTTCCGCGATGCGGCGAACGATGGAAAGGCCCAAGCCATGGCCTTTAGCTCGCACCGATGAGATGCGGGTGAAGGGAACAAACATCTGCAACCGGCCCGCTTCGTCCAATCCGGGACCCGTATCCTGCACCCAGAATCGGACGAAATCTCCTCCCGGCGGCGTGTCCGCCCCAAGCGTAATCTGGGGCGGGGTGCCGCCGTATTTCGCGGCATTACTGATGTAGTTGACCCACACTTGCATGATCCATGGAGCATGGCCGATGGCGACGGGCCACGCGGCAGCCGTCTTCACGTTCGCATGTTGTGTCCGCAGGATGCTGTCCAGGCTCTCGAGCGACTCAGTTACGATGGCCGTCATGTCGAGGGGCACGCGTTTCACCGCCTGCCGCCGCACCCCGGCCAGAACGAGCAGCTCATCAATGATGCTGGCGAGTCGGAACGAGGACTTGGTGGCCTCTTGAAGGTGATGCCGGAGCGTCGCCTTGTCGGCGGTGTCAATCAGCATGCCGACGACCTCGAGCCGGCCGGTCAGCGTGGCCAGCGGATTTTTCAAATCATGCGCCACCGTGTGGGAAAAGGCGTCGAGTTCATCCATCAGTTCCTTCTTCTCCAACCGCGTGGCAATGGAGTGCAGCACTTCCTCCTCAGTAAACGGCTTGGTGATGAAGTCCGCCGCGCCCAGTTCCATGCCGCGGCGCGTGGCAGCTCGGTCCACCTTGGCCGAAATCACAATCACGGGAATCGGCCGGAGCGCCTCGTCGCCGCGAAAGGTCTCCAGCAGTTCAAAGCCGGTCAGGCCTGGCATGTTCACATCCGTAATGATCAGCGACGGCAAATCGCGACGCGCCAGGGCGAGGCCCTCGGTGCCGTTGGCGGCGGTGACAACGGAAAATCCATTTATCTCAAGCATGTCGAGCAATGTCTGCCTCACGGGCGCATCGTCTTCGATGACGAGAATCGATACTTGATGGAATGGTTTCATACGCGTGACGGTGGTTGAGGGAGGCGGGGCAGGATTAACGTGAAACGACTGCCGGTGGGCGCGACGGGCTCGACCGTGATCGTACCGCCGAGCATTTCGGCCATGCGCTTGACGATATTGAGTCCGAGGCCGGTGCCCTGGATGTTGCCAACATTGGACCCACGTTCAAACGGCTCGAAGATTCGGAGGCGGTCTTTCTCTGGGACGCCGATGCCTTCGTCCTGCACGCGCAACGTTACCTGCTCCGGCCCACCCGCCAGACAAACGGTGACCGGCATGCCTGCGGGCGAATAACGCACCGCATTACTGAGCAGATTGGAGGCCGATGTGGTGGAGCAAATTCAGGTCGGTGGCGAAATCCTCCACTTTGCCCGAAACTTGGACATCGAAGGTGTGGGCGTCGCGATCACCGATCCGAATCTCTTCGATGAACTCGTGCAACTGCTGCCCCAGGTTGACCGGCGCGAGGTTCATCTCGACGCGATTCGCATCCATGCGATTAAGGATGAGCACCTCATCCAGCATTTCGGTCATGCGGTTCAGCGCGGTGGTGACGCGGCCGAGCAGCTCCTGGCGTTTGGGCGGGGCCAGTCGGTCGAAGTGGTTAGCCAGCAGCGCGACCGAGCCCATGGCCGCGGTCATCGGCGTGCGAAACTCATGTGAGGTAACGGAAATGAAGCGGGTCTTCATCTCGGAGATCTGGCGCTCCTTCTCCAGGTTGGCGGCAATCACCCGTTCCAGCCGCCGTTGGGGCGTGATGTCCTCAAAAACATAGAATCGCCCGTAGTAGCGGTCTTCGGCATCACGGATTTGAGTGGTCATGCGGCGGATGGTTCGGCCCTCCGTGAAGGGGATTTCATCTTCAAGGACGACCCGGGTTTCCTGATTCTGCAGGCCGGCGCAGGAGGCGGCAAAGGCCGGCACGTCCACGAGCACCGCCAGACAATGAGGGATGATATCGTTATTCTTCATCTCGCCGCGGAGCATCGCGTCAGCGAGATGTTCGATGCCCCAGATTTCGCAGAAGCGCCGGTTGAATTGCAGGATGGCGTCGGTGCGGTTATCCACGAGCAGGAAACCCATCGGTGTCGCCTGAAACATCTTCTGCAGAATGGATTCGCTCCGGATCAGAGCTGCCGCCGATTCGACCTCTCTGGTGATATCCCGGTTAGTCCCCATCATATTCTGGGGATTTCCCGCTGCGTCCCGCTTCACGTGAGCCCTGGCCCGGATGTGATGGATGCTGCCGTCCGGCCAGACCACGCGGAACTCAGTATCAAAATCTACCTCGCCCGCTAGTGCTTGCTCGATTTCCTTTGAGCCGCGTTGCCGATCGTCCGGATGGAGCGCGTTCACCCAGTCGTCAAAGTTCGCGCTGAACTTCTCGGGGCTCATCCCGTATAGTCGGAACATCTCCTTATCCCACACAAGTTGGCCGCGGAGCACGTCGTAGTCCCAGATGCCAATATTGCTGGCGCGGGCCGCCAGTTCCAAGCGCTCCTGCGATTTCTGCAAGGCGTCCTCCAGCCGCCGCCGCTCGGTGACGTCACGTACAAAGACGAACAAACCCTCGGCGCCGATCGGAGAGGCCCGGACCTCGATATCCAAAATGCTCGCGCCGAGCGTCAGCTTGGTTTCCTCCGCAACCATGGACCCGCGTTCCACGGCACGGCGGCCTACCGCGATGGCCGTGGCGCGCAGGAACAATGCCTCCCCAGACAGCGATGGGCTCTCATGGCCAAACGCGAGCGTGGCGAGAGGCGTCTGGCCTTTGGCCGAATGGAAGTTCAGCACCCGGCCGTCAACGTGGATTCGGAGCACCAGGTCGGGGATCGATTCGAGCAACGCCTCAATTTCCCGGTTACGCGCGGAAAGTTCTTCCGTGCGCAGGTAGACTTTCGCCTCAAGTTCTGCATTGAAGCGCAGCAACTGCTCGCGGGCTTGCTTTTGCAGGGTGATGTCGCGGATGACGGACAACACATGCCGGCGACCATCCACCAGCACGGGGTTGGAACGCACGTCCACTGGGAAGGTCGTGCCGTCCTTTCGGCAGTGCATCGTTTCAAAGGCCAACCCCACATTCCTTTGCGCCAGGGCAAAATCGTGCTGCACTTCTGCGCCTGCCTCCGCGGTGCGGAGGTCCCGCGCAGTCAGCTGCCGAAGCTCTTGCAGCGTGTGGCCATAAACCGCGACGGCACTCTCGTTGGCCTCCACCACGCGCATGGACTCGTCGAAGAGGATGATCACGTCGCTGGCATTCCGCATGACGATGGCCAGCCGCTCCGCCGCGGCGCGGCGCCGCTTCTCGGACTCCAACCTCTGATTGATGTGATCCCGCTGACGGACGTTCAGCAAGCCACGGCCAAACAAGATCAAGATTAGCAGGATAAGAATCAGCAAAATTGACCACTCCCATAATTCCTTCAACAGCTCCGCGTGAGCCTCGCTCTCGTCCACCTTGGAAATCATCATCCAGGACGTGCCCTCCACAGGATACGCCAGCCCGACTACAGGGACGCCGCGATAATCGTTCCCCGCCACCCAAACGCCCGGAGCCGCGCGGAAGACTTTCGCGGCGAGCAGATTAGTGTCGGAGAGCGGCAGCCTCAGCCGCATCGCCGCCTCTGGCTGGTGGCGCAGAGGATTGAGATACAAGACGGAATCACCGTCCCGCCGAACCAACAATGTCTCGGCGGAGGCGCTTTCCACCGGCCAAGATTGCACGAAGGGGAAAAGTGCTGACTCGGAGGCGATTGAGAGCACCACCACTCCTGCGAGGTCTCCGGAGGCCGTCCGCACCGGAACCAGCAAGTGCATGTAGATCGAGCCGGTCTCATCGAGGTGCAGATCTTCAATCAACGTTGGCGCCGATCCGTTGCCATGGAGGAGCGCTTCGCGATTCGGTATGGACATGACGCCATCCCAAACTCGGTCCCCCGGATAGCTGCGGAGGCGTCGCAGGGATTTATCTAGAAGATGGAATTCTCGGTAAGAATATGCGCGCAGGGCTGCGTTCAGATAGGTGTCAATCTCCTGCAGCCGGGGTGGCGATGATCCCGGTGCTGCCGACATCTGGGTGAGGGTCTCTGCTAGCCCAGGCAGATTGGCCACCGCCGCTGCATCACCCAGCCGCTCACTCCACCATGCTTCCATTTGGGAAACCTTCAACTCGGCCACCGACCGAAGCTGATCCTCCACCGCATGCCGCTCCGCCTTAAACCGGCTTTGCGCAAAATACCCCAAGCCCACGACTGCGGCCGTCACGAATACGATGAACGCCGCCACCCACCAACGAGGAATCTTCGCGGTGGAATAGTATCCCTGGATGGCATCCGGCCCGGAAGCTAACGGGCTTTTAGATGACAGCGGGGCAGGGGCGGGCGAGGCGGCGACGGGCATTCGTTTTTCGTGACCATGGCAAGAGTCAGCAGGCCTAATATATCGTTAGAAACAAAGGCCAGCTAACCGTTTCTTGCTTATTGGCGCGCACTTCCTCCGCAACGCGCTCGACTACCGGATCATCCGATGCGAGCGCAATACCAAGATGCGGTTTTGACGAGGACGCCTTACTCACCCGCAAGACCGTCGGGCAAGCACTCGACGCGCAACGAATGGCCGCCACGTGGCAGCAAACGGCGCAGGGCGGCGACGTGGGGCCAGTCCGACGGGGTCACGTCAGGACATAGGACACTGGCTGGATCGCACAGCGGCTGCAGCTGGGCGCCGCAAGCGGATTGGCCTCACCCCGGCCTCGTTTCCGCTGGGGCGGCCGGGGTCGGCCGTAGATTTGTCCTATGTCCTGACATGACCCCTTCGGACTGGCCCTGCTGATCGTGCGCTGAGCCGCATCGCTCCGTCCGGGCACAAAAAAACCCGGCGGCGCGAGGCCACCGGGTTGGAAAATGCCAGGCGAAGCAGTCTTAGCTCTTCTTCACTTCCTGGACGGAGTCGGCCTTCTTGTGCTCGCTGACGACCGTGACGGACTTGCCGATGAGATCTTCGAGCTTCGCAACCATGCCGGTGGCGTCCTTGGTCTCGGTGCTTGGCGTGAGGGTGATCTCGGCGGTGCTGCCGGCGAGTTGGACGACGATGGACTTCGAATCCTTGTTATAGGATTTGAGCGTGCCGGAATCGGTGACCTTCTTACCGCACATGGCTTGGGCCGAACCGGCGGCAATGATGGAGGCAACAAATAGGGCGATGATTTTTTTCATTATAGTATGGTTCAGGACTGTCGTGGGGTTTGAGGGGAAACTCCGGGTTAATCCCGGAAGAACCATTACCCTAGGGCGTACCCCGGGGAATGCAAGCGGCAGGTGGCCCAGGATCGCCGGGGGCGGGTCAATTTAACAGATCGACGATGATTGCAGGGCTGCCGTTCGCGACGGGCTCGCTACCTCGTGGATTTGGGGCCTGCTGACGAGCGGAGCCCTCCCCAATGGTTTTCGGCGCGAACGCCGCCGCGCTGCCGCGGCCAAAATTCTGCTGACTCAGCCCGGACCGGCTGACAGGACCACGGCATGTTTCCGGTGTTAACCCTTGGCCGGTGGCCGTTGCTCCTGCTGCTCCTCGGAGTGATGGCGCGTCTGGGAGCGCATCCGATTCCGGACATTCCGGTGCGCGGTTTTTTCGACCTGAACGGCCAGGCCCGGATCGAGATTGAGATCGATGTCCGGTTTTCGGCGGCAGATCCGAACACCGAGCCCTACCTCGTGCAGGCCGAGTTCGAGAAACTTCCGCCCGGCCGGCGCGCCGAGTTGATCGAACACGCCCGGACGTTCGCGGCCGACTCCGTGGCCTATTATTTCGAGCCGACCGGCCAGTTCCTGCCGGACTTTCAATTCCGTTTCACCGGCATTGGCGGCGGTGAACTCCGACTGCCGGACGACCCCGTGGTTCTGACCGGGCGCTGGACGACGCGACTGGCGGCCGGCCTGAACGGGTTCCGGATCGAGGCCCGTCCCCAAGGCAAGTACAGCATCGTGCTGGTCAACACCGTGGGCGCCCAGCAGGTGCAGCGGGTGAACGTGCTCTTTCCGGGCGAGTCGAGCTACACGCTCGATCTGACGAATCTCGGCGGCGTCCTTGCCACGACGCCGGTGGCCGGGTCGGTCGGCGTCTCGGGTGGTAGGTGGGAGACGTTCGTCGATTTCATCCGGCAGGGCTTCGTACACGTCATCCCGCTCGGGTGGGATCACATGCTCTTCGTCCTCGGCCTGTTTCTCCTGAGCCGACAATGGCGACCGCTGCTCCTGCAGGTCACGACCTTCACCGTGGCCCATACGCTGACGCTCGGTCTCGCGACGCTGGGCCGGGTGTCCATCCCGGGTGCCGTGGTCGAGCCGGTGATTGCCGCCAGCATCGCGGTGATCGCGTTGGAGAATATTTTCCGGCCGAAGTATTCGCCCAGGCGACTGGCTGTGGTGTTTGTCTTCGGCCTCGTTCATGGTCTCGGCTTCGCGGGCGCCCTCCAGGGATTGAATCTCCCTGCGACCTCGCTGATGGTCGGGCTGCTTGGGTTCAACCTTGGAGTCGAGTTCGGCCAGATCGCCGTTATCAGCCTTGCTTGGCTCGCGACGCGCTGGCTGCGGCGCGAAGACCTTTACCGGAAGCTGGTCGCCGTGCCGGCCTCCGTCGCGATCGCCGGATTCGGCCTCTGGTGGACGGTGCATCGGATCGCGGGCTGAGCAGCGGATCGGACGGTATCACGCCGTGGCGTGTGGGTCTGAGCCGGGATCAGGCAAAGGATCTGGATCTAGGAGCAGCCAGACGGGGTCACGTCAGGACACTGGCTGGATCGCACAGCGGCTGCAGCTGGGCGCCGCAAGCGGATTGGCCTCACCCCGGCCTCGTTTCCGCTGGGGCGGCCGGGGTCGGCCGTAGATTTGTCCTATGTCCTGACATGACCCCTTCGGACTGGCCCTTCGCCTTATTTCTTCGCCGCCTGTTCCTTCAGCATCCGCGCCTGCGTCTCGCGCGCGACTTGGTATTCCGCGCCGCGGCCGATCGTCACGATCCACCGTTGAAACTGGACGTCATCTCGCAACGAATCCCACATCGGGGCCCAATAGAGAATCGTTAAAGTGGAGGCGTTAAGCGTTCGTATATATGATAGCGCTTCTTTGCCGCGCCCGAGTGCCACCAGCGTCATCCCATAGCGGACGTCGTCCTTCGGCACATTCGCCAACGCTCGGTCGGCATATGCTTCGACTTCGGATTGCAGGCCAGCCAGGCGCAGCACGTAAATGGCGTGGGGATCCGCGTTCCATCTCGGTTGCGCGGTCAAGTCGCGGCCGACCGCGCGCGCGGTCGCGATCGCCTCGTCACGGCGGCCTAACTTCCAAAGCGCCAGCGCACGCAAACTCAAAATGTCCGGGTGTCCCGGACGCAACGCGAGCGCGAGGTCGGTTGCATCGAGCGCCTCTTGCACGCGTCCGGCATACCCGAAGTAAGTCGCCTTTGACCAATGCGCATTGGGCGAAAGCGGATCGAGGCTCAGGGAGCGCTCGATTTCCTTCACGGCTTCGTCAAGACGCCCTTGGGAGCCCAGCAGATTGGAATAAAAGTGTCGCACGCTGGCATCGTTCGGATTCAACGCGAGCGCCTGGGTAAATTGCCGCTCCGACTCGTTAAATTTTAATTCGTTCATCAGCACGATGCCAAGGATGGCGCTCGGCTCCGCCAGTTCAGGATTCAACGCCTGCGCCCGGCGCACTTCTTCCTTGGCGCGGGCAAAATCCGCCTCCGCTGACGCCCTATTTCCTGCCATGAGGCGATACCAGCCACGAACACCCAAAACTGCCGCCAAACCGGCATGCGCCTCGGCAAACTCGGGATCAATTTCGAGTGCCCGTTTGAAGGCTACTTCGGCCCGCGCGAATGCCTCATCGTTGCGCTGATTCAAAAAGTAGCGCCCTTCCAGCACGAGCCGGTGCGCCTCGGGATTGACGGTCTTCGCCACGCGCGGCGCATCCCCAAGCGTGAGCTGGAGATTTTTCGCGATGAGCCCGGCGATTTCGTCCTGCATCGCAAAGACGTCCTTCAGCTCCCGCGTGAACGTGTCCGACCACACGTGAAACCCGTCCGACGCCTTGATGAGCTGCGCGGTGATTTTCACGCGCGTGCCGGATTTCTGCACGCTGCCCTCGACGACGTAGGCGACGTTGAGCTTTTGCGCGATCTCGGGAATCGGCACGTTCTTGTCCTTGAAATAGAACGCCGACGTCCGCGCCGCGACGCGCAATCCCGGCACCTTGGCGAGCACGTTGAGCAACTCCTCCGTGATGCCGTCGGAAAAATATTCATTCTCCTTGTCGCCCCCGAAATTCGAAAACGCGAGCACCGCGATGGATTTGTTCGCCGGGGCGGGTAGTGCCGAACCTGTCGCGCGAGGAACCGCGGGAGCAGGAAGCAAGGGCGGAGCAGGTTTGGTTTCTGCGACCGGCTTTGGGGCAGGAGCGGCGTCCTTGCTGCTCGGCCGCAGCAGCACGAAGGCCACGAGTGCGACCACGGCGACACTTAACGCGGCGCTAACCCAACGTAGCAATTCAGACCGAGGAGCCTGAGTTGGTGCGCTCGTCTGCGATGAAGCGTGCACGGCGGCGGCGACCGGCGCGATCGTCCCGCCCAGCAGTTGTTGCACGTGGGTCACGAATCCCGTCGAGGATTCGCCGCCGGGGAGTTTCGTCCACTGTACGGAGCGGAACTCGGTCGGGACTTTCCCTTCGGCATCGCGAGTCGCATCGATCACGACGGGCAACAGAAACGCCTTCTCCTCCGCCATCGTGTGCGAACGATTGGCCGCCAGTTTCCATTCAAGCCGAAAGTAACCTTCCAACCGCTCCTGAGTGCGTTGCGAAACGATGGGCAGAAAGAGCGCGCAGTCGTTGATCTGTTTCCGAATCTTCCCATCCCACGCATCGCCACCGCGCAGCTCGTTCTGGTCGAACCACACCTCGACCCCGTGGCTACGGAGGGCCTCCGCGATCCGCCGCGCCGCGTCCGTATCCTCACGGGCATAACTTACGAAGACGGCGCCGCGAGCCGTCGGCGGCGCGCTGTCAGACTGGGGTAAAGTGATGCAGCATCGTCACTCACCGCGCTCACACCTACGAGAACAAAGCACCAAAGGGACCCGATGCGCTCAGGCGCTCCGGCGTCACGGGTTGCCAGCCTACGGCCCTACGGCGGCGCCCGTCACAGACCGAGCTGTCTCACCGGCGCACCGGGAAAACTCACTTTTTTTTCACATAGACCTCCGTCGCCGGGAATTCTCTGATATTTTGTTCCCAAGGCAATTTCAGCCACTACGTGACCTCAACCTCGGCAAATCCTAGTATCCAGGCGCTCCTAACCGTCGACCAGCTCATGGATCGAATCGGCGGCTACACGAATCGAAAAGCCCTCCTGCGCTCGGTGCGGAAAAAAAGGGCTGCCCCCGGATTAAAATAAACAAACGGGGCATCCCTTTCGACCCTATCGCCAACGAGGCCTAGCTTCGGAAGCTGGCGGTTTAAGGCGGTCCCGAGCGTTAGGATTCCGTTATGTTTTCCGCTTCCGATATTTTCTCATAGGAGAAAAAATGCCCCCACGGGGAGCCTTCTGCAGAGGTAGACTTAAATCTGCACCCACGGCGCACCCAAACGCGTGCCCTTTTTGGGCCAATGGGCGGGGGGGGGGGAGGCCCTTGAGTGCCAGCGGCAACGGAGGCGGACGAGTCACCCCGCGGAGATTTTTTGAGGAAAAGCGATGTCACCGCTGCCGTGCGTGCCGTTCAGCGAATCTCGCCGAAGCGATCCGCCCCTACAGCAGCCGGTCCCAGTCGCAGCCGAGTGCGGCCCGTAGCCTCATGGCGGTCGCAATCAGAATATTCGTCTGACCAGCCTCGATCTTTTGCAGCGTGCGGATGTGAAGGCCTCTCCCTGAAGAGCCAGCGCGTATCCCCGCAATCACACGACGCGATTCTCCACCATCGCCTCCTTCAGTTCCCGTGCGTGCCGGCACATTCCGCGGTATTCGAACCCCGGACAGCTACA
Organism: Opitutaceae bacterium; assembly: GCA_947474995.1. Classification (GTDB taxonomy): domain Bacteria; phylum Verrucomicrobiota; class Verrucomicrobiia; order Opitutales; family Opitutaceae; genus ER46. The sequence continues at coordinate 9,154 of CANJNJ010000027.1, read as the reverse complement.
GGTCGCCTCCCCACCTTCGTAGGTAAGCGTGTAGTGTTGCGCTGGATTCGTTGAGCTCGGCACGCGAAAGCTGCGCGCCTTCGGTCGGGTCAACACGTGCGCCAGGGCGAGCAGCGCTTCGCGGCTGACCACGGGCCGCGGCGCGGGAGCGGTGGGCGCCTCGGCTGCGTCCTTTTCGACTTCCGACAGCAACGCCGCGACCCACTCGTCGTCGGTTAACGGCACGTCCCGGTCTTCCAGCTTCAGCGAGAGCGCTGCCGCCATCCGCTCCAATTCCGCGAGCACATCACGCGTCGCCGCCGGTGACAGTGCCGCTCCATCAACCACGGCCCGCGCCAGTGCCGACTTCACCTCGAGCAAGTGGCTGACGAACTCGTCGATCGTTCCCTTGGCCACCAGGTAGTGCACCGTCACCGAAGCAGTCTGGCCGATGCGATAGGCGCGATCCTCAGCCTGCCAGTGGTTCGCCGGCACCCAATCGAGGTCGTTGAACACCACCTGCCGGGCTGCCGTGAGATTCAGGCCGATGCCGCCCGCCACGATGTTGGCGACAAACACCCGCACCTCCTCCTCCGTCTGGAACCGGTCAACGAGGCCCTGACGCTTCGCGGATGGTGTCGCGCCGGTAAGCAGGACGCTGCGTTCGCCAAAGTGTTTCGCGAATGCCTTCACCGGCCGGTCAAAGCAGGAGAACACGATTACCTTCTCGCCCTGCGCCACCATGCCTTCGACGAGGTCGATCGTCGCCGCAATTTTGGCCGCTGCGAGTTTCTCGCGCGCTTTGCTGAGCTTGGCCAGGAGCCGCACCCGGCTCCCGTCGGGATCGTTCGAGGAGGCTGGTATAGGACAAACCTACGGCCGACCCCCGCCGCCCCAGCGGAAACGAGGCCGGGGTGAGGCCAATCCGCTTGCGGCGCCCAGCTGCAGCCGCTGTGCGATCCAGCCAGTGTCCTATGTCCTGACGTGACCCTGTCGGACTGGCCCAAGCCCTTTTTACAGGAGGACAATCCGAGGACAATTCCGAGATCGATCCATTCCCATTTCCTCCGCCCGTCCTCGGTTCGACCTCCTGTAAAATTTCCGGGGTTTGGGCCCCAGGCATTTTTTACCGGAGAGCAATCCGAGACCACGGCCGAGATCGAGCCCATCCGTTTTCCTCCGCCTGTCCTCGGTTTTGTCTCCTGTAAGATTCCGGCGGTTTGGATCCCAAGCCATTTGCACAGGAGCACAATCCGAGATCGAGCCCTTCGGTTTTCCTCCGCCCGGCCATGGTCGAAACGGGATTTCCCGACGCCTACGGGCAGCGCTGGCTGAAAGTCGACGAAGCGTTCAAACCCGCAATCCTGAAGAAAAGTGTACACGACTGCAGCAAGCGGTACCACTCCGATGAAATTCGCTCTATCCCCCAGACTCGCCCGGCTTCTGCTTTGCGGGAGACCTAGCTGCGGCGGATCGATCGCACGGGGCGTCTAACCTTCCGCCGTCCCCGCGCCATCCAGCGCGCCCGGGCATCGAGGCCACCGCGCAAGACCGCCGGTTCGGCCCGGTGCACGCGGGTTCGAACTCGGTGCGCTCAGGGAAAAAAATTACCCGACAAAGGGTAATTTACTGCGGGCCAAATCGCCAATCCTCCTGTCTTAATGTGCATTTTTTAGCGGCCAGATTAGGGGGTATAACTAGCGCAGTGCGGAAAAAAAACCACTGGACGGAATACGGTTGATTGTCGGGAGCTAAACCCACAACGAGTCGACCGCATTGCTCGATCAAGGTCGCACGTCGGCGGATTTTCGTGCCGAACTTTTTCGCCAAGCTCCCCACCCCAACACTCCCCCCAGGAGCAACCAACCACCGGCGCGGTCGCTCCTCTCAGGTTGTCCCAGAGCGTGAGCCCGATCCAGGCGGGCAACTTTCTTCTGGTTAGTCCTCCGATCCCTGCGGTTTCCCGTAATCACATGAACGATATCTTCATCAGCTACGCCCATATTGACGACCAACCGCTGGACGCCGAGGAAAAGGGTTGGATCAGCAAATTTCACCGGGTCTTAGGGGTGAAGCTCGGTCAGTTGATGGGCGAATCGCCCACGATCTGGCGCGATCCGAAACTCAAGGGAAACGATATCTACGATGAAAAAATCGTGGAGGAGTTTAAGAATGCCCGGATCATGATTTCCGTCCTGACTCCGCGCTATTTGAAGTCCGATTGGTGCCGGCGAGAGATCGGAGATTTCTACAAAGCCGCCAAGAGCGGCGAAGGCGTCAACATCAACGGCAAGTCTCGGATCATCAAGGTGGTGAAAACCCCTTACGAGAGTGCGGCGGCCTTGGAACATTTGCCCGATGTCTTTCAAAGCATTCTCGGCTTTGACTTCTACGAGATCGACCCGGAAACCGGCCGGACCATCGAATACGATGAAGCCTTCGGCCCGAAGGCCAAGCAAAGCTACTTCTCCCGCATCTACGATTTGGCTGCCGAAATTGCCATTTTACTCAAACAGCTGCAAAGCGACCAACCCATTGGCGCCAAGGCGGAGGCGCCAAAGCCGGAGGGAATGACCGTGTTCCTGGCCGCCGTCACCTCCGACGTCGAAGCCGGTCGGGAGAAAATTTTACGGGAACTGAGCGAGCGCGGGCATCGCGTCATCCCGGCGGGCCCACTCCCCGTCAATAGCGCTGAACTCGAGGCCGAGATCATCAAACTATTGGAGCAAGCCGATTGCGCCGTTCATCTCATCGGGAAAAAATACGGCTTCATCCCCGAAGACCACGACTGCTCCGTTCCTTGCCTGCAGAACCGCCTCTCCGCGGACCTTTCCAAGCGCAAGACCACCCTGAAGCGCTTCATCTGGATGCCGAAGTCTTTGGCCACCGATGATCCGCGCCAGATTAATTTCATCAAAGAGCTTCAGGAAGACCCGCAGGCTCAGGCGGGCGCCGAGATCGTCGAAGACAGCTTGGATAATTTCCGGGACTTCGTCGTGGACCGGCTCCGGCCCCAACTCCGGGCGGCCGCCACGGCCGCCGCCCTGGCTCTGCCCGCCAAGGCCGAGGGTCCCGCCAGCGTTTACCTGATGTTTGATCAAGTGGACGTTGAGACCGTGGCGGCGGTGGAAGACTACCTTTTCGACCAAGGTTTGGAGGTCATGGTGCCGACGTTTGAGGGCGAAGAAATCCAGATAAAAAATGCGCACGTCGAAAAGATGATCCACTGCGATGCTGTTCTGATCTTTTACGGCAGCTGCGTCCGCACCTGGGTCGACATGCAGCTGATGAATTTATTGAAGTCACCCGGCTACGGCCGGGTAAAACCCTTCCTGGCGAAAACGATCTACCTCACGCCACCCACCGATCCGCGCAAGGAGCGTTACCGCTCCAATGCGGCCGAGGTGGTCGTCCAAAAGGGCGGGGCTTTTGATCCCGCCTTGCTCTCGGCCTTTGTGCAAGCGGTCAAAAGCTAAGGCCCCGCCAGCGTTCCCTTTTATCGGTCCACGATCATGAATCCTTTTCCCGGGCTCAGACCCTTTCTCTTCAGCGACAGTCATTTGTTTTTTGGGCGCGACACCCAGATCACGGAGTTGGCGAGCCGCCTGCGCAAAAATCGCTTCCTCGCGGTGGTCGGCACCTCCGGCAGTGGCAAATCTTCCCTGGTCCGCGCGGGCCTCTTGCCCGAGTTGCTCAGCGGCACGATGGCCAGTGCCGGTTCGAGTTGGGAGAGCGTGACGATGCGGCCGGGCGGCGATCCCTTGACGAATTTGGCGCGTAGCCTGGTGGAGGCCGGGCTTTACGATGAGGCCGAGCCCGAAATCATATCTCAGGTCAGGGCCACGCTCACCCGCAGCGGCTTGGGCTTGTTGGAAGCGGTGCGCCAAAGCGACAAAGAGAAAAAGTCCAACTTGCTGCTGGTGGTCGACCAGTTCGAGGAGATCTTTCGCTTCCGGAACAGCGACGACGCCACCGATGAACAAGCCGCGTTTTTCGTCAACCTCCTCTTGGAGGCGACCGCCCAGAGCGAGCTGCCCATCTACATCATCATCACCATGCGGTCGGACTTTCTGGGGGATTGCAGCCGATTCCCCCGTCTGGCCGACACGGTGAACGAGGGGGAGTTCTTGATCCCCCGCCTCAATCGCGACCAGCGCAAAGAAGCCATCACGGGCCCCGTGCGGGTGGCCAGCGGGCAGATTGCGGATCGTTTGCTCTCGCGGCTGTTGAACGACATCGGCGACGACCCCGACCAATTGCCGATTCTCCAGCACGCCCTCATGCGGATGTGGAGTTACTGGCAAGCGGGCGATCAAACCAAACCGCTGGATTTGGACGATTATCGGGCGACCGGCGGGATGACCGATGCCCTCTCCAAGCATGCGGAGGAGGTTTTCAGCAGCTTGCCCAGCGATCGCCATCGCCGGATCACGGAAAAACTCTTCAAAACACTGACCGAAAAAGTCGAGGAAGGCCGGGGGATCCGCAAGCCGATGAAGTTTAAAGATCTCTGCGCGGTGATCGCGGATGATCCAGAAACAATCAAACAGGTGATCGACGAGTTTCGTGCTCCGGGTCGGACCTTTTTGATGCCGACCGCTGAAACCGAAATCAAGGCGGCCACCAATATCGATATCTCGCATGAAAGTCTCATGCGCGTCTGGGACAAGCTGCGGACTTGGGTCGATGATGAAGCCCAGTCCGCGCGGATTTACCAGCGCCTGGCGGATACCGCGCAGCTGCACCAAATCGGGAAGGCCGGACTCTACCGCGAGCCGGAGTTGTCGATTGCGCAGGCTTGGCTGACAGCGAACCAGCCGAATGCCTCGTGGGCCGGGCAGTACAAAGGCAATTTCGACGCCGCCATGGCGTACCTGCAGGCCAGTATTGATTCCGCCGAGCAGGAAACGCGGGCGAAAGAAGCCGCGCGCCAGCACGAGCTGGATCTGGCAAAAGCTTTGGCCGGTGCCGAGCGTCAGCGGGCGGAGGAGCAGAGCGCGTTTGCCCAGCGACTGCGGTGGTTGGTGCGGGGCCTCGGGGTCGTCGCGGTGGTCGCAGTCGGGGCCATGGTGTTCGCCCTCTCGGCCCGGCGGGAGGCGCAAAAACATGCGGAGGTCGCCCGGCTGGGCGAACAGAAATCCCAACGCCTCGCCTACGCCTCCGATATCAATGCGCTCCAGGGTGCCCTCGATAAGGATAATCTCGGCCGCGCCCGCGTCCTCTTGGATCGGCAGCGCCCCGCGGCGGGCGCACCCGATTTGCGCGGCTGGGAGTGGCGCTATCTCTGGCAATTATGCCAAAGCGACGCGCAAAAGGTTCTCAAAGCGCCCTACCCCGCAGAAGTGTCATCTATCTCGGTCTCCGCGGATGGGGCTTGGGCGGCCGTCGGCACGCGGGAAAAAGGCCAGCTCTCCCTGCATCACTTAAAAACGGGCGAGAAGCTCGAGCTGCCGACGCCCGCCGGCGATTATTGCAGGGCGGTTTTTTCTCCGACGGAACCCCTCCTCGCCTTCGGCGTGCGCCCTCTCGGCATGGGCGCGACCACAATTACGGAGAACGCTGGCGAGGCCCGCGTCGTCCAGATTTGGGATCTCCAGCAGCGCCGGGTCATTCGCAGCTTCCCGATCACGGGAGCCTGCGCCGGGTTGGCCTTCTCCGCAGACGGTCGCACCCTCGTGATCGGCGATGCTCACGGAAGTAATCAAGGGGAAATTTCCCGCTGGCGAGTTGTCGATGGGGCCAAATTGGCGACGATCCCGGCCTCGATAGCCACCGGCAGCTTCCCTCAAGTCTTCGCCCTGACGCCCGATGCCTCTGCTATGTCGGTGGCACAGCACCCGTCACGGCGAGTTCGATCACCGCATTAACCGCATCTCCTGCGCCGGCAAACCCCACGTTTGGAATCCCGACCGCAACGGCGGATGGTTTTACGGTGCAAATCAGCAACTACAATCCGGCCAACAACTGGGTTGGCAGCGTTAGGGTAGCCGGCGTTCTCTCTGGCACGGTAGGAATCAGCACCACGGGCTTGGTCACCGTGACTGGCGTGGCGGCGGCGACAAGTTCCACCGCGACGATCACGACTGCGGGCGGTAGCTCGGCCACGGTCACGGCGACCTCGCTCGCGGCCCCGGTGACGGTGGTCCCGCCGGCTGTGGTGACCACCGCCGCACCCGGCGCGCCCACCGCGGTGAGTGGCGTGAGCGGCAACGGGCAAGTAGTCGTCAGCTTTACGGTCCCGACGAACAACGGCGGCGCGGCGATCACGAGCTACACCGTAACCGCTCAGCCGGTCGGTGGCGGCACCGCGGTGACCGCCACGGGCAGCGCTTCACCCATCGCGGTGACGAACCTGACCAACGGCACCGCGTACACCTTTACAGTGACAGCGCGCAACGATAGCGGAGCCAGCAGTGCATCGAGCGCCTCGAGTGCGGTGACGCCGGTCACCACACCCGGCGCGCCCACCGCGGTGAGTGGCGTGAGCGGCAACGGGCAAGTAGTCGTCACCTTTACGGCACCGACGAACAACGGCGGCGCGGCGATCACGGGCTACGCGGTTTACGCTCTGCCGGTCGGCGGTGGCACCGGGATAGCAGAAACGGGCTCCGTCCCACCGATCACGGTGACGGGACTGACCAACGGCACCGCGTACACCTTTTTGGTGACAGCGCGCAACGATAGCGGAGCCAGCAGTCCGTCGAGCGCCTCGAGTGCGGTGACGCCGACCTTGCCCGTCGTTATCACCACGCCGCCTTCGCGTTTCGCCTCTTTTTCCGTACTCGGTTATACCGGTGCCGGCGGAAGTGATACCTTAACCATGGGGGTAGCCTTTGCGGGATCCGACAAGAATCCCGTCATGGTTCGAGGGCTTGGCCCTAGTCTTGGGGGCCTCGGGATAACCGGCTTCATCGCCGATCCTCAGGTCAAGGTCTACCGCGGCTCCGGCGAATTCCTCGAGGGCAACGACGATTGGAGTGGTCAGGACGAACTGAGCCGTGCCTTTGCCTCAGTGGGCCTCCCCCCTCTCCAACCTGGCTCGAAGGAAGCCGCATTCCTGCTCGATCTGAGGCCGAGTTCAGGTCCCTACACGATCGATTTGACCTCCACGGCTGGCCCGGGTTGGGGCATGATCGAGCTCTACCCGATGGGCGAGAGAGAGATCTCGAGCCTGTCGGCTCGAGGACAGGTGGGCAAGGACGGCAAAGGGTTTTATGTCGGCTTTCGAATCACGGACTCGGCGAAAACGGTTATCGTGCGCGGCCTGGGGCCGAACCTCGGCTCCTACGGGCTGTCCAGTTGGATGAGCGATCCGCAACTCACGCTCTTTGCGGCAGATTCACCCGTGGCGGTGGCCAGCAATGACAACTGGGACCCGGCGCTTTCCGATGCCTTTAGCTTAGTGGGCCTAGTCCCTTTGCCACCTGGCTCCACGGATGCCGCGCTGCAGCTCAAGCTTGAGCCCGGGGTCTACACCTTGCTGCTCTCCGGCGTCAACGGCTGCACGGGTAAAGGGATGATTGAGCTCTACGCGATGCCTTAGCCGTAACCATGCAGTCGGAGTGCGTTCTCTCTCCGAGAACGACTCCACTGAAAGGTGACCCGAGCACGATGCGAGACCCATCCCTCTGCCGGACCTCGGTCCGTGACATTCCAGGCAGACCTCGTCGGATCGGCCCCTTCTTGCTCACAGCAGCGGTTTACGAAGGTGGATTCGTGGCAATACACCCCAGCACCCGTTCCGAATATTACCTCCGATTAATTTTGGGGTCTTTCTCAGTCGGCGCTCTACTATTAAAAAATACATGCATCCAGCATCTCTTCGCACGAAAATTCCGTGTCTGTCCCACGCGAGGCGGTGCCACCTGCGCCCCATCATCGCCTTGGTGCTTCTCGCGGTCGCGGCGGCCAATTCTGTTCGGGCAACGTTGGTTTCGGTTTCTGGTACCAAAGTGAGTATTTTGACGAACTATTGGGAAGGTAGTATTACCGATTTAAATACGAGCACGACGGGGGCGATTATTACGGTTAACACCGTTGGCAGTGACAATAATACCTTGGAGGTAACCCCTGCCGGTGTGCCGTCACACCTCATACTGTTGTGATTGATACGGCTACCTTCACCGACTTTACCGGGTTGAGCGCCTGCCTGGCTCCTTGGGACGAGACTCTCCGCGGCCGATAAACCAGGCTGCGAGGAGAATCGGTCCCTTACCGCGACTTATGAAAATACCCGCCCTTTTTCCCCCTTTTAGCCGGCTGGCCAGAGGCCTGGCCTTGGGCCTGCTGCTGGGGGGTGCGTCGCTTCAAGCCCAACTACTCGTGAACACCGGGTTCGAGAGTAACCTCACCAGTCTAGGGGCAGGGGTCCAGTCGTCCACCTTGCTACTCGTGAACACCGGGTTCGAGAGTAACCTCACCGGCTGGACGGTGGTGAATGAGGCAAACGGCAACGGTGATTGGTATTTCCAAACTGGCACGCTTTCTCCGATGATGACGTTCACGGTCCCAGCTCCTCCGGAGGGCAGCCACGTGGCCATGACGGATCAGCCGGGACCGGGCTCGCACATGCTTTATCAGGACTTCGTGGTTCCCGCCGGAGTCACCGCCGCAGGTCTGGTATTTAAATATACCATTATTAATTCTGCCGTAGCTTTTGTCACCCCCTCCAATCTCACTTACACAGGTTCGCCGAATCAGCAGGCGCGCGTCGATATTATGACGACAACAGCAAATATCTTCAGCGTGGCCACCGCCGATATGCTGCTCAATATCTTCCAGACCAATCCCGGGGATCCGCTTACCGGCGGCACCTATGTCACGAGCACGACCAATCTCACGGCTTTGTTTGTCGCTCATCCCGGGGAGACGCTGCGCCTGCGCTTTGCCGAGACCGACAATCAGCAACACTTCAGTTTCGGCATCGATGACGTCCAACTCAGAGCCGCGGTACCCGAGCCTGCGACCTACGGTCTGCTCGGCGCCCTTGCCGTTCTGACCGTGACGATTCGCCGGCGGGTGACGCGGACATCGTCGCGGACGCCCTTGCGGTGATCCCCCGAAATCCGGGCCACTTGTAATGTTAGTCTGCGGCCCTAAAAAGAGCCCAGACCATGAAAGGCAAGAGACACACGACGGAACAGAAGATCCGCATTTTGCGGGAAGCCGATGGCGG
>CANJNJ010000026.1 GCA_947474995.1 Opitutaceae bacterium | reverse complement strand
TCGTCGGTCGCGGTGTCGCAGGCATGGAGCGCGATGAGCACGTCGCAGGTGCCGAGCGGGGTTTCGTCGATTGACCCCGAGGTAAAGCTGAGACGGGAAGCGAAACCAGCCTCGCGCGCGACCCGGTTGCACAAGTCGACCAGTTCAGGGCGCAGCTCGACCCCGCGAATGATCGCGCGCTCGCCCAGGAGCGCCGCGAGGGCGAACGTGAGGTAGCCTTTGCCGCTGGCCATATCGACAATTTGCAGCGGTGGGCGCGCGGATACGGCGGCGTTTGAGTCGAGCCGGGCTTCGTCGAGGAGATGGCTGAGCAGCTCGGCAAATTTCTGAATTTGTCGAAATTTGTCGGCCATGCCTTCACGCGGCTGGCCACGATCGTTGGTGATCCCGAGGGCGCGAAGCCACGGCGCATCACCGGGAATGGCATGCTGTTTGGCGCGATCATGACCCGGGCTCACGGGTGCTGGAGGCGGCAGGTCCGCCGGGGCGGTTTTCACGCGCAATCGCGCTTTCCCGTCGGCCTGGCATTCCAATTGGGCGGATTGCGTGGCCGTAAAAAGGTGCGCATCGAGAAAATCTTTACCCACGAGCTTCGCGAGTTCGACCACGGCGGTTTCCGGCGCATGGTTCTTCGTGACGTCGCGGGTGGCATGGCGCCAAACGAAGGCCAGATGCGGTCCCGCTTTCAATGCGACGGGTCGCACAAACAGGTTTTGGAGCGAGGCATCTCCGCCGCGGTATTTTCCGAGGGTGAGTTTTACGAGGCTGGACTCTTGGACTGCCGCGCGCAGCAAACCAAGAAAGCGATCGCGGGCGGGTGGTTGTGGGTCGGTCATGGCGCAGACAAGAGCGTCACCGCAGCGGCAGCGGAAGGCACGTAGAAATCGAGCGGCGTCCGGCGCCACCACTGGCCGGTGCGCGCGCGAGAGGCCGCCTCGGTGAAATGGTATTCGTAACGTACGACCCGAATATTCCGGGGCGGTTTGGTCGGAAACGGATTGGGCGCGAAGAGCGCGAGCACCTCAGACGTGCCACGGAGAAGATGTTCGCAGAGAGACAAGACCCAGGGATTCTGCTCGGGCGGACCCAGGGCGGCAAACCAAAGCTGTCGGTCGAGGCGCGGTTGATGCGGCGCCCCCCAGGTGGGGCGCCGCGCGAGGTCGCCGCGCGGGTGCGGAATTTGCAGGTTTTCCACTCCCGGCCATCATCGCTATTTTTGGAAATAAGCTCGGCCGCGGATTGGTCATAAAGCAAACAGGCCGTAGGTGTTGAAGGACCGAAACGGCCCCACCACCGAAGCCAGCACCTCGAATCCCGGCGGTTCGGCTGCCCCGCGCCCTACCACCGGCAGCATTTCAATCGAAGTGTCCCCGAAAACGAAAATTGCCAACGGAAGCTGCGCCGCCCGCTGCCACGGCCCCGGCCCCGGCCCCGGCCCCGGCCCCGGCCCGGCCAGTTTGTCATCTAATAGATGACAAACTGGAGGAAGCCGCCGGGGCAGGAGGCGGAGCCAGAGGGCGTCGTCGAAGGGAGGAGGCAGAGGATGGCGGTGAGGAAATTGAAGAAAGTGTAGTTGCCGGTGAGCGCGATGGCGGCCAAGAGCGCGGCCATGATGAGGGCGGCGCGGTCGCGCAGCGTCCGGGGAGCGAAAAGGAAGAAAGAGACGAGCCGCTCAATCACGAACATGCCGAAGCACGAGGCGCGGTGGGCACGCGGGGAACTGATGAACGTGCCACGCGAGCGGGGTCGGGAGGGGCTGGGTTTCATCGTGAAACGTCAGGGCGCTGAGATCCTGCCAGCGAGGATCGCCGCTCGCCAGTTTCACGACCCCGGCCAGAAACATCAGGCGAAAGAGGAGCCAGCCGAGGAGCAGCCGGGTCAGACACGGCGACTCGGATAATCTCCAGAGCGGTGCGAGTGCCCATTGAAAATTGAGGAAAATCTGGCCGGCGCAGGAAAGCGCGAGATAGCCGACCCAAAGCAACGCGAGGCAGAGAGCGGGGGCGACGCCGGCAAAGAGCAGCAGGGAGAGCGGGGTGCCGCCGGCGCTCAGCACGTGGAGAAATGCCCCGGCGCCAAAGAACCAGCAGAGCGACGGAAGCTGGAGGTAGGCGGCCGGACCCAGTTCGGCGCAGACCGAGGTGAAAAAGCGCGTGACCGGGAGCAGGTCGTGAGCGCCGACGAGGCCCGCGAGCTGCGTCAGAAGGACACGAACGCGATGAGGTGAATCAGCCCCGGCATCCGAAGAAAGAACCACGTGGCGAAGGCGAAGTGGTTGTGAGCTGGCGACGCGGGTCGCGATGAACGAGCATTCGGATTCAAATCCAAATTCGCCGTCATTCTGAGCAGGGCGAAGAATCCATACGTTCGACATTCACGGCCGCGTGGATTTTTCGCCCTGTTCAGCATGAAAAAGTATTTTTTGCGTCCGGGTTTTGTTCCTCGTCCCTTCGCTGAACCCGACGCCGCTCGAAGACCGGCGCTACGCCGCACCAGTTTCCGGCCGGCCTGGTCGTTACGGCAGAAAATCCGTGGTAACGGCCGTCGCGGGCGTGACTTTGCCTTTCGCCAGGATGCCGAGTTCTTCCAACTGGGTGATTTGCGTGGCGAACCGCGCGGGTTCGAGCCGGCCGATTTTTGCCGGGCCACCGTCCTGATCCCGGCCAGTCACGAGTTTTTCGTCGATGATCATTTTGCGGGAAAACATCATGAATTCATCCGTGTTGTTGGCGTTGGCTTTCTTCAACGCGGCGTGGGCCGACGCGGGATCGCCGTCGAGGTAGTCGCGCCAACCGTGGATATACGCCCGGACAAAGGCCCGCAGCTCGGCGGGATGTTCGCGCGCAAACTTCCGGCTGGTGATGAGCACCGCGTAGGAGCGGAAGCCCGCGTCCCACGTTGAAAGGAAGCGCGGCATTTTGCCGCCAGCCTGCACGATGTGGTAGGGTTCGGCGATGAAGTATCCCTGCTGCAGGGCGCCGGGGTTGCTGAGAAACGCGGCGACGGAAAAATTTTGGGCGACGACGTTGACCTTGAGTCCGTATTTTTTCTTCAGGAATTGCAGAAACGGCCACTCGGGTCGGGCGATGACGGTCTTGCCCTGGAGGTCTTCGAATTTCCGCACCGGGCTGTCGGCGTGGACGAGGATGCCGGAAGGATCGTCCTGAAAGACCGCGGCGAACTGGACGAAGGGCAGGCCCTCGGCCTGCTGGAGCAGGGTGCCGATGCTGTCAGCCTGGCCCACGTCGGCTTTCCCGGTGGCGACGCTTTCCTTGACGACCGCGCCCGGCCCGCCGGGGATGAGCGTGACGTCGAGGCCCTCGGCTTTGAAAAAGCCGCGGGCCTGGGCCTGATAAAATCCGCCGTGCTCCGGTTCGGCGACCCAGTCGAGTTGAACGGTCAGCTTGAAGGGAGGCTTGTCCGCGGCGTGAACTTGCAACACCAGACCGCTCAGAACGAGGGAAAGGAGGAATCGGGTGAGTTTCATCGGTATTATTTGAACTGTCGCTGGGCCAGGCCTGGCTGGTCATTCTGCCTTTGGGCGGCGCCGGGATCAATCGTTCCGGCTGAAGCCGGGACTACAAACGAGGGAGCGATTATTCGAAGGGTGGTTATTTATCGGGGCGTTCGTACGAGTCGTGCCAGTTTTGCAGGGAGTATCGCGCCACGATGACGATCACGGCGTTAAAAACAAATCCAAGCAGACAGGTGGTCGCGGCCGTGGCATAGAGGGCGGGATACTTGGCCTGACTCGAATAAATGATCGCCTGAAATCCCAGTCCACCGCCGTCACCCGCCGAAGAGCCCGCATTCATGTCCGCGACCACGGCACCAATGGGCGCGAGGGTGGCCGCAATCCGCAAACCCGTGAAAAAGTACGGGAGGGCCGAGGGCACACGGAGGAGGAACAACTGTTGCCAGCGGCTCGCGCGGTAGAGGCGAAAGAGTTCCACCAGGTTGCGGTCGGTCGAAATGAGTCCCTGCGTCGTGTTCACGACGAGTGGAAAGAACGCGATGGCGAACGTGAGCAGCGCGACGCTGTTGATGCCGGCTCCGACCCAAATCACGCAGATGGGCGCGAGGATCGGCAGCGGCGTCAGCTGTAGCGCCATGAGGTAGGGGTAAAGACTCGCGCGCACGATGGGCGAGAGCGAGAGGAGCAACGCCAGCGTGAAACTGACGAAGACCGCGAGCGCAAAGCCGAGGAGCGCGCCCTGCGACGTGTTCCAAGCGGCCCGGGCGAGAAAAGGCGCGTTGTCGCGCAAGGCTGCGAGGACGGCGCCGGGCGTGGGCAGGAGGAAGCGGCGGTCTTCGGAGAGGAAGAAGTGCAGGCCGTACCAGAGCGCGAGCACGACTGCCCCCGTGAGCGCGGGAAAGAGAACGGTATTTAGTTTCCTGGTCATGATGGCAGGATCAGGCTCCGACTGTTTCCACGGAGCGCAGCACGCGGGAGACGGCCGCCACGAGGCTTTGGTATTCGGATGAGAGCCGCGTTTCCGCCGTGCGCGGGTAGGGCAGCGGGACGGCGATCTCCGTGTGAATGCGACCCGGGTTGGCCGACATCACCAGGATGCGGTTGGAGAGAAATACCGCTTCGGCGACGGAATGGGTGACAAAGAAGGCGGTCCACGCCTCCTGCTGGCGGATCGCGAGCAGTTCCTCGTTGAGGTGCTCACGCGTCGTTTCGTCGAGCGCGCCAAAGGGCTCGTCAAGCAACATGACTTTGGGGGCCAGCGCCAGGGCGCGGGCCAGGGAAACGCGCATCTTCTGTCCACCCGACAGTTGGCGCGGATACGCATCGGCTTTTTCCGCCAGCCGGACCAGTTCGAGCACGCGATTGCGGGTGGCGAGGCGTTCGGCGGTCCCGATGCGATGGAGCCGTTGTGGTACCTCGACGTTGCCGGCGACCGATAGCCAGGGCAGGAGCGTCGGCTCCTGAAAGACAAAGGCGAGTTTCGCGGCGGCGGCATCGGGCGTGGTCCCCTCGACCCTGAGCGAGCCCTCGTTGAGCGGGCTCAGGCCGGCGAGCAGCCGGAGGAGCGTCGATTTCCCGCAGCCGCTCGGGCCAATCAGCCCGATGAAGTCGCCGGACTGGGCCGTGAAGGACACGCGATCAAGCACGACGGGCCCTTCGCCGTAGCGCTTGGTGACGTCCTTGAATTCCACGATCGGCGAGGCAGCCATGAGCGCTGAACGTGAAGCGCGCGGTGACGCGTGACAAGTGACGAGATAGCCATGGCGTGGGGCGAACGCTGCCCGCTCGGTTCGCAGTTCCGCCTTTAGGCGGAATTCGAGCGACTCAATCCTTCCTCCTAAAGGCCGGAACTGCGAGCAAAGGCTAAGGCGTTAAACGCCCTAGGGCGTCGGCGGCCTGCTTGTTGCCGGGATCGAGCCGAAGCGCGGATTCATAGGCGTCGCGAGCGGCGCTGACGTGCTGCTGCCGTGCCTCGAGGTTCCCAATGTGACGCCACACGTCGGCATGCGAAGGTGAGGCGGGGCTGGGAGGCGGGAGCGCGAGGCACCGTTGGAGGCTGGCGAGGCCGCGTGCGAGATTTTTGCCGCAGACGTCGGCGGTTCGGCCGTAGTGGTAGAGGGCCACGTAGTTGTCGGGATTTTGGGCCAACACTTCGTCACAGAGCTGAAACGCGCCTTCGTAATCTTTCGCGTTGGCGCGATTCAGGATGCTGAGGGTCGTGGCGCGGGTCGGATCGCGGCGCCGGATCTCCTCAAGTTGGGCGGCGGCCTTGGCGCTGCTGCCCAACGGCCAGGGGGCGCGTTGATAGAATTGCATCAGGCCCTCGCGGGCGTCGAGGTCATCGGGATTGAGCGTCAGCGCTTTTTCCAAGGCGTCGCGGCCTTTCCGGGCGGCGGAAAGCGACGAGGTGCGCGAGGCGAACTGCAGTGAAGCCCCGCCGTAACGGGCGAGATAGATCGTGTTGTTGGGCTCGAGCGCGAGGGTTTGTTCATACCAACGCAGGGCGTCGGCAAGGGCGTCGGGGACGGCGCGAAGCTCCAAAGTGCGCCCGAGGTAGTAGCAGGCCGCGGCGTTTTTTGGTTCGGCGGCGACGATATTCTCGAGGGCGGCGCGAGCGGCGGGGTACTGCTTCTCCTTGAAGAGGGCCACGGCGGCGCTGAGCGCGGAAGGCGACGATTCCGGGGCAGCCTCGACCCCCGCTAACGCGACGAGGAGGAAGGCAAGGGAAACACGAAGCCGCATGAGGAGAAAGCTCAGGACGAAAAGTGAGCCAGTCGCGGCGTCGCCATCCGAGCCAAAAAAATCTGCCGGCACGTGCCGCCCGGTGGCCGCGGCCAGCGCCTACTCGTAGCGCAGCGCCTCGATGGGATCGAGTTGAGCCGCCTTGCGGGCGGGATAGTAGCCAAAAAAGACCCCCACGGCCGCGCTGAAGCCCACGGCGATGACCATGGCGGTGGTGGAAGGCTCGACCGGCCAGTGCTTGTAATTGCCCAGCATGACCGACCCGCCGATGCCGAGGGCTACACCGACGAGGCCGCCCAGGGAACTCAGGGCGATCGCCTCGATGAGGAATTGGGTCAGGACATCGCTGCCGTGAGCGCCGAGCGCCATGCGGATGCCGATTTCGCGGGTGCGCTCGGTGACGGACACCAGCATGATATTCATGATGCCGATCCCGCCGACGAGTAGGGAAACTCCGGCGATCGCGCCGAGGAGATACGTCATGGCATCGGTCGAGGCCGTACGCGCCGCGGTGATATCGGCCTGGTCCTGCACCGTGAAGTCGACGGTTCCGTTATGCCGTTGGGTCAGTAGGTCCGTGACGTCGGTCTTCACTTTTTCGATCAATTCCTCGGTTTTCGCCTGAACGAAGATTTGGGCCACGAAGATCCGTCGCGAGATGCGCTTCATGTGGCTCGTGTAGGGGATGAAGATGACGTCGTCCTGATCCTGATTGGCGTTATAGCCCTTGGAGGCCATGATGCCAATGATCCGGAAGGGCGTCCCGCCGCTTCCGCCGCCGCCACCGCCACCGCCACCACCCTGGCCGTAGACGCGGATACTTTGACCGATGACGCTGGCGGGTTCGCTGTCCGGAAATAGATTATCGACGACGGTCTTGCCGACCACGGCCACCTTGGCGGAGGACGCCACCTCGGCATCTTCGAAGAACACGCCCTCGGCCACCCGCCAACTCCGGATCAGGGGATAGTCAGGCGACACGCCAAAGATGTTCGTGGCCCAGTTCAACCCGTTGGCCAAAATCTGGCCGCGGGCGACGACCAAGGGGCTGACGGCGGCCACGCTATTGTCCTTACCCTCGGCCGAATCGATGAAGCTGGCCTTGATGGCCTCCGCATCGGTCGGCAGGAGGGTGGTCGCGGCGCCGGCACCGCCGCGCACGCCGCCGCCTTGAAGTTGGTTGCCCGGACCGACGAGCACGAGGTTGTCACCAAGACTTGCGATCGCGGCCTGGACCTGGGCCTTGGCCCCGTTGCCGATGCTGACCATCGCGATGACGGCCGCGACGCCGATGATGATGCCCAGGGCCGTCAGGATGGAGCGCATCGTATTGCGACGCAGCGCGCGCAAGGCCATTCGCAGAGTGATAAAAAAGCGCATCGGATTCGAGAGTTTCGCGGGCTTTAGGCCGCGGTTGAACCGGCGCCGAGGAGCTTAGCCGCAGTTTCCGCTTGCTTGAGTTTGGCCAGCTCGACGTTGGCAATGCTGCGATCCAGCGTGGCTTCGTCGCGGACCACGACGCCGTCGCGGAGGATTAAGTAGCGCTTGCAGTAATGGGCCACGTCGAGCTCGTGGGTGACCATCACGATGGTAATGCCCTGGTCGTTGAGTTTTTGAAATACGCCCATGACCTCGATCGAGGTCTTGCTGTCCAAATTGCCGGTCGGTTCGTCAGCGAGGAGCAACTGCGGTTCGTTGACCAGCGCGCGGGCGATCGCGACGCGTTGCTGCTGTCCGCCCGAAAGCTGGTTGGGCATGTGATCGGCGCGATTCGAGAGCCCGACGATCTCCAGACAGTGCATCGCCCGTTCGCGCATCGCCTTGGCGGACATGCGCTGTTTCCCGTAGAGGCAGGGGAGTTCGACATTTTCGACGGCGGTGGTGCGGGCCAGCAGGTTGAAGCCCTGAAACACGAACCCCAATTTTTTGTTTCGGATGTCGGCGAGCTCGTTTTTGTCCAACCGCGAAATATCGACGCCGTCGAGGAGATAGCTGCCGCGGGTGGGGCGATCGAGACAGCCGAGGAGATTCATCAAGGTGGATTTACCGGAGCCGCTCGCGCCCATGAGCGCGACGAATTCCTGCTGGTGAATCTCCAGGGAAACGCCACGAACCGCGTGCACGGGCACTTCGCCTGACTCGTAAATCTTATGGATGTCCTCGATTTTGACGACGGCAGACATGCGAATGGAAAAGGTGCGCAGTGACGCGATCCGTTTAGCCGCCAAAGCCGCGGCCGCCGCCAAATCCGCCGGAGCCGCCCCGCTGGTTTTGTTGGAAAGGATTGCCGGTCTGGCCCGGAGGACCACCGGGCATCGCCGCCGGTGTGGCGCCGGGCAGAGTGACATATGTCACCATGACGTCGCCTTCTTCCAGTCCATCCAAAATCTGCGTTATGGAACCATCAGAAATACTCAGATGTACGAGGACCGGGACCGGTGACTTCTTGCCGGTTTGGTCGGTCACCAACTTGTAGAGCGTACGGGGTTGATTGCTGACATTTACTCCCGCTCCGGTGGCAACTCCTGTTCCTGCTCCGGCGCCACCGCGGCCACCCCGGCCCCCGCCACCATTCCCGCCACCGCCGCCGCGATTACCCATTCGAGCCAGCTGTTGCGCCACGGCGTCGGCGTCGAGGCCCTTGGCGGCGGCGAGTTTCTTGGCCTTTTCCAGAATTTCAGGCGTTGGGGGCGTGCCCATGACGAAGCCGGCCTCGGCAAAAACTTCGCGCATCGCGGCGCGCCGCTCTTCGTCGGTCATTGGAGCCGGAGTCTCTTTTTTCGGCGGGGCAACGGTCGCGACGAGCGGTGTCTTGGGCAGCAAATCCGTGGGAATCCGCACGCGCAGGGCATTGTTAGCCACCGTCAGCACGTTGGGGCGCTCGGTGATGATGATATTGGCCGTTGCGGTCATGCCGGGCTTTAAAAGGAGGTTGGAATTATCGACTTCGATGATGACCGAAAACGTGACGACGCCGCTGCTGTTCTTCGCATAGTTGCGCACTTGGGCGACGGTGCCTTGGAAAGGCCGGTTGAGATAGGCGTCCACCGAGAACCGCACGACCTGGCCTTCCTTGACCGCGCCGATATCCGCCTCGGAAACGTCCGCGCTGATCTGCAGCTTGGTGAGGTCATTGATGAGCGTGTAGAGGGAAACGGCGGATTGGTTCACATTGACGGTGGCGCCGACGTCGATCGTGCGATTGAGGACGACGCCATCGATCGGCGAATAAATGATGCAGCGATTGAGATCGGTCTGGGCGTTTTCGAGGGCCGCCTGACGACTCACGAGGGTGGATTCGGACTGGGCCAGCGTGGCGATCGCGGAGTCATTGTCCGATTGCGAAACCAGGTTTTTGCCAAAGAGTTCCTTCGTGCGGGCGGCGTCGCCGCGGACTTTGATGGTGTTTGCGGTCGCCGCCTCGAGATCGGCTTTGGCCTGCTTGAGTTTTTGGACGTAGGTGGAGGGATCGATTTTCAGGAGCCACTGCCCTTTTTTGACGATGCCGTTGAAGTCCGCGTTGATGGCGATAACGTTGCCGGACACCTGACTGCTGATGGTAACCTGGGACGTGGTCTGGAGGTTGCCGGTGGCGGTGATGGTTTGAATCACCGAGCCACGGTTAACTTTCACCGTCGAATATTCCGGCTCCTTCGGCGGACGGCCGAAGAAATAATACCAACTGCCACCCCCGGCGGCAGCGACGATTAACGCGAGGAAGATGAGACCACCGTAACTATTGGATTTGGCCATGATCGGGGATGGAGGGGGAGGGGAATATCAAACCGGCGCGCTTTTCAACCTGACGGGAAGCTCAACCTTCGTTGCCAAGTAGTTCGAGTAGACGCGGCCATGTGCGAAAGGTGACAAAAAATATCCCGCCGTCCGGGAATGAAAACGAGCAACTTTCCCGAAATTTCCTGACGGGTCGGTTGGTCCGCGTGGACTGCGCCGATGAATCGGGCCGGACGAACTTCTCACTTCATTGGAACTCGTCCAAAGGCGGCGTTGAGCGCCTGGGCCACGTTTGGCGGCACAAAATGTTTTATGTCGCCGCCATATTTGGCGACCTGCTTGACGAGCGTGGAACTCGTGTAGCTGAACTGCTCATTGGGCATGACGAACAGGGTTTCCAACTTGGGTTCGAGGTGCCGGTTCATCAGCGCCATGTTGAATTCGAATTCGAAATCGGACAGGGCGCGCAGGCCGCGGATGATGGCGTCGGCCTTGTGCGCCATGCAAAACTCCACCAGCAGGCCGCTAAAAATCGTGACCGTCACGTGCGGCAGATTCGCCACATTGGGGCGGATCATGTCCATTCGTTCCTCGGGACTGAACAGCGGGTCTTTGCCGGCGCTTTCGGCGACGGCCACCGTGACCTTGTCAAACAGCCGGGCGGCGCGGGAAAGCACGTCGAGATGCCCGTAGGTGATGGGGTCAAAGGTTCCGGGATAGATGCAATGGCGCATGGACAGGGTGGGGAAATCGAACACGACCGGGCCGGGCGTGGCGATGGCGTTTTTTTGGGTGAAAATGGGGGGGGCGGCGGTCCGCGCTTGCGTTCGTTGCAACGGCCCATGTTTTCAGATGTCATTCAGCCCAAGAACATGAGCCTGCCCAACCTGTTGACCATTTCGCGCGTGCCGCTGATGTTCATCGTCGTCACCCTAATGTACGCTGAATTCCAGTGGGCGGCGACGGCGGCCTTCTGGCTTTTTATCGCGGCGGCCTTGACCGACTGGCTCGACGGCAAAATCGCGCGGGACCGGGGTGAAGTCTCCGCGTTTGGCCGGTTCATGGATGCGGTCATCGACAAGGTCCTGGTGATTGGCGTGATGATCGCCCTGGTGAACGGCGACTATTTCCAAGGCCACAGCCTGATCGCGGTGATCTTGCTGCTCTGCATTTTGTGCCGGGAGTTCGCGATTTCCGGCCTCCGCATGGCCGTCGCCACGAAGGGGCAGGTCGTCGAGGCGGACGCGGGGGGCAAGGTGAAGACCTTTGTGCAGTTGAACGCCATCGGGTGGCTGATGGGCGCGCGCATGCTCTCCGGCGACTATCCCGAATTGTTCGGCGGGGAAGATCGCTCTTGGGTCACCACCGTTCGAATGATCGGGATGACGCTTTTTGTGCTGTCGGCCGTGCTGACGATTACCTCGGGCGTGACGTATTTTCGCCGGCACGGTCGGGTCCTGTTCAGCTGAGTCGCCATGCGTCTGTCGCAGCCGCTCTGGCCCCGCGGGCTGCCGACCAGACTGGTCGTGGGCTGCGCCACGCTGGGTCCACTCGGCCGCAAATTGCCCGCGCCCGGCACGTGGGGTTCGCTCGCGGGACTGCTGTATTTCGCACTGTTCTTTCAACGCCTCAGCCTTGGGCCGGCGCTGGTGATCAGCGCGGCGGCGGGCTGGCTGGCCGTGGGGCTTTGTGGCGAGGCGGAGCTTCGCCTCGGGCAAAAAGATCCTGGCGCCATCATCCTCGATGAATTCGTCGCGATGCCGCTGTGTTTTTTGGGTTGGTCGACGCTGCCGGGCCACTGGGCGTCCTGGCAGGTATTCTTGGCGGGATTCGGGCTGTTTCGGCTCTTCGATATCTTAAAGCCTTTTGGCATAACGCGCCTGCAAGATCTGCCCGGAGGGTGGGGGGTGGTGATCGACGACAGCGCTGCCGCGCTCGCCGCGTGCGCGACGCTGCACCTCGGCGCGTGGCTCTTGAAGTAGCACGGGGCTCCCACCCGCGTTTCGATGGTTCGGATTTCTTCTTGAAGTTGAACGCCGGTCAGAGCCCGGCGCTATTCTGAAGACTCCGACGGCTTTAGTGCGGCATCCTTAAACTTGACCCTTAAGCCCTTCACGCGGCGCGTCACGCCGTCAGGGCAGCACCTGCAGATAGTCGATCGGTACTTTGACGAGGAGACCCTGTTGGAGCACGTCGACCGAGAGCACGATGCCTTGGGGATTCGCGGGGTTGTCGACGAAACCCTCCAGCCCGTGTAACGGCCCGCCGACGATCTTGACCCGGCGGCCCTTGGTGAGGAGCGGCAGCACGCTGAGTTCGAAGCCCGAGGCGACGATGGCTTTCACGTCGGCCAGCTGTCGCAGGAATTTTTCCTCGTCCTCGACGATGATGGCCCGCGCGATCAGTTCCTGCTGATAGATGCGCGCCTTGCTCTCGGTGGGGACTTGGGCGAACACATAGCCGGGAAAAAGCGGCTTGGTGAATTTCTTCGTCTGTTGGGCGTAGCGGCGCACGCTCTGGACGAGCGGGAGATAGTGCTCAAATTTTTCCGCCGTGAGGAGCGCGGCAAATTTTTTCTCACACCGCGGCTTGGTGTGGCAGACCAGCCAGTAATTGTCGCCCATCGGATCAGCTCTTCAGCAGGAAACGGATGGCCGCATGGTAACCTTCGAGGCCCAGGCCGGTGATGACGGCAATGCACGCGGGCGCGGTTAGCGACTTGTGCCGGAACTCCTCGCGTTTGTAGATATTCGAGATGTGCACTTCGATGGTCGGCAGGTGGGCGCCGAGCAGCGCGTCGCGCAGGGCCACGCTTGTGTGGGTGAACGCGCCACCGTTGATCACGATGCCCGAGAACTTCGCGTCAGTCAGCGCGGCGATCTTGTCGATCAGCGCCCCTTCGTGGTTCGACTGAAAAAACTCGAGTTCGGCTGCCGCGCCAAACTCCGCCCGCAGCGCCTTTTCGAGGTCGGCGAGGGTGGCTTTCCCGTAAATCTCCGGCTCGCGCTTGCCAAGGCGGTCGAGGTTGGGACCATTGAGGACGGCGATCTTTTTCATGGAGAGGGATGATTCAGAAGTGGGGGAGTCAGAAAAGGCAATTCACTGAGGGCGGCACCGCGTGGCGGGAGAACTCAAAGTGGGTTGTCGGTCCCGATAAACGTCCAAGGGAGTTTGAACTTGCGGGCGAGCTCGGCGGCGAGGGCTTTGACCCCGTGGACTTCCGTCGCGTAATGGCCGCAGAGGTAGAGATTCAATTTCTCCTCCTGGGCCCGGTTGAACCACTCTTCGCGTAATTCTCCCGTGACCAGCGTGTCGACGCCCGCGGGCCCGAGTTCAGGCACGGCGCTGTTGCCCGCGCCACTGCAGAAGGCCACCGCACCTGGGTTGGGTGAGCCGAACTCGATGGCGATGACACGGCAGTAGCGCTTTTCGAGTTTCGCGCGCAGCGCATTGCGCGTTCCCTTGTGCTTCGCGATGCAGCCGATGGCCTCGCCGTCCCGAACCAGAAACGGCCGAGAGGGGCGCAGGCCGACTTCCCGGGCGAGGAGCGCGTTGTTGCCGATTTCCGGATGACCGTCCAGTGGCAGGTGGCTCGAGTAGAGGGCGCAATTGCCCCGGATGAGCGTGGCGATCCGGGCATAGGGCCCGCCCACGATCGGCCGCGGCATGTCCCAATACATGCCGTGATGCACGATCAGGAAATCCACGCCGGCGTCGACCGCCTTGAGGAAAGGGACCACGCCGGCATCGACTGCGGCGCCGATGCGCGTAACGCGGCCGCTGTTGGCCATCTGCAGACCGTTAAATGCGCCGGGCGCATCCTTGAAGGCGGTACGACGCGTGCGCTGGTCACAGTAGGCGACGAGTTCTTCGAGTTGGGCGGCCATGCCTTGTCATCGAGCACGATTCCAAGCCGGAGGACGAGATCGATTCCGGCCGACGCCGGTCGGAGACCGGCGCGACGTCGCGCCAGTCTCCGGCTGGCGTCGGCTCGCTGACGTGTTTACTTTCCAATCCGGCAGCTGTGCGCACTGAAGCCCGCGCCAAAACTCACCAACCAGAAATCGCCCGTACCATTGGGCGGTCCGTCCTTCATTGTTTCGGCGAGCGCAAACAGCACCGAGGGGCTGCTCATGTTACCGTAGTCGCGAAGTATATTCGTGCTGGCCGCGAGCGAGTGCGGTTCGAGCACCGGCGCCAGGGCCTCGAGCACGTCGCGGCCGCCGGAATGGGCGACGACCCGCGACACCGGGCGGGCCGAACGTTCCCGCCAAAGCTGCGCGACCGCGCCCGCCGCGAGCTCGGGCACGGTGCGGTGCAGTAGATTGCGAAGTTTGCCGTCGCGCTGCTCAAACCGGAGTTTGTCGCGCTCGGCGGGCAGGTGGGTCGTGTTAAATTCAAATGCCTTCAGCCCATCGGGCCCGGGCGTGCCGCGCCAAACCGTCGCGGCCGCACCATCGCTGAACAGGCAGGCGCTGATGAGGACCCCGGGATCGTCGTCGAGATAGAAGGCGGCCGAGCACACTTCGACGGCGACACAGGCGGCAATCGCGTTGGGTTGGGCGGCGAGGATGTGGCTGGCGGCGCGCAGCGTGGGGATCGCCGCACCGCAGCCGAGGCCGACGAGATCCTGCAGGAAGGCATTCGGCCGCAGTCCGAGCTGCTCCGCCACGTAGCTGGTGATGCCCGGACAGAGATATCCCGTGCAGGTGCAGATGAGCAACGCGTCCAACTCGGTGGCTTTGACGCCGGCCTGAGCCAAGGCACCCGCGAGGGCGCGACCAGCCAAGCGGGGCGCCTCGGTGCGAAAGGCCGCGTTCAATTGATCAGCCGTTAGATCGAAGACCGCGTCGATCTCCGGCACCGCGAAATGGCGTCGCGCGATGCCGTGATCACCGCGCAGGATGGTCTGCAGAATCAACATCGAACGGCGCTTGAGCCGTTGGCGAACGTTGGAGCGTTGCGCGATTTCCCAGCAATCGCCCTGCGTGAAAGCGGCGGTCGGGACGGCGGTTGAAAGGGCGTGGAGATACATATTGGGGGCCTGGCCAATGGTTGTTTAACCAGGTTGGAGCACGAATTTCAGTGGAGGGTCGCGTAAAGCGGGGTGAGGGGCAGCAGCCGGGCGCGGCTGAGCGCGGCGAGCCAGCGCTGCCGGCGCGGTTGGAGCAGGAAAGGATGCAGCGCTTGTGCGGTCGCGAGCCGCAGGCGAAAACGGCGGTGGAGCGCGGCCTGAATCGCGTGACACGCGGCGGGCCAGGTGGCCTTCCCCTGCGCGAAGTCGATCAACGGTTCGAGCGCAAGTTCGGCACTTTGAAAGGCCATCGCCATGCCGTTCCCGGTGAAGGGGGGAATCATTGCAGCCGCGTCGCCGAGGCAAACGCGATCGGCAGCGGGAACCCCGCGATCAAAGCTGAGGGCGGCGACAGCGCAAAAAGAGTCGGCCTCAATCGCGGCGGCTTCGAGGCGCGTGGCCAACGCGTCCAGCCCCGCTTGTCGCAAATAGGCGAGCAGTAGCTCGGGCCCGCGGCCGGTTGCGGTGCAGCGCCGAAAAAGGCCGCAGACGTTGACGGCGTCGTTCTCGATCCGGGCCAAACCGACATAGCCGTTTGCCCCGAGGTGAAGCTCGAGGTCGCGCTCGAGCCCGAGGCCACGGACGTGGACCTTGAGACCCAGCCACGCCGACCCGCCGCGGCGTCGGCCCGAAGCAAAGACGCGACCTGGATTTGCACCGAGATCGGTGACGCGGGTATGCGTGTGCAATTCGCCACCCGCCGCCACGAAGGCCGCCGCGAGCCGGGCGTCGAGGAGATGCCGACTCAGGCCGAGCGCGGGCGCCGGCAACCGTTGAATCCGGGAGGGCGTTTCGTTGATGAACCAGGCGACGTCGTGATGTCGCAGCGCGTCGACGAGGAACGGGGCGAGTTCTAAACGCGCGATGGTCGACGGGGCCAAACCGGTGATAAATTCCCCGCACACGCGGTGACGGGGATATTCGCCCGCTTCGAAAATCGTGACCGGAATCCCCTCGCGCCGTAGGGCGAGACCCAACGACAGACCCGCCAGCCCGCCCCCAATGATTTCGACCGACTGGGGTGGCATCGTCAGGCGCGCCGAATCGCAATCATCTGATACAACCCGAGCGCGGTAGTCGTGCAGCGGACCTCCCACGTCGCGGCGTCGAGACCGAGCGCCCGCGGAAGTTCGTCGTCACGAAAACCCGCGGCGATGCTGACGTGAGCATCGTGGAGGCTCACGTGATTGGCGCCGAAGAGGGGCGCGAGTGTGCGGTAAAGGATTTGGGAGACGCGGCGGCGGGCGGGCTCGCAGGCGACCACCACGCGAACCTGACGACGAAAGCGTTCACCGAAGCTCGCCAGGTCAGCGCCGGAGAATTGGTGGAAGATGAGATTGCCGCAGACCGCGGCGTAGGGCGCGTAGCCGGCGAACGTGCGCACATCGGCCTGATGCCAAAGACGGTCGCCGGGCCAGACCGTGGGGCGGCTCCACAGATCCAGTCCGTCGAGCGCGACGCCCGCGCGGTGGAGGCGGCGGCCGAGTTCGCCGGTGCCCGCACCGATTTCCAAGACGCGGTCGCTGGCGCACAGCAGCGGTGGCAGGACCCGCTCCATCCACCGGTGGTTTCCGACAATCTGGTTCGTGAGCCGCAGGTCCCGGCGATTGTGCAGCGCATCGGGGTGATCGGACGGTAACGAGTCGAGCAATTCGGGTTGAAGCGTGCGGTGCATGGGCAGGGGCAGTCCGAAATTGACCGTTCGGCCAGACGAAGGTTGCCCACGTCCGGGAACCTGTCCAGAGTGTCGGGCGAATTCCATGAGCCTATCTGCGATTCCCGCGCCTGACACTCCGACCGTTCCGGCCGTGCCCGAACGGCCGGTCGATCTGATCGCGGACGCGGCGAGTAATTTTCCCCATCGCCCCTCGTGGGACGAATATTTCATGGCCACGGCCGTGTTGATTTCGTCGCGCTCGAACTGCGAGCGCCTGCATGTCGGCTGTGTGATTGTGACGGGCGGCGAGCGGAAAAACCGGATTGTCGCCGCCGGTTACAACGGTTTTCTCCCCGGCACGCCCCACGTCTCGCGCCTCCGCGAAGGCCACGAGCAGGCGACGGTGCACGCCGAACAAAATGCCATCGCCGACGCGGCGCGGCGGGGTAGTTCGGTCGAGGGCTGTGTCGCCTACGTCACCCATTATCCCTGCATCAACTGTGCGAAGATTCTGGCCGCTTCCGGCATCGCGGAAATCCGTTACCGGGCCGACTATCTCAATGATCCGCTCGTCGCGCCTTTGCTCGCCGACGTGGGGGTAAAGGTTTTGAAACTTTGAGCCGACGCCGCGGTCGGGAACCACACGCCATGCGCGAACGACGCAAGACTACCAAGGAAACCCTCGCCGGCTCATTGTTGCTGGCGCATCCCGCCATGCGGGATCCGAATTTTCGCCGCAGCGTGGTCCTGATGTCGGCGCACGATGCGGGTGGCGCGATGGGCGTGGTGTTGAACCGGCCCCTCGGCAAACGGCTGGGCGAATTGAACGGGGACTTTGCGCTCGGCCCGCTGGCCGGCGTGCCGCTGTTCACGGGCGGACCGGTCCAGACGGAACAGTTGGTCCTCGCGGCGTGGCAATCGCGGCTCGATGGATTCCGGCTGCATTTTGGCATCGAGCCCGACAAGGCGCTGCAGTTGCTGGCAGAGGAGGGGACGCATGTCCGCGGGTTCCTCGGGTACTCTGGCTGGTCGCCCGGGCAGTTGGAGAATGAGATGAAACTCAAGACCTGGATCGTGGCCGAGGTGCCGGAAGACCTCCTCGCTCATTCGCAGGACGATTCGCTGTGGCGGACGGTTTTGGGCCGGGAAAGCGCCCACTGGCGGGTCATGGCCGGGGAACCGGAGCACCCGGAGGCGAATTAGTCGCCCGGTTCGGGGGGGCAATTCTCAGACGAACGTACCGCTGCAAGGGTGGCTTTGGATTGGTTAATTTGCCTTTTGGTCCGGTAGTTTCGTCGTTTCCAGTGAGCGCTTTCAATCCGGTCTCACGCGGAGTCGCGGAGAGCGCGGAGGGGGCTCAATCAGACATTTTTTTGGTGAATTTCTCCGCGTCTCCGCGTCTCCGCGTGAAACTGATCTGTGGCTCCCGTGGCATTTCAGTTGACAGAGGTGAAACCGACCTATGCTTTGACCTCTTTTATGAAAGTCGTTTCCTCCATCAAGTCGGCGAAGAAGCGCCACCCGGCGTGCCAAGTTGTTCGCCGCAAGGGTAAGATTTACGTCATCAACAAAGTCGAGCCGCGCTACAAAGCCCGGCAAGGCTGAGTAACACTTTATCGCGATGAAAGCTGAAGGCCATCCCACCATGAACAATGTCTGCTTCCTTGATATTGGAACCGGACGTCGTTTTCTCACCCGTTCCACGATGAAGTCAGCGCGGAAGGAACAAATTGACGGTCAGGAATATTTCGTCATCGCGCGTGACGTGACGATGGACTCGCACCCGGCCTACACCGGGGAAAAGCGTCTCGTCGACACGGCGGGCCGGGTCGAGAAGTTCACCACGAAGTTCAAGCGCCAGGGCGGCCCCAAGTCGTAAGGAATTTTCCGCCTGGGCGGAAAATTCCTTAGGTTTTGCGAGGCAGGAACCATGCGCATCCATCCGTTTCAAGGACTGGTTCCGACGCCGGCCCAAGCGCCCGAAGTGGCGTGCGTGCCCTACGACGTCGTCAACACCGTCGAGGCTAAGGCGCTTGCCATGGGCAAGCCGCACAGCCTGCTGCAGGTGGACCGGGCCGAGATCGATTTGCCGGCCGGAACTGATCCGTACAGCGACGCCGTCTACGCGAAGGCGCGGGACAATTTTCAGGCGTTGCAGCGGGCGGGCGTGCTTGTGCGCGAACCGGAACCCTGCCTGTATGTTTACCAGCAGGAGATGGGGACGCACCGACAGCGTGGGCTGGTCGCGGGTTGCCACGTTGACGACTACGACGCGGGACTGATCAAGAAGCACGAGAAGACGCGGAAGGATAAGGAAGACGATCGCACGAAGCTCATCGATACCCTCGGCGCTGACACGGGACCGGTATTTCTCACCTATCGTGATTCCGCGGCCGTAACGGCGTTGGTCAACGCGAAGACTCAGGAAAAGCCCCAGCACGATTTTACGGCTCCGGACGGCATTCGGCATACGGTCTGGCGGATTGCCGGCGGACCGGAGTGGGTGCAGGCGTTTGGCGGTGTCCCGGTGACGTACATCGCCGACGGTCACCATCGCGCAGCGAGCGCGGCGCGCGTCGCCCGGTTACGGCGGGAGCGCAATGCCAAGCACACGGGCCATGAGGAATACAATTGGTTCCTCTGCGTCATGTTTCCCGCGAGCGAGCTGAAGATTTTGCCGTACAATCGGATGGTGCCCGACCTCCACGGTCTCTCCGCAGACGATTTCCTGGCGCGCGTGAAGGCGACGTTTGGCCTCGAGGAGAACGCGTCACCGTCGCCCAGCGCGGTCGGCCGCGTCAGCATGTATCTCGGCGGAAAGTGGTATGGCTTGCGGTGCCCGGTTGATCCCAAGGCCGATCCGGTCGGCAAGCTCGACGTCAGCGTGCTGCAGGACAAATTGCTCGCGCCGCTGCTCGGCATCGACGATCCGCGGACGAACAAGCGGATCGATTTTGTCGGCGGCATTCGCGGCACGGGTGAATTGGTGAAACGGGTTGATGCCGATGGCGGGGTCGCGTTTTCACTCTATCCGGTGACCCTGGGGCAGCTCATGGATATCGCGGATGCCGGGCAGATCATGCCGCCGAAGAGCACGTGGTTTGAACCGAAGCTGCGGTCGGGGCTTTTTATCCACACCTTTTGAGGGGCAGAAATTCCCTGACGAACGGTCGGGCTGGCTTGCGCAAAGGCGGACGAACCGTTTTCTGGCTGGAATGATTCCGAGTGTTATCCGGGCCGCGCGATTTGCCGGTGTTGGGCTGATGGCTCTCGTTCTCGGCGCCATGGTGGCTTCGGCGGCACAGGGGGCTGCGGTGGACGCGGCATTTCCCCGCCCGCTGAGCGAATATGCTTCGGCGCAATCGCCGGATTTGATCGCCACGCTGCGCGGTCGGGCCCGGCTCGAACCGTTCAACGTGGTGGCCACCGTTGTTTTTGTTCTGGCGGTGCTGCATACCTTCATGGCGGCAAAGTTCCGGCATTGGGCGCATGTCGTGGAAGCGCGACATCTCGCGCAGCTCAAAGAGCGTCCGGTTATCACGGACCGCGACGACGACGACGTGCCGGACGAAGTCAGCTTCTGGGGCCAAGTACTGCATTTTTTTGGAGAGATCGAAGCGATTTTCGGCCTGTGGGCCGTCGCTCTCGGTGTGGCGATCGCCTGGTTCAAGGGCCTCGACACGGCGATCCATTACATCGCGGATGGGGTCAATTACACGGAGCCGATGTTTGTCGTCATCATCATGGCGCTGGCCTCGACCCGGCCCGTCTTGCGGCTCGCGGAACAGTGCCTGCGCCTCGTGGCGGCGCTGGGCCGGGAACGACCGGTGGCCTGGTGGCTCGCGATTCTGACGCTGGCGCCCCTCATGGGTTCATTCATGACCGAGCCGGCCGCCATGACCATCGCGGCCCTGCTTCTCGCCAAACAATTTTACGCGCTGAAGCCCAGTCTGCGGCTGAAATACGCCACCCTTGGATTGCTCTTCGTGAATATCTCGGTCGGTGGCACGTTGACGCATTTCGCGGCGCCACCGGTCTTGATGGTCGCGGCGGCGTGGGGCTGGAACATGAAGTACATGTTTACTCACTTTGGCTGGCACGCGGTCGCGGGTATCGCACTTTCGAATGGAGCGTACTTGTTGATGTTCCGCCGGGAACTGCTGGCCTTGCGCCCGCCGGTGGCCGCCAAGGAGGCGCCAGTGGACGATCCCGTGCCGGCCTGGGTGACGGCCGTTCATGTCGGGTTTATTGGCTTCACCGTTTGGAGCGCACACCATCCGGCGCTCTTTATCGGCGGATTTTTGTTCTATCTCGCCTTTGCGCAGGCCACGGCGCACCACCAGAGCAAGGTCGACCTGCGAGGGCCGCTGCTCGTGGGCTTCTTCCTCGCTGGCCTAGTGATCCATGGTGGCTTGCAGGGGTGGTGGATCGAGCCGGTGCTTGGCCGTTTGACTGAAGTGCCGCTCTTTGCCGGGGCGACGTTGCTCACCGCCTTTAACGACAACGCGCTCATCACCTACCTGGCTACGCTGGTCCCCGGGTTCAGTGAAAAATTGAAGTTTGCCGTCGTGGCGGGAGCGGTGACAGGCGGCGGCCTCACGGTGATTGCCAATGCCCCGAATCCGGCGGGCCAGTCGATCCTGCAGCGTTATTTTCCCGACGGGATTTCACCGGCGGGCCTGTTGCTCGGCGCGTTGGTGCCCACGCTGCTCGTGGCATTTTCCTTCATGGTGCTGTGAGCCCGGGAGGGCGCCCGAGCCAGTTGCCGCCCGCGGGCCGCCCCGTCGTCCGCTCACCGTTCGGATCGATGGCCGAGCTTTCTTCGCGCCTCGTCGGGAATTTCCCATCGCGTGGTTCCGACCTCCTTCACCACCGTGTGCCTGGACTGGTGAACCTGGATTTGCTTGTGCGCCAGCCCGGTCCTCACGTCCAGCACCCCTTCGAGACTGACCTGATAGCGTTCGACCAGACCGCCGCGCAGCCAGATCTTGAAGGTGCCGGCCGCGCGCGCGGGCGTGATTGCGATCTGGCCGTCGCGGACCAGCAGCAGCTGGGCTCCGAGATCCGTGAGCGTTCCCGTGACGGCGTTTTCGTCTACCGCCAGATCCGTGCTGCAAGTGACCATGACCCCGAGTTCCTCGTGCGGATGACTGACGCCGAGTTGCAGATTGCTTTAGGCGCGCGGCTCGCGCTTTTCGTGGACGGCGGGTAGCATCCGAACGTCGCCACGACCGCCGCGCACCGAAGTGCCCAGGGGGCCGGCGAGGGCTGCGCTTTGCAGCGTCAGTCCGCTGGTCCCGATGACCGGAACGCCCTCGGCGTTGACCGGCAATTCGGCGACCGACTTCCAACCCTCGTCGGTGGCGATGACGCAGTCGACATGGCCGCGAAAGATCACCTCGGCCTCGTTGTCGGCGGCGCTGCGTCCCAGTCGGCGGCGGACCGAATTGATGGCGGGCATTTTGGCCAGCGTGTAGCCCTCCTTGGAGGTTCGCCCGACGATGTCGTACGAGCGGGCGTCGTCGTCGATCGTGGCAACCCAGGTATAGTTTGGGCGGTCCGACAGGCGCATAACGTACACCGCCGCATCCTCGATGGGACCGGCGGTAACGCGGGACGGGTACAAGATGACAAGCGATGCTAATAGCAGCCGCTTCATAGGGGTTGAATTCTTAATGACCCCAACCGGTCCGGGATTCAACTGGGAATGTGATTGGGGCCGCGGGGGGCACGGTATTGAAGACGCCGACTCAGAATGAAGTCAGCCGCGGTTGGTCGTTCCGCCTTCAGGCGGAATCGGGCCGTTTCAATTCTTCCGCTTAAAGGCGGGACTACCAACCAGCGAACCAAGACCCCACTCGGGCGCTGCAGTGCGGGCTTCGCTCAGGATTCGAGTTTCTTTTTTGCCTCGGCCGGCACCTCGAACGTCGTCGTGCCGATGTTGCGGATTTGCGTCACGGCGTTTTGATGCACCTGCACTTCGCGGCGATTGCCACCACTCGTGATGGCGAGCGTGCCTTCGAGCGTAATTTCATACTTAACGAGCCCGCCGTCCTTGAGCCAAAGCCGGAACGTCCCGCTCCCCGTGAGCGGTGTGATTTCCTTTTGTCCTGCGTGAACCAGCAGGAGTTTTGCGCCGGTTTCGGTGAGGGCACCACTGACCACATCACCGTCGACTTTGAGATCCGTGTAACCGGCGACGATGATCGAGAGTTCCTCGTGCGGTCGGCTGAGCGTGAGTTGAAGGTTGCTGAAGGCGGGCATGGGCTGCTCTCCGCCCTCGGGGTTCACCGGCATTCCCCCACGACGACCCCGGCGACCGCCCATCCCACCGCCAAAACGCCCCCGGCCGGAATAACCGCCACGGGTATCCGGCGATTTTAGTTCATCAGGCTTTTTCCAAGCGTCGCCGACTTCGATGACGAGCTTTTCGTCGCCGCTGAAAATCACGTTCACCTGGTTGTCCGAGTGGGCTCCGCCGGCCGCCGGGCTGCCCGTCGCGTTCCGGCGCAGGGCCGAGACCAGCGGCATGTTTACGAGCGAAAGATCCCCTTTGTCGGCGAGGTTGGTTTTCCCGTCGATCGTGTAGCTGCGGGCATCGTCGCTGATGTCTGAAACCCAGCCGTAATTGGGCGCCTCGGCCAGCTTCATGGCCGCGACAATCGCGGTTTCCGCCGGACCGGCGGAAACCATCGTGGCGGAGACAACTGCTAAAAGGAAGGCGCGGGCGGGTGGTTTCATGGCAGGAGCAACGGGTGCTTCGATCGCGCGACAAGACGACGGGCCGGTCGTGAAGTTCCGCAAAAATCGCCCTCTTGGTTTGTCATTCTGAGCGTAAGCGAAGATACTGAGCGAAGCGACAGTTTGCGCATCCACGCAAACGAGGTGACCTACGGTATGGATTCTTCGCTTCGCTCAGAATGATAAAAGGTGAAGGGTTTATCAGCAGGAAATATCGAACGGGCATCCGTTGGTGACCCGTCTCAGAATGACAGAGAGAGAAAGCGAAAGCCGGGGTGTGGCGCTTCTTACGGAAAAAGCCCCCGGCTCTGCTTGGCGTCGGCGACCCGCTGAATCCCGAGCGTCAGGGCGGCCAGCCGGCGGCTGAACTGGAATTTCTTCTTCTGGGCGTCGACGGCGATCTTCGCTTTGTCGAGAATCGCGAACAGCTTCGTCATGACTTCGTCGCGATCCCAGTAATAATTGGAAAGGTTTTGCAGCCACTCGAAGTAGGAGACGACCACCCCGCCCGAATTGCAGAGCACGTCGGGGATGAGTTCGATATCGCCGCGCTTTTCGAGGATCCGGTCAGCCGCGTTGGTCGTCGGGCCGTTGGCCGCTTCGGCGAGCAGTCGGCACTTCAGCTTGGGCGCGTTCACGTCCGTGATGACCCGCTCGAGGGCCGCTGGCGCCAGCACCGTACATTTCAACTCCAGCAACGCCTCGTTCGAAATCGGCTCACCGCCATCGAAGTCGTGCAGCATTTTTTGATAACGCACGTAGGTCAGCGCCTTCGTGATATCGATCCCCTTGGGATTGTAGATGCCGCCCGAGACGTCGGAGATGGCGATGATTTTTGCCCCGTAGCGCGAGAGGGCGATCGCCGTTTCGCTGCCGACATTGCCAAAGCCCTGGATGGCAACCGTGGCCTTCGTGATGGGGACCTTCATGTCCTCGAGGTATTTCTTCACGAGGTAAGCCACGCCCGCGCCGGTGGCTTCGCGGCGGCCTTGGGAGCCGCCGAGCGCGATGGGCTTGCCGGTGACCACGGCCGGTTCGACGTGGCCGACGTGGTTGGAGTAAGTGTCCATCATCCAGCCCATGATCTTCTCGTTGGTGCCGACATCGGGCGCGGGCACATCGACGTGCGGACCGACGAAATTCACCATTTCCTGCATGTAGCGACGCGAGAGGTGTTCGAGCTCGGTCTCCGAGAGCAAACTCGGGTCGACGATCACGCCGCCCTTGGCTCCGCCGTACGGCAGTCCGACGAGCGACGTTTTCCAGCTCATCCACATCGCAAGGGCCGCGACCTCGCCGAGCGTCACATGCTGGTGAAACCGGATGCCACCCTTGGACGGGCCGGTGGAAAGATTGTGCTGCACCCGGTAGCCCTCGAACACGGTGACGCTGCCATCGACGCGCCGGACGGGCAGGGATACAGCCAGGCAGCGTCGGGGGTATTTCGTGCGATCGCGAATCGCCTCCGGGAGGCTGATGGCGTCGGCGGCCTGGTCGAATTGACGGCACGCCATGCGGAATACGTCGGAGTCGTAAAGCGAGGAAACGACAGCTTTGGACATAGGAGGATCGATGTTGTAACTGGCACGGAACCAGTTCGTTCGATTGTTGGTTAGCTTATCGGCTAAATCGGGATTAGCAATTGGCTTCCGCCAGCCCGGTCATTTGACTGATCCTTTCTTCGCCGCGACCACGCGGTCCGCACCATGGGCATGCTCATCTCACTCCTTCGCTGGATTTTCGAAAAATTCGCCGCTGCCGCACTGATCGTGGGGCTGGGCGTGGTGGCGTGCGGGCTTTGGCTTTTCCTGCGGGACAGCGTGGATTTCGAGATGTGGCGCCAGGATGTGGTTCGCTCCATCAACGGCGAGCGGGCCAAAGTCCAAAGCGCGCTGGAGGACGTTAATAAGCGCCTGGATCGGCAAGCGGCGGAAATCTCCGCCGAGCAGGAGCGGGGCCGGCAGGCTGACAAGATTATCGCCCAGCTGCGGGACCTGGAGAGCACGTGGGATCGTTTCGTGGGCAATCCCGAGCAGCAAAAGTCGAATGCGGCGCAGCTGGAAAAAATCACGACCCTGCGGACCAACATCACGGCGCAGAGCGGCGTCCTGCAGCGGGAATTTACGCGGACCCAATGGGAGCGCGATGGCCTGGAGATCGCCGTCGGCAAAATCGACGCCCGGTTGCAGGAGGCCAAGGAGAAGGAGTCGCGCGTGATGCACTACCTCGAGCAGGCGTGGGAACACCCGGTGGGCCGGGCTCCGCTGCGCTGGCCTTTCAAGATTTGGGTGTATGTCGCCTTGGGCTTTTACTTCCTCGGGCCATCCGCCAAAAAAATCGGGCTCTTTTACTTTGTGGCGCCGTACATCGCCCGCGGTCGGCCGGTGCGGTTGCAGACGGGAGCGACGGCGCTGCCGGAAGTGGGGGCCACGGGTGTTTCGGTCGAAGTCGCATTGCGGGGCGGCGAGCGGCTTTGGATCAAGGAAAGTTTCCTGCAGGCTTCCGACGAAGGCCTGAAGCGAAAGACCCGGTTTTTGCTCGACTGGCGGTTGCCGCTGACCTGTCTCGCGACGAACCTGGTTGAGCTGATCGAGATGAGCAACGGAAGCGCGGACGGTGCGGCGGATCAGCGGCTGACCCTTTCGAACCAAAAGGATCCCCACAGCGAACTGGCGGTACTTGCCCTGGAAGAGGGTGCCTCGATCGTACTGCGTCCGAGTTTTCTGGCCGGGGTGGTGACGGCCGAAGGCCGGCGTCTGAAGATTCGCCGGCGCTGGCAGCTGTTTCGCTGGCAGTCATGGGTGTCACTGCAGTTTCGGTATTTTGAATTTGTCGGGCCGTGCCGCTTGATCGTGGCGGGAAATCGCGGCGTCCGGGCCGAGCGGTTGACCGAGCGAGAGGGGAATACGGTCGCGGCCCGCCGGACGAACCAGGACGCCACCATCGGTTTCACGCCGAATCTCGATTATCGCCCGGTGCGGGCGGAAACCTTTTGGAGTTACTATCGCGGGACGAATCCGTTGTTCGACGACTTGTTTGCGGGGCGAGGGATTTTCCTGTGCCAGCAGGTCTCGTCCACCGGCGAGGCCAAGTCGGCGCGCGCGTTTTGGTCCGGAGTGTGGGGCGGGGTGATGAAAGTCTTCGGGATGTGACAATCGACAGGGGCGGGCCGAGCTCCGCCGAGGCCGGAATCGCGATGTACTCCGGCGGCCTCGGTGGAACGCGGCCCTCCATTTCGGAAAATTGGCGCTCGCTACGTCGAACGAGTGGCCGGCTGGAATATTCAGGACTGACAGCTCGAGCCGACCCGCTAAGACTGAGGCGTGCGAATTTTGGCTGCCGGCTTCTTTCTCTTGGGTGTCCTCGTGGGACGGGCCCAAGTTAGTCGGCCGGTCGCGCAGGTGACGCCAGTAGTTGAGACCGCTCCGGTGCGCGCCGGGGGAGCGGTGCGACTTTCAGTGCAAGTTGCGTTACCCGAGGGCCTGCACGTCCAGTCCAACGCGCCGCGAGACCCCGCGTTCATTCCAACCGTTCTCACGGTTGAGCCGCCCACCGGTGTTGTGTTGGAAGAGATTATCTATCCGGCAGCGAGCGACCTGAGGCAGGCCGGCCTGCCCCAGCCACTGGCGGTGTTTGGTCGAACCTTCGCGATTGGCGTCAGGGTGACGCTGGCAGCGGGTCAGGCGCCGGGTCGACTGGAGGTTCGCGGCCGGCTCCGTTATCAGGCCTGCAACGATCAGGTTTGTTTTCAGCCGGCGACGGCGGAGGTCGTTTGGTCCCTGCAGGTGATGGCGCCGGGCGAGCCTGCCGCGTCGCCCGCCGCGAACGGCACCCAGCCGGTGTTACCGGCACTACCGGTCACCCGGAATCTGGTGCGTGACGTGAGAGTCGCGGCGGCGAATGGCGATTTTGCGCGAGGGGATGCGCTGGTCGACGCCTATCGTGCGGCGCTCGGCGTGACGCCGGACTTGCTGCTGGCGATTTCCTGGCAAGGGCGGATGGCCCTGACGGCGAAACGTCTGGACTTGGCCGAGGGCTATGCGGGTCGAACCTACGAACTGGCGGTGATGGCGTTGAAGCGGCGGACCATGGACGACGAGCCGGATCTGCCCACGGCTTTCGGCGCGGCGATCGAGGTGCGCGCGCTGGCGGCAACAGAGCGTGGAGCCCGGAGCGAAGCCCTCGCGTTTCTCCAAGGCGAACTGAAGACCTACGGGGCAACCTCGCTGCACAAGCGGATTCAGAAGGACCTCAACTTGATCAGCCTCGAAGGCACGACGGCGCCGCCGCTCGACCTCGCCGAGTATCTGGGGAAAAAGCCGCCGGCACTTGCCGAACTCAAAGGCCGCGTCGTGCTGCTTTTCTTCTGGGCGCATTGGTGCAGCGACTGCAAAGAACAGGGACCGGAATTAGCCCGGCTCATGGAGCGATTCGGCCCGCAGGGCTTCACGATCGTGGCGCCCACGCAGCGCTTCGGTTACGTGGCGGGCGACGTGCCGGCGCCGGCCGAACAGGAAAACCGTTATATCGAACAGGTGCGCCAGCGGTACTATGGCTGGATGACTTCCGTGCCCACGCCGCTCGGCGAGGCGAATCATCAGCGCTATGGTGTGAGTACCACGCCCACTCTCGCAATGGTCGATCGCGCCGGAATAATCCGCTTATACCATCCTGGAACCATGCGGGAGACCGAATTGGCTCCACTGATCCAGCGTCTCCTCGCCGAGGGGGCGCCGCTTGGGGCTGCGGATGTCAAGTCGCCCTGACTGCTTAGCGCAGGAAAAGCTGGAGGTTCGAAAAGAAGCCGTGAAGGTGCGACTGCGCTGCAGGCGGCGTGGGTGACTTCGTTGGTAGTTCCGCCCTTCAGGCGGAATTTGATCTGACTATCATTCCACCTAAAGGCGGAACTACGAACGGCTGAACTTCCGCCTAATGGGACGCTGTCGGTGCGGCTTTGGCGTCGGCCTTTTTTCCGTCCGCTGACGGAACGAGCGGTGGCTTCAGCCAAAGCGCGACAATCTGATACCGGCTGATGATGGCGTGCATCAGGTTGTCGTAGAGCCCCTGATCAAAGTTCTTCGCCATCGCGTCGCGCCGCTGGTGGAAATCCTTAATCGCGCCGTCGAGTTCGGCCCGGTATTTCGGGTCGTTTACTTTTTGAATGAGGGCTTCCACTCCGCGCAGTCGGACGTCGAGCGCCGCGATCGCGGACTTTTGCTCGGCGGTGAGGGGAACGGGCGCGGGGGCTTCGGTCAGGGTGGGTTGGGCCGAAAATAGGGGCGTCGCGCCGAGCAGCGCGAGTACCCGAAGCAAGGAAAGGAGAGGGCCCAGGGGCCGGGAAAGGAATCTCACCATCGGGCGTTCCGGTTGCGAATTCAGGTTCAGGTCATCTCCAAGCCGCGGAGCGGGCCGGTGGAGGTGGCGAATTTGTCCTGCTCCAGACCCATGCGCTGCAACATTGAGACAAAGAGATTCGGGAGTGGATAATTGCGCTCCTGGTCGAACGCGAGGTGCTGGCCGTGCTTGAAGCCACCCCCGGCGAACAGCACCGGCACATTGGTCGTCACGTGCTTGTTGGCGTCACCCATGTTCGAACCAAAATACACCATCGTGCGATCCATCAGAGTCTCTTCACCTTCGCGGACGGCCTTCAGACTGGTGAATAATTTTGCGAGGAGCTTCATGTGCATGTCGTCGAGCGTCTTCAGTTGCGAACGTTTGTCCTCTGAGCGGCCGTGATGCGACAGGTTGTGATAGCCGTCCGAAATCGTCGCGCCGGGAACCTCGAGCGCCGGTGAACTCACGCTGTCCAGCATCAGCGTAACCGCCCGGGTCGAATCGGTTTCAAAGGCCAGTCGGGCCAGGTCGTACATGATCCGCGTCTTCTGCATGTAGGCGGCGGGGGTGGCAGGATCGACCGGCGCCGACGCTTGAACGACCGGCTTGGGCTTCTGCTCCCAACCGCGCGAAACCCGCATCCGGTTCTCGAGATCACGCACACTGGTGAAATATTGATCGAGCCGTTCGCGGTCGCGGGCGCCGCTGTTGCGCTCCAGTTCCTTCGCGTGGCCGGCCACCGCGTCGAGGATACTGCGCCCCGTGTCGAGTTGACGGACCTGGGCCTCGATTTGTTCGGGCGTGCCCTGGAGAAAGAGCTGCTTGAAGACTTCTGAGGCCTTGTCCTCGGGCGGAATCGCCACGCCGGTGCCGCTGTAGGAAAGGCTGCGGGAGCGCGTATTGACCGCGAGGGTGATGGAGGGAAACCGAGTGAGGATGCCGATGCGCTCGCCGATAAATTGATCGAGCGAGATACTGTTGCGAAACGAACTGCTGCCGGGGTGCGGCGCTGCGGTCAGGAAGCAGATGTCCGACGTGTGGCTGCCGTCGACGCCCGGGTGCGACGCGCCGCTGACCACGGTGAAGTCGTGGCGATGTTCTTTGAGGAGTTCGAGATAGGGCGACGCGATGTAATCCCGGCCCGCGGTCGTGGGAAAAAACAAATCCGGCAGGACGCCGAGGTTCTGGCAGATGGCGAACATCCGGCGCGGCTTGGCGGCGGGATCCAGCGGCGACGATGATTGGGCGGCGCGAGCGAAAGCCGGCAGCATCGAATCCAGAAACGGCAGCGCCAGGGCCACGCCCGAGCCTTGTAGAAAGCGGCGGCGCGAGAGGCGACGACGGAGCGAAATGAACGGGGCCGCAGAGGACCCGGTCGAGGGGAGGGGTTTCATGGGCTTGGTCCGGCTGGGGGCAGATAGATGAATTTCGGGCGCATTGGCGAGTGCGTTGATACTGGCCCGGGTCGGGCGCGCCCAACGGGCCGGCGTGCGGGAGCGGGCGCCAGCGGCCGCACGCTCGGTTCTCTCGCCGCGGACGATCCCGACCGGACCGATCGAGGACTTTCGGGGGGGGGGATTAAAATTTGCCCCGCTGGGGGCGGAAGAGGAATTGACGGCTGGCGGAGGGCAGTCTTGCTTCCACCGTCTCAGTTTCGTCACAGCCAACCCAAAAACAAAAATATACTGTCATGGCACATGTGGTCACCGAAAAATGTGTGGGATGCAAATTCACGGACTGCGTCGAGGTGTGTCCCGTCGCCTGTTTCTATGAGATGGACAATCAAGTGGTCATCCACGCGGACGACTGCATCGATTGCACCGCGTGCGTGGACGTGTGTCCCGTGCAGGCGATCTATCTCGAGTCGAACGTTCCGGTGGAATTTGCGGCCAGCATCGCGTTCAACGCGGACAAGGGGAACGAGATAAAGGACTCGGGAGCTGAGGCGATCTCGAAGAAGAAGGATCCCTTGCCCACGGCCGCGGCGCGCAAGGCCGAATTGGGTTACTGAGCTGAGTCGGTTTGATGCTGAAGCCAGAAACCCAGGAGCACCGGATACCGGTGATTCGGGCTTTCTGGCTTTTTCGTGTCTGAATAAAAGGGCGGCCGAGGAGGATCGAATTCTACTGGCGCGGAAACTCCAGCACGGTTCCGGTCGCGCGGCCCTCGACGCTCTGGGCGTAGAGGCCGGCCACGTCGCTCGCAAGGCGACCGCCCGCGGGATCCATTTTGTAGGCAAGCAAGGTTTCCGTCACCCACGGCGGGCTGACGACATTGACGCGAATTCCGCGCGGGGCCTCGAGGGCCGCCGCCCGGACAAAGCCTTCCAGCCCGGAATTGACCAGGCTGATCGCGGCACTGCCTGGCATCGGGGAATGCGAAAGCACCCCGCTCGTCAGGGTAATCGAACCGCCGTCGCGCACCTGCGCGAGCGCCAACCGCGCGAGGTTGACCTGGCCCATCAATTTGTTTTCCAGGCAAAACTGAAAGTCAGCGTCGCTCAGGTTGGCGAGCGGGGCGAACTTCGCCTGGCCGGCGGCGCTGACCACGGCGTCGATCGGTCCCACGGCCTTGAGCATCGCGCGAATCGAGTCGGGTTGGGAAATATCCACGCTGAACTTGGACTTCGTCCGGCTGGCGGAAATGACTTCGTGACGTGAGCCGAGCACGGTGGCTACGGCCTGGCCGATGGTGCCGTTGGCACCGATGAGGAGAATACGCATGGGAAAATTCAAAACGACTACAGACCGAAAGCAAATGCCCGATGTGAGGTTGTCGCGAGGCGCGCTTTAGAAATGCGCCGCGCTGCTCCGCAACCCTTCCAATTCCTGTTCGGTGTACGGCTGGCTGCGGAGGATGATTTGTTCACGCATTTCGCTGATCACCGCCGGACTCACCGGCGGGGCGGCGTGGCCCCAGCTTCGCCGGACATAGGTGAGGGCGGAGGCGAGGACCTCGTTGCTCAACATCTCGAGCGGCGGCATGGTGACGTTGGTCTTGCCCGTTTTCCCCTTGAGGACGATGCGCGCGACAAACTGCTCGGGTCCCAGGACCCAGGGCGAATCGAGAAGCGGGGCGGCGACACCGGGCAGGCCGCGGCCATCGGGTTGGTGGCACTGCGCGCAGATCGTCGTGTAGTTGGTCCGACCTTTTTCAAAGAGCTGCTGCTCGACCGCCGTCAGCGGAGCGGGTCCTGCCCCGAACTTTCCCGGCCACGTGAGCCGCGCCCTCACGACGCCGGCGCTCTTGGCAATCTCCGGATCGGCGGATTTGCCCGCCAGTTCCAAATTGGCGGGGAGCGCGTCTACGCGTCGCACGCTGGAGGTCTTGATGCCCTCCAGCACCGCAAGGCGCTGCCATTTCTGGCCTTTTTCCGCCACGGTAATCTCCAGCAGCGCGTCGAGGTCGCCGGCTTTGCCCGCTTGGGCGATGGTCGAAGCGAAGAGCTGAATCACTTCGACGTAGCCGGGGCGCGCCTCCCGCCAATCCGGCGAGGCCACCAAGCCGCGGAGAAACTCGAGTTCGCGACCGGACAAACTGCTGACCGCGCCGGCCAGCAAAAACGGTGCGTTTGGTTCATTGCGCATCAGGCTGGCCAGTGTGGCGTCGCGCGCGGCGGCGGGCGCCTCGCCGAGCGAAAGGGCGACCTGCAGGCGGACTTCCTTGGCGGAATCAGCGGCGTGCTTCCGGACGGCGTCCGTGAGCGTGGGCTCGCCCGCCGCCAGGAAAGGCTCGCTCACGCGGATCGCGTTGAGCCGTATTTTTGGCGACGCGTCTTCCATGACGCCGGCAACGAAATCGGGCTCGACCGAGCCGAGGCCTTCCAGCGTCCACAGCGCCTTCAATCGCACTGGCACACTGGTTTCCGTGGCGACTGCGAGTCGGCGCAATGCCGGCACCACGGACTTGTCCCCGCCCTCGACGAGGAGTCGCTGCGCGGTGTCGCGCCACCAGCCATTGGGGTGGGAGAGGCTTTCGACGAGTTGGGCTGGAGTGGCCTTCGTCAGCGCCGGTGGCGGGCCCGGCTTTTTCCCCTCGTGGACTATGCGGTAGATGCGACCATAGCCTTGGCCCTTGTCCAACCCGCGCTCGAGGATTTGGCGCCGCAGGTAGCTGGTCATGTATTGCCGGTGTTGGAGGATGCCGCGGTGCAGATCGACGACGTACAACGTGCCATCGGGCGCGGAATAGACATTGACCGGCCGAAACCGCTCGTCGGTGGAGGCGAGGAATTCCTTCTGCTCGTAGGCGTTGTGCCCGCTGAGAATTCCGTCCTGCTCCGTCATGACTGACCGATGGACGACGTGACCGGCCGGCTCGGCGTTGAAATAGTTGCCGTAAAACTCGGCGGGAAAATTATCGCCGCGATAGATGGCCGGGCCGCAGGACGCATCCGCGTTCCGCAGCGTGCCGTCGGCGCGGAGGCGGCCTTCCCAATAACCGCGGTTGACGCCGGGATTAGGGCGAATGGGCCACACCGACTGGTCCGCATTGACCTGATAGTTGACGCCGCTCGCCGCGCCGTCGGGGCGGATCGGCAGAATGAGATTCGGATTCCGCGCCTGATAGTAGGCGGGGACGAGATCGACGCGGAAATGATCCTCGTTGGAATTCGTGTAGAGGCGGCCGTAATCGTCCATGCCCTGGCCCCACTGGCCGCGCAGCGCCACCGCCGTGCTGATCCATTTGCCGTCCTTCAGGCGAAGGCGCCGACTGTACGACGAACCGCCAATCCAGTTATCGAGACCCCAGATGAGGGCGTTTGCGCCTTCTTCCGGATTTCGTTCCGCGACCGAAAAATCGGTGGCGAGGAGAGTTTTCTCATCCGCCTTGCCGTCGCCGTCCGTATCGCGCGTGAACCAAAGATTTGGCGGGTCGCCGATCAGTACGCCGTTTTTCAGTACCTTGACGGTTCGCACGAGACCGAGGCCGTCCATGTAAACCGTGCTTTTGTCCATGCGGCCGTCGTGGTCCGTATCCTCAAGGACGACCACGCGGTTAATCCGCTGGTTCTCTCCCTTGCCGTCGACGTCGGGCATGTAGCTGTGCATCTCGACGACCCACAGGCGGCCGTCCGGACCGAAGTCGAGCGCGACAGGTTCATGGATGAGGGGCTCGCTAGCGACGATTTCAATGCGGAAGCCCGGCGGCAGATTGAATGTCTGCAGCGACTCCTGCGGCGAAAGGACCGGGGCGGGCCGGATCCACTCGGCGGGCGGCGGCTTTTGCACGGCGCCCGCCGCATCGCGCTGATCGCCCATCTGCGCCGAAAGCGGGAGCGTGCAGCAGGCGGAGAGGGCCGAAAGAAAGAGCGGACGGGCGAGGGCCTTCATGGGGTCGTCAAGGTTATCGGTGCCGCCGTGCGCAATTCCTCGAGCTCCTTTTCGGTGTAGGGCTGGCCACGGACGATCACGGCGCGGCGCATACCGGCAATGGTCGCAACGCTGACGGGAGTCGCCTCGTTACCCCAGCTTCTGCGGACATAGGTGAGCGCCGCCGCGAGTGTTTCGTCCGGCAACATTTCCAACGGGGGCATCGCCACGAGCATCTTACCGGTCTTG
Organism: Opitutaceae bacterium; assembly: GCA_947474995.1. GTDB lineage: Bacteria > Verrucomicrobiota > Verrucomicrobiia > Opitutales > Opitutaceae > ER46. The sequence continues at coordinate 10,793 of CANJNJ010000026.1, read as the reverse complement.
CCCTTGAGGACGATGCGAGCCGCGAGTTGCTCCGGTCCCGTGGCCCAGGGCGATTCGACGAGCGAGGCCGCGATGCCGGGTAGGCCGCGTCCGTCGGGCTGGTGGCACGCCGCGCAAATCGTGGTAAACGCGGTGCGTCCTTTCTCGAAGAGTTCCTTCTCCGCGGCGGTGAGGGGCAATGGACCGGAGCCGAATTTTCCCGGCCAGGAGAACCGCGCCATCAAGTCCGAGGCGCCCTTGGCGATGTCCGGGTCGGAGGCTTTCGCCGCGGCCTCGAGTTCCGGCGGCAGGGCGGAGATCTTGCGGATATTGGAGGTCTTCATCCCGTTGAGCAGTGCCAGGCGCTGCCATTTCGCGTCCTTCTCCGTGCGGATAATCCGAAAAAGCGGATCGAGCGTGGCGGCGTCGCCGCTTTGGGCGATCGCCGCGCCCAGCGTTTCAAACACCTCGGTATAGCCCTTTTTTGCCTCGCGCCATTCGGGCGCGGCGGTGAGCCGCTCGAGGAACGCGAGCTCCCTTCCGGCCAGTCCGCTGACGGCGGCGGAAATCATGAACGGCGACTCGGCTTCGGTCCGCAAAAGATCGGCGAGGGCCGCATCGCGGGCCGCCGTGCCGAGTTCCCCGAGGGAAAGAGCCGCCTGCAGGCGAACTTCGGGTGAAGCGTCACGCGCGTGTTTCGTGACGCCCTCGGCCAGTTTGGCGGAACCGGAAACGAGATACGGTTCGCTGAGCCGGAGCGCGTTGACGCGCATTTTGGGTGACGGGTCGTCCATGACCTGGCTGACGATTTCCGGGTCGATGGCTCCGAGGCCTTCCATGGTCCAAAGCGCGCCGAGGCGAACCGGTTCGCTGGTTTGCGGGGAGAGGGCCAGTTTGCGCAGGTCGGGCACGACCGACTTCTCGCCGCGTTCAACGAGCAACCGTTGCGCCGTGTTGCGCCACCAACCGTTGGGGTGGGAGAGCGTGGCCACTAGCTGCGCCGGCGTGGCCTGGCCGAGCTTGGGTTGCGGACCCGGCTTTTTCGCTTCGTTGACGATCCGGTAAATGCGCCCAAGGCCGAGATTCTTGTCCAGGCCGCGCTCGACGATTTGTTTCCGCAGGTAGCTCGTCATGAACTGCCGGTGCTGCAGAATGCCGCGATAGAGATCGACGAGGTAGAGTGAACCGTCGGGCGCGGTGTAGAGATTGACCGGACGAAAACGTTCGTCCGTCGACGAGAGGAATTCCTTTTCCTGGTACGCGTTCTTCGCGCTGAGAATGCCATCCTTCTCGGTGATAATCGAACGACGGACGACATGGGCCGAGGGTTCGCACGAGAAGTAATTGCCGTAAAACTCCGCCGGAAAATTGTCGCCGCGATAGATCGTCGGGCCGCAGGCCGCGGTGAATTCCTTGAGGGTGCCGTTCGCGCGGAGCTGTCCCTCCCAATAGCCGCGATTGACGCCTGGCGTCGGGCGAATGGGCCAGACGGTTTGATCGGCATCGGGCTGGTAGTTGACGCCATTGCCGCTCGAGGCGCGCCGGCCGGAGGGAATGAGATTCGGATTTCGCGCCGGATAATGGTTCGGCACCAAATCCACGCGCAGGTAGTCGGAGTTGGAATTGGTGTACATCCGTCCGTAGTCGTCCATGCCCTGGCCCCATTGGCCGCGATTCGTGACGGGCGAGTCGATCCACTTGCCGCTTTGTAGCTTGAAGCGGCGACCGTAGGAAGAGCCGCCGATCCAGTTGTCGAGTCCCCAGAGCAGCGCGTTGCCGCCGCCTTCGGGATTCATTTCCGCCTGGGAAAAATCGGTGGCGATGGCGATCTTCTCGTCCGCCTTGCCGTCTCCGTTCGTGTCGCGCGTGTACCAAAGGTTCGGTGGCTCACCGATGAGGACGCCGTGCTCCAACACCTTGATGGCGCGGACGAGGCCGAGGTGATCCATATAAACCGTGCTTTTGTCCATCCGGCCGTCGCCATCGGTGTCCTCGAGGACCACGACCCGGTTGATCGGTTCGTTTTCACCCTTGCCGTCGGCATCCGGCATATAGCTCCGGAGTTCGACCACCCACAGGCGGCCGTCGGGACCGAAGTCCATCGCGATGGGCTCATGGATCAAAGGCTCACTCGCGACGATTTCGACCCGGAAACCCGGGGGCAGGCTGAACGTTTTGAGTGCCTCCTGCGGCGTCAAGGCTGGGGCGGGCAGGCTCCAGGCTGCTGGTGGCGGTTTTTGCACGGATCCGGCAGTGTCGCGCTGATCGCCCATCTGGGCGCGAAGCGAAACAAGACTGAGGGTGGACGTGGCCAGGAGGGAGAGCAGACAGGGGCGGATAATCATAGCGGGGAAAAAGGATCGGGAGCATTCAAAGTCACCGGAGGAAGTTAAGGGAATTTGGAGGCTTCGTGGTTATCGCGATTGCGGAAAGACATTTTTTTGCCGACCACCGAGCGCAGGGCTGCCGCGCCCGAATAACTTCTGTGGTTTTTGCCGCAGATTTCACAGATTGGCACAGGTGCGAGCCCCAGACCGTCGCTTTTCATTTGTGCCCATGGGTGTAATTGGTGGCCCGCGCAGCGGATGGTGGTTCCTGCTGGTTCGAAGGGGCTCGCCCCGGGGTGGGGCACTTTCAGATAAGACATTGCGCCGACGGCGAAACTGGCTTTTTGATTTAATCTTCCCCGTGAATATTTCCTCACTTCGCCCCGTGCCCAGAAATGTTTCCCGCCGCGACTTCCTTCGTGCGTCGGCGGTCCTGCTCGGTTCCGCCTCGCTCGCGCGCTCCGTGGCGGCGGCCGAGCCGTCCGAGCCGATTATCGACGTGCATGGGCACCTCAATTACGCGGGCCGGCCCGACGAGGTGTTTCTCGCCCACCAGAAGGCGTTGGGGGCGACCATATCGGTGCTCCTGCCCTCGGGCGATCGGGGCAAAGGCCACCCGGGTGGCTCGGTGGAAAACGAGCCGGTGCGGCAATTCGCGCTGGCACGACCGGGAAAATTTCACTTTTTCGCCACCGAAATCGCGGACGCGCCCGAGGCGACGAAGACCATCGAGAAGCATCTCAAGCTCGGGGCCATCGGCATCGGAGAACAGAAGTTCAAGGTGGACTGCGATTCGCCCCACTTGGTGCGCATCGCCGAACTGGCGAAAGAGTACCACGTGCCGGTCATCATGCATTTCGAGCACGACCTGTATAACCGACACATCGAGCGGTTTCACACCATGCTCGAGAAATTTCCAACCGTGAATTTCATCGGCCACGCCGTCGCGTGGTGGGGTAACATCGACAAGAATCACGATCAGAAAAATTCCTATCCGACGGGACCGGTGACGCCGGGTGGAATGACGGATCGCTATCTCACCGATTATCCCAACTGCTACGCCGATGTGTCGGCGCGCTCGGGCTACGGTGCGATCATTCGCGACGAGGCCTTCTATCGCGACTTTCTCGTGCGGCATCAGAACAAATTGGTCTACGGCAGCGACTGCGCCGAAGCCACCGGCGTTGCGCCCTCGTGTTTTGCCGCCAACACCATCGCGGCGCTCCGCCGTCTCGCGCCGAGCAAGGCGGTCGAGCGAAAGATTCTCTACGAGAACGCGAAGAAGCTGCTGAAGATCTGAGAGGGTGGGTTAATGAAGGGCCGAGCTCCGTCGAGGCCGTTGTAAGCTACGATGGAAGCTCGGCCGCGCCGGAGCTCGGCCCTCCACTCGGAATTGCCGTGGCCTTGTTCCTGGCTTGCTGGCTTCTGGATTAACCGCTGACGTTCGGCCTACCGATTCGTTGCCTGCATCAGCTCGTACGCCTTTCCAATCACGCGATCTTCCGTCGTGGTGGACCAGGGGCCGGGGTGCCGGCCGAAGTTGGCGGAGTAGCCTTCGTAGCCGCCGCCGAGGATGACGTTGCGGCTGCCGAGATAGCCGAAATAATCGTTGGAATAACCCGCGACCCAGAGCGCACTCGCGGCGCCGGCTATCTCCCGTTTCAGCCGGAGCGAATATTCGACGGTGGTTTCGCCGCCGATGGCGACGAGGGTAAGGTCCGGGCCGAATCGCACCACTTGCACCGGGCACGGGTAGCTCTTGGCGATCCCCTTGCCCTCGGCGATCTGCTTGAGCAGCGCTTCGGCGCGATTCTTTTCCGTCGGATTGTTCGAGCGGGCGCGGCGGGCGAGATCCGCCGGGCTGATGTCGGCGTAATCAATCGCCGCGGTGTCGAAGGCGCTGCGCATCGGTCCGTTTAGCGCGCGCTGCTTGGTGACGATCAGGGCCGTCTCGACAGCATTTGCGAGTGTCCGGCCGTGTTGCTTGGCCTGTTCAATCGAAAGATGACGAGGATAGGGATTTTGGTCCGCGGCGGCGCCCAGCATGAACAGCGCCACGACGCCCGGCCGGTTCTCCTGCAGGTAGGATTGCGCAAAACCGGCGTAGTCGCCGTTGATCGTCTGGAAGTTCGCCGAGGTATTGTGGCAGGCGTAGCCGAAGAGAATGGCCTTGAGGTTGCCGTCGGCGCCGATGACGCGGAGCACGGGGACGTCGTGATCGACCGGTCCGTCGGGATTGGGACTGTTGGCGACTTCGGCTCCGACGGGCAGCCGGCGATTCATGGCGAAACCGGCCCGGGCGTGTGTGTAGAAAAGTTTGGCGGGGGTCAGATGGGAAATGGCCTCGTCGATCGCCTGGACGATCTTGGCCGTGAGGAACACCGCGTATTCCTCGCCCTTTTTCTTGAAGGTCGGGTTGCTCACGCCCCGTCCGTCCATCGAGGGACCGGAGTGCGTGTGCGAACCGTTAATCAGCACGGCCTCGGCGCCGAGGTGATGTTTTTCGCCCACCTGCTTGACGACGGCGTTCCGAATATCGACTGGGATACCCAACAGATCGAGCGTCACAAACACCATGCGCACGCCGGCGTAGTCTTCCACGACGAGAGACTTGGCGTAGATGGGGTGGGCGACTCCCTCGCTTGGCTTGGTCCGAAACCCGAAGCCGACCAGCCAGACGGGGCCGTCAGGCGTGATGTCGACCGAGGCCGCGCCGGCCTTCCACTGCGACAGGTCGGGCGTTTCGGCGGCGGCGGCCGCCGGGGCGAGGAGCGCGAGGCAGCCAAGGATAAGACCAGGAAGGAAACGAATATTCATAGGTGGGTAACAGCGTCTGGAGTGTCGGCGCCGAGGCGAGGTGCCTCGAATCGCGCCGTCGGGATGACATGCTGGACGTGAAGCACGCGCGACTCGGTGGAAGGGACAAGACAAAAAAGAGAATAGGCGCGCGCTTGGCCTAGCTTCGCGCCCGTGAAGATGTCGCGGACCGACCCGGTCCCGGGCGCCGACCGGCGCTACTCAGTCGACAGGCTGGAAAATGGGGCGGCCGTGCCGGCCCCGGCTCGGTGGTTGGGCGCGAGAGACTCATGCGTGATGGGCCACCCGGCGTCGGCCCAGTCTTCGATGGCGCCTGCGTCCACCGCATGAAATCCCTCCTGGAGCAGGAGCCGGCCGGCCGCGGCCGAGCGAGCGCCCGAAGTGCAATAGAGCACGATTTCGCGCTGGCCCACCGTCGCCAGAAACGGCCGCCATAAATTGCGGGGGCCGTTGAGATCGCTCAAGGGCAGCAGCGAGGATCCCGCGGCCACGTCCGTCACCCATTCGTGCGGTTCCCGAACGTCAACCAGCAGGCCGGTGCCGGCGTGGAGGCGCTCGATGCATTCGGCCGGTGCCAAGCGAGGGATCGAACTCATCATCGACTTGAAGTGCTGATATACGTTCATGCGAAATTGGCGTTGGATCCGAACTGCGTTGGAGGCGACGTGAGGGTGCCAGCCAGCAGCGAAGCCTAGCGCGGAGTGCGCGGCGTATCGCCGCAGGGGTTGATTATTAATGGGCAAAAGTTGACCGGAAGTGCGCGGCGTCATGGACGTGTGGCAACCCAAAGAGGCCCCGGCACCTTGCGGTACCGGGGCCAGATTGTGGTGGGCGCTCGCCGCGCGCTCCTGCCGTCGCACACTGTTAGGCGCTCTCGCGGATGCGGGCCGTGTGCAATGATACATCGTGTCCATGCCATCGTACCACAGGGCGGGACAATGATCGTTGTGATCCGGCGTATCCCAGAAGGAGTAGGCGGGCTCCCATTCGTCCGCTCCGCGGCGCAGGCGGGCGGCGGCGATGGCCACCTCACGGCCGCGTTCCTGCACGCAGGTGTACCAAATCGCTAGCAGGTCGCCGTTGGGGCAGTCGGTGATCGCGGCGTCGTGATTGTGCTGCGAGAAGAGCGGCCCGTTGGAACCAGCGGGAATTTTCACATAGCAGCGGGGACCGGCAAAATAGGGGGCGCTGGCGTCGGCGGCCGGCGAAAACCTCGGCGGCGTCGGCGGCATGGCCGGCCGTGATCCCACGGCCGGCGGGGCGGGCTGAGACCCGGGGTGTGCGACTGGCGGGCCCAGGGCCACGCGGAAGCCGATCAACCAACTGGCGGTCTCCGGCAGGGCGCCCAGGCGATTAGCGGAACGCAGGTAGTAGGGATCGACGCCGTGACTTCCGCCGCGCGTGACCCTGAAGTCACCGTCCGTGGGACCTGACGGATCAACTTGGTCGCGGTTTTGGTACGGGCCGTACCAATCCGCGACCCATTCCTCGACATTACCGTGCATGTCGAAGAGCCCCCAGGGATTGGGCGGTGTCATTCCGACCGCCAGGGAGACGCTATCTTGCGGGTCCGTGAAGGCGGTGCTGCGGGCGTTCTTGAGGAAGGGCGCGGGCAGCGTGTTGCCGGTCGAAAAGAGCGTCGTGGTGCCGGCGCGGGCGGCATATTCCCATTCGGTCTCAGTGGGCAGCCGATAGGGGCGCTGCTCTTTCTGCGAAAGCCATTCGCAGAACGCCACGGCCTGCGCCCACGTGACGAACACGACGGCTTCGTCATCCGCTTGGGAAAATCCGTGTTTGCCGCGCAAGGCCCGATGGGCGGGCAGAAATTGCTCGAATTGCGCGTTGGTGACCTCGCAGGTGCCCAGGTAATAGGCCTGGCTCAGGGCTGCGCGATGCACCGGGCGTTCGTCGTAGTCGCCGTGCGCTGCCGCCTCCGTCGGCAGGCGGAATTTGGCCGGATCGATCTCGGGAAAACGCCCGGTTAGCTCCGACCGCGTAGGGTAGGTCAGCGGATCGAGCAACGCCGGCGGCATCTCCTGCGTTTCCCCCATCGTGAACGCGCCGGCCTCGATTCGCGTGAATCGCATGCCGAGCGAATTGGTGAACTCCTTCGTCGCCGGCAGGGGGGCCGCGCTCAGCATGCCGGTGGCGGTCAGTAAGAGTATCAGGAATTTTCCGCGTTTCGCTTTGATGGGAGACCTCGTTGGGTTTCCCCGTGGAGAGGAAACGGGCGAGGCTCCCTTACCGCGGCGTCAACCGCAACAGCTGATCCGGTTCGTTGAGCAACACGTAGATCGCGCCTTCCGGCCCGGTCTTGATGTCCCGCACGCGGCCGTAGCCCTTGAGGAAGATTTCTTCCTCCTCCACTTTTTCGCCGGCCAGTTTCAGCCGCTTGATTTCCTGGAACACCAGCGCCCCGACAAAGGCCTGGTTTTTCCATTTGGGAAACAGGTCGCCGGTGTAGAACTCGAGAGGGCACAAGGCCGGTGACGGTTTCCAATACTTCACTGGCTGCTCCATGCCTTCCTTCTCCGTTAGGGTCGTGATCGGCGTGCCATCATAATCGAGGCCCCACGTAATCACCGGCCAGCCATAGTTGCGGCCCAGCTTGAGCACGTTCAACTCATCGCCGCCCATCGGGCCGTGCTCGGTTCCCCAGATCTGTCCCGTCACCGGATGCTGGGCGATGCCCTGCACATTGCGGTTCCCAATGGTATAGATCGCCTGAATCGCATCCGTGCGGCCGGCGTACGGATTGTCGGACGGAATCGAGCCGTCCCGGTTAATCCGGTAGGTTTTTCCCGCCGGCTTGTTCAGTCGCTGCACATCGGCGTTTTCGCGAATGTCACCGATCGTAAAATAGAGGTAGCCCGCCTTGTCGATGAGGAGCCGGCAGCCCCAGCGACCCCGGTTGATGAAGTAAAGGTCGTCGGGGACGTTGAACAACAATTCCTGTTGAACCCACCGGTAATCCACGACGCGCCCGCGAATGATCCGCGTCATCGCGGGCCGTTCGTCCGTCCGGCCACTGTTACCCAGTGGGTGGACATACCCGATGTAGATCCAGCCGTTCAGCGCGTAGTCGGGGTCCAGCACCAAGTCCATCATCCCGCCCGTTCCGTATTGAACGGTCTCCGGCAGGCCGACGATCGGCTCCGGGTCGAGTTTGCCGTCGACCACCCACCGTAGACCGCCGCGGATTTCCGTGACCAGCGCCCGATGTGAATCCACAAATTCGAGGCCCCAGGGCGAGGAGCGAAAACCGTTCTCGACCAGTCGCTCAATCCTCACGGTGTAGTCGGCGAGCTTCAGGGTGTCGGGCTTGGCCGCGGGGGCGCCTGGGGCCGAGTCGCGACTGGCGATGATGTAATCAACCAGCGCCTCCACCTGCGCGACGGGGATTACTTTCGACCACGGGACCATCTCCTTGCCGGCGATGCCGTACATGACCGTTCGCAGAATCTCGGGCCGCGAACCTCCGTACAGCCATTCGCTCTTGCGCAGCGGAGCGTACTGACCTCCCTGCATTTGCGCCCCATGGCAGCCCGCGCAGAGCGTCTGATAAAGTTCCGGGGCCGTCTGGGCATGGGCGCCCGCGGCCAGAAGGAGGGCAAGGATCAAGGTTTTCATGGGTGCAGGTTGGTCGAATCACATCCGAGTCGCCCGCCTCCGAGTGCGGAGTGAGCCGGGAGGAATGGAGTGGGGTTGGGGAGATGGCATGGATTTCCTCCTGACCGGGTTCAAGAACAAGCTGCGCCCCTGGCGACCCGCCGTTGTCGATCACGTGCGTGATCGGGGCGCCAATAGGAACCTCCGTTCGACGATAGCGTCCGGGTGGGCCGGCCACTCCGTGGGCGGCCAATCGGCGGGATCGATCTCACGTTCTTCGGCCGCGTGGCGGAGCGCACGGCCCACCGAGGAGGTTCGTTCCGTGCCTGCCGCCGCCGCTTTCGGCCTTCCCCTGTCTTCCATCTTAATTCTACCTTTCTTCATCCCCATGGCTATCCTGACCCGTCGTTCGTTTCTCCAAATCTCCGCCGCGGCGGGTGTTGCCGCCGCCACCGCGCCGTTCGCTTCCCGTCTCGGGGCGACGCCGGCGCCGTTTGCCCGCAGTGGCGCGCCGCGCCTTCGGCTCAGCCTTACGGCGATGTCGTTCTCCCGTTATTTCACGATCAACCGCGGCAAGGCCGTCGCTGTCGCGCCCGACAAGGCCCTCGATGTGTTCAAGTTCGTCGACTACTGCGCGGCCCACGGCTGCGACGCGGAGCCGACCACTTATTTCTTCGCGGAGGAAACCGATGAATTTCTGGCACGGCTGCGCCGGCATTGCTTTCTGCGCGGGGTCTCGATCACGAGCGCGCCCATCAGTAATAATTTTTCACTCCCGAAGGGGCCGGCCCGGGAACAGGATATCGCCCACGTGAAGCGTTGGATCGACCGGGCGGTTGTCCTGGGCGCGCCGCAGGTGCGCGTGTTCGTGGGGCAGACCGATGCCAGCTCCCGGGAGGAAGCCGATAAGCTCGTGATCGCGGGGCTGGAGGAGTGCGGCGATTACGCCGGCCGGCACGGGATTATTCTCTGCGTCGAGAATCACGACGTCACCAACACCGCCGCGCGGCTGCTGCCCATTATCAAGGCCGTGAAAAATTCGTTCGTGGGCCTCAATCTTGATCCGGGAATGGCCGTGGCCGATCCCTACCAGGAATTTGCCGCTTGTCTGCCGTATGCCGTGAACATCCACGTGAAGACCGATCTGAACGTGGCCGGCAAGCGGCAGCCGATGGATTTTCCGCGCATCGCCCGCTTGTTGCGCGACGGCGGCTATCAGGGCTGGGTCGCGCTCAAGTACGAGTCGCAGGAGGATCCCTACGTCGCCGTGCCGCGAACCCTGCAGGAAATGAAGCCGCTGTTCGCGGGCTGAGGTTAAACAAAATTCGAACCGAGCTGCCGGGGCGGCGCCTGGCAATCCCAAATGCAGGAGTAGGAAAGGGACCCGGCGCGAGCGGCCGTTGAGCGTTCCTGCCCCAACCGCCAAGGATCCGCGCTTTCCGAAGACTACCGTCCACTCTCTGCCCTCGCCCTCGACCGCCTTGAGCGGTAAAACCAAGAACATGAAACGAAGAGATTTTCTGGCCGCCGGGGTCGGACTGAATCTCGCCGCGGCGACGATGGCGCTGGCGCAGCAAAGCGGTGCTCGCGGCGCCGGCGGGGGTGGAGGACGGAGTGGTGTTCCGACGCGGCGGGCGAAGACCACGCGGATGTTTAAATCACCGGGCATGTATCCCAACGCGCTGGTGTGGCACGACGGACGCCTCATCAGCTGTGATGCCGGGCTCCACCCGGGATGGAAGGGCATGGACAGTCCTTCGAGTGGTTACATCTTTAGCATCGAGATCGTCTAGCGGCGGTCAGCACTTTTCCGCGTAGCCCTGCCCGGGAGGGCAGGGACCGAAGCTTCGATCGATCCGATTTGTCCCGCCACTCCCGTGGCGGGCTACGCTCCGTCGACTCTCCCACAATAGGGCAAGGTCCACGACAGCCTGTTCTGCTGCCAGCTACCGTCCGGGCGCACCGATTCTTCGGTGCCTTGGAGTGCGGCGATCTGGCGCCGCTTTTTTCTGCTCGGCAGTCCCCCGTGGTGTCGACGCTGCGGAGCGGCGCCAGGTCGCC
>CANJNJ010000025.1 GCA_947474995.1 Opitutaceae bacterium | reverse complement strand
TCGAAGCCGGGCAGAATGTAGATGCGGATGTTGTTTTCCTGGATCCACTGGCGGTATTTCGCCGGGACGCGTTGCCAGGCCGCCTCGGGAGACTCGCTCGATTCCCAGACGAGGGCTCCGCCCTTCTTGATGCCCTCGAGCGGATTCGTGTGGGTGAAGGCCTTCGGGTCGCAGCAGAGGACGACGTCAACGTGGTTGAGTTCGCAGTTCACCTTGATCTGCGACGGGGCGACGGTGAGGTAGTAGTTGGTGGGCGCGCCCTTTTTCTCTGAACCATATTTCGGGTTCGCCATGACGAAGAGCTTGTCGACGAGGAAACCGTCGGCGTCGTAGCTGGGATTCTGCTCGGAGATGAACTGGCCGAAATCGCCGATGATGGAGCCGAGGTTCTTGCCGGTCGTGATCATGCCCCAGCCGCCGATGGAGTGGAAGCGGACGGCGATGGCATCCGTGGGGAGGAGGGAAGGCGTGTCCTTGCTGATGACGGCGTAGGGATGATCCACCCCGAGGACGAAGAAGGTCTCCCCATCAGCTTCGCTCCGCCCGTCTTTGCGGTGGGAGGCGCCGGTGGCGTATTCGTAGGCGCCGAGCGTGTGCTCGGGGCGGAAATCGCGGGAGCCGATGCCGTAGGCACCGCGGAAAAGTCGGGGCGTCTCGGCCGGGGTGAGCCCGGGCAGCCCGACCGCGGAGCCAAAGTTCGTGACTTCGTTGGCCTTGCCGAGGGCGACACGGATGTCGCGGGCGAGCGGGTTGTCGCCGGCGAGCCCCTCGTCGGTGCGCTCGAGGATGATGACGTTTTTCTTGCCGCGAAGCGCCTCGATGACGGCGGCCTCGGGGAAGGGACGGAGCACATTGACGTGGATAGAGCCGACCTTCGCGTTGCGCTGCTCGCGGAGATAGTCGCACGCGGCCTCGACGTTGTCGGCGGCGCAGCCCAGCGAAACGAAGACCGTGTCGGCGTCCTCGGTCTTGTATTCCTGAATAAATCCGTAGTGGCGGCCGGTCAGCCGGCCGAACTCAGCCATGGCCTCCTTGATCATACCGAGGATCGGCTCGTTGAAATTGTTCCGGCGCGCGACGACGCCGTTCATATGGTGCTCCTGATTCTGGACGGGCCCGAGGAGAATCGGGTTCTTGAGATCCATCATCTGCGGCACGCGGCGGCGCTTGGGACCGAAGAGTTCGCGCTGGGCGGGAGTGGGGCAGTCAATCTGTTCGTCGGGCGCGCCGAGATATTCGCGGAGGAACTCGGCCTCGGGCGCGAGATACATGCGCTCGGAGTGCGTGGTGAGCATGCCGTCCTGGATGTTCATGCCGGGGTTCAACGAGAGCTCGTTGACCTTGCGCATGATGATGCCCTGGTCGGCGGCCTGCTGGGCGTCCTTGGCCATCATCATCGTCCAGCCGGTGTCGAGAGCGGCGTAGAAATCGTCGTGGCCGCAGTGGACGTTGAGCGCGTGCTTGGTCAGGGCGCGGGCGCCGACTTGGAGGACCATCGTGGAGAGTTTGCCCGGCGCGTGGTAATACTGCTCCATCGCGTATACGAGACCCTGACCGGAAGTGAAGTTGACGGTGCGGCGTCCTTGAACGGCGTAGGCGGTGGCTCCGCCCTGGGCGGCATGTTCGCCCTCGGTCTCGACGGCGACCTTCTGGGCGCCCCAGACGTTGAGCTCACCGGACGCGAACGACTGCTGGTAGATTTCGCCGCCCTCGGTCGAAGGGGTGATCGGATAAAACACGCCGCCATCGGTGATCCGCGTTTCAACGTACTGGGTTACCAGGAAGTTGCCGTTGCAGGTCACTCGTATGCCGGGGTATTTCGGCTTGGCGTGCCCCGCGGCGGAGGCGGCAGGGGCGGACGGTTTCGAAGCTGGATCCGTTTTTCCTTGGGCGGGATTGCTCATAAAAGGGGGAACTCTCGGCAATTTGGCAGGCGTTTATAAAGACGCAGGCGAACAAAAACTGATGCCGCATTTTTTGCGTGGATTCAAAGGAAAAGAACCAGCGGCGTTGTCAAAGGCGCCGCGTTTCTTGCGATCCGGGGGCCGGCCCACGGTCTCCGCGCGAGTAACCGAGGGTCGGCCGTGGTTGCGCGGATGGAGAAGGAGAAGGCGGGAGTGTCACCACCGTTAAATGCGAGCAGGTACCCTGCCAGATTGCCGTCGCCGTTGGAGCCGGAGGTAGTGCCCTGGCGCGGGTCGAAGACGGTCGATATTCTTACGGTAGATCGTAATGGCACGCCACCGCATGGTTCGGCAGGTCCGGGGCGGGACGCAGCCGCGGGGCCTCAACGCGACAACGGTCGGTCGCGTGAGGACAGCGGGGGTGGAAGGCGCACCCGCTCGGGGGATCGATGGGCGAGGGGACGTCGCCTTGCAGGACGATCCGCTCGCGTCGCCCGTGGGGGTTGGGCCGCGGGATCGCCGACAGGAGCGCGCGGGTGTAGGGGTGGCGCGGCGAGCGATAGATTTCGTCGGCCGGCGCGAGTTCGACGATTTTCCCGAGGTACATGATCGCGATGCGATCGGAGACGTGCTTCACGACCGCGAGATTGTGGGCGATGAAGAGGTAGCTGAGGTTGAGTTCGCGCTGCAGGTCCAGGAGCAGGTTCAAAACCTGGCTTTGAATCGAAACGTCGAGCGCCGACACCGGTTCGTCGCAGACGAGCATCCGGGGATTCAAGGCGAGGGCGCGCGCGATGCCGATCCGCTGCCGCTGGCCGCCCGAAAACTCGAAGGGGTAGCGATCCGCCGCGGCGGCGGGCAGGCCGACTTTGTCGAGCAACGCGAGGACGCGGGTGCGCCGCCCCGGCTTGTCGCCCACGCCGTGGATGGCGAAGGGTTCGGCGAGGATTTCCCCAACGGTGTGGCGGGAGTTGAGCGACTCGACCGGATCCTGAAATACCATCTGCAGGTGACGACGGTGCGGCTTGAGCTCGCTCTGGCCCAGCGGCGCGAGGTCCGTGCCTGCAAAGAGGATCTTGCCGGCGGTCGGCTGATGCAGCCGGACGATGCACTTTCCGAGGGTGGATTTGCCACAGCCCGATTCACCCACGAGTCCGAGCGTCTCGCCGGCCTGTAGCGTGAGGGAAACGCCGTCGACCGCCTGGCACATCCGCGCCGCGCGCATGAACACGCCTTCCCGCACCGGGAAGTGCATGCGGACATCCTGAAGCTCGAGGAGAGGAGTGGGTGAAGCGGCGTTGGCCACGGGAGAAATTTTCGGACGATTAAGTTGAGCCGCGAAGATCGAGAAGGGGCGCGAAGCGGCGGTGTGTTTGTAGTCCCGCCTTTAGGCGGAATCCGGGCGGTCCAATCCTTCCGCCTAAAGGCGGAACTACAAACAGCGCTGACTCTTCCCATCCAGACGGACCCGTATTTCGCGGTGAGATTCGGATCGGCTCGGAATGAGTGTGCATGGTTGGTTCCTCAGCGCATTTCATCGCGACGGCAGTTCGCGCCAGCGCCAGCAGGCGGTTTCGTGGCCGGGCTCGGCGATTTCCAGCGGCGGTTGGGTGGCACAACGGTCCACCCGGAAGGAGCAACGATTTTGGAAACGACAACCGGGCGGCAGGTCCGACAAACCCGGCACCATGCCCTCGATGACGCGCAGCCGGGTCTTGCGGGGATTCTCCAGCACCGGGATCGAGTCGAGGAGCCCGCGGGTATAGGGATGCGAGGGGCGATCAAAAATGTCCTTTACTGGTCCGGACTCCGCCACGCGCCCGGCGTACATCACGACCACGTCATTGCACGTCTCGGCAATCACGCCGAGGTCATGCGTGATGAGGACGATGGCCAGCCCCATGTCGCGCTGCAGGGACTGCATCAGCTCGAGGATCTGCGCCTGGATCGTGACGTCGAGGGCGGTGGTGGGCTCGTCCGCGATCACGACCGAAGGCTCGCAGGCGAGCGCCATGGCGATGACCACGCGCTGTCGCATGCCGCCCGAAAGCTGGTGGGGGTACTCGCGCATCCGGACCTCGGGGGCGGGAATGCCGACCTTGCGCAGCATCGCCGTGCCGCGGTTCCACGCCTCGGTCTTGTCCTTCGTGCGGTGGAGCAGGAACACCTCGCTCAACTGTCGGCCAATCGAGTGGACGGGGTTGAGCGCGGTCATCGGCTCCTGAAAGATCATTCCGATCCGGCCGCCGCGGATGCGGTGCATCTTGTCCGGCGGCAACGTGGTGAGATCAAGACCGTCGAAGAGAATCCGGCCGCGCTCGATTCGACCCATGGGCTGGGGTAGGAGCCGCATGATCGAAAGCGCCGTGACACTCTTGCCACAGCCGGACTCGCCGACGATCCCCAGGGTGCGACCGCGCCGGACCGTGAAGCTGACGCCGTCCACCGCCGTCAAACGGCCGGCGTCGGTGTCAAAGGTCGTGACCAGATCCTGGACTTCGAGGACGGTATCGGCGGCCGGGGAGGTCATAGCTGGGGCGGGCGCCGGCGAGAACGAGCGTGGGTCTTCAAATTTTGCTTTCCAAGTCGTCGCCCTGCCCGAGAGGGCAGGGACCGAGGGTTCGGTCGATCCGACTTGTCCCGCTGCTCTCGCAGCAGGCTACGTTCGGTCGACTCGGCAACGAGATGGCAAAGGTCATGACTGTCCTCAGTTGGTTTTGAACTGGTCGAACACCTCGAGCTTGGCCGGGAAGGTCCGGCCGGTGCGCCGGGCCTCCTCGGTTTCCTTTTTCGCGTCCTGATCGATCCAGTGCAGGAAGAACTCCTCCTGGGTGCGGCTCTGCATGACGTTGAAGTCCTTCGGCCATTTCACGTACCGCCAGTAACCGCCGCGGTAGGCCGGATTCATCCAGCCATTTACCCACGCCGCATCGTTGTAGATGATTTCCTCGATCTGGGCGCCGAGCCGCTTCATCTCCTCGAGGGTCTCCGCCTTGTCGTAGGCCTCGATGAGCCGATCGAGTTCGGGGATGAAGGTTTCCGTCATATTGTTGGTTTGGACGAAAATTTTCTGTGGGTGCGGATTGGGGGTCGCCCCGGTGGCGAGGGCGGAAGGCTTGCCCTCCTTGGTGTAGGCATCGGCGTAGGCGTTCGTGCCGTGATACATTTCCCAATAGCGGGGGTAGAGCTCCACCGAGCGGGACAGCGCCGCGAGGGCAATCTCGTGGTTCTTCTCCTGCATTTTTTTCCAGCCGGTCGTGCTGTCGAGAATTTCGAGATTGTACTCCAGCCCGGCCTTGAGGGCCTCCTGCTTTAAAATGGGGAGAAGGTCCCGTTGCGCCTGGCTGGCGGCGGTGATGGTAAACGAGAGGCGTTTGCCCGCCGCGTTGGTTAAAATTCCATCGGGTCCCTGGGTGGTAAAACCCGCCTTGGCGAAATATTCCCGGGCTTTCACCGGGTCGAAGGGCCGGGCGGTGATGGTCGGGTGCATCCGCCAGCCGTAGCCATCGGAGCGCGTCTGCATCTGTACGGCGTCGCCGCGGAAAAATTGCGTGCACACGAGTCCGATGTTGCTGGCGTGTTGGAGGCCGAGCCGGATGTCGTTGTTGTCGAGCGGAGGCTTGGAGCGGTTGATCCACAGACCCCAATCGGGTCGCGGCGTCTGGTTGTAATACTTGAAACGCACGATCCGCCCCGCCGCGACTTCCGGATGAGTTTCCGGCAGCGTTTCGTACCAGTACTTGGGCAGGCCGAGGGGGAACATGTCGAGGTCCCCGCGGGCAAAGGCTTCGACGGCCTTGTCCGGATCGCGAATGACCTCGAGGCGGTAGCGGTCGGGATTAAAGCGGCCGCGGAAGAACCGCCGGTCGAGGGCCCACCAATCCTTGATCCGCGTCAAGGTAACTCCCCGTCCTTTCTCGATATCCTTTTCGAAGAGCTGGTAGGCGCCGGTCTTGGGGATCTCGCGCCATTGAAACCGCTCGGTCCAGCCCGCCCCAAAGTCCTGAAACGCATGGCGGGGATAGGGGTTGAAATTCCCGAAGCGCACCGCGAGGTCGGGTTTGTTTTCGGGATGAACCGTGGCGAAGGTGTACTTGTCGAAGACGACCAGCTGCCGAAAATTCCGGGTGTAGAAATCGTTGTACCACGGCTCGTTCAAATGCGGGCTGCGCATGAAGTAGAAGGTGAACACGACGTCGTCCGTGGTGAGCGGCTTCCCGTCAGACCAGCGGGCCTTGGGATCGATGCGATAGTAGACGGTCTTGGTCGCGGAGTCCGTGGCCCATTGCGTGACGAGGCCGGGATAGGCGGCGCCGGGAACATTGGGATGGGGGTGAAGAAAACAAACCTCGGTGTAGTCGAGCAGGTACGGGCGGATGCCGCCGGTGGCATCCGGGCCAATCGTGCGCAAGGTCCGCGGAAAATCTGAGATGAAGAAGTTGAACGCACCGCCTTTCTTGGCGTTCAGGTCGGCAAACTCCGGCAGTTCCGAACCGTCCTCCCACTTGAGATTCGCGGGCACGTCGGCCGCGGTTCTGAACGAGTAAAAATCCGCCTGCTCCTTGAGGGTTTTGGCGAGATCCGTCTCCATCATTGACGAGCTGACGACGGTGGCGCTGGCGGGTGCGGCCGAGGCGGGCGCCGCCGTCGTGGCCGCTTTCTTCCCGCAGCCGGCCAGAGCGAGGGCCAGCGCGGACAGCAGGGTGGACCGAAGGAATGCGTGCATGGGCATCATTGGTAAGTGGTGAATTTTTTTGGATCAAAAGCCTCGCGGACCGCTTCACCGATGAAGGTGACGAGCACGAGGACAATCACGAGGGCGGAAAAAGCGGAGGTGACGATCCACGGCGACTGCAGGTTGGAGGTGCCCTGCCGCAACAGTTCCCCCCAGCTCGGCGTGGGCGGTGGCAGGCCGAAGCCGAGGAAATCGAGGGCGGTCAGCGCGCTGATCGAACTCGCGATCGTGAACGGAATAAACGTCACGATGGTCGAGAGGACGTTGGGCAGGATGTGCCGGAAAATGATCCGGGGCGTGCCGGCGCCGAGCACCTGGGCCGCGTGGACGTAGTCGCGCGCCTTTTCGCGGTAGGTCGCGGAGCGCATGTAGTACGTCATCCCCGTCCACGAGAAGAGCACCACGATAAAGAGCAGCACGCCGAGGCTCATGCCGATGCTGGCGGGCACGATCGACGAGACAATGATGACCACGAAGAGAAACGGGATGTTGGACCAGATCTCGATCAGTCGCTGCACGAGAATGTCGAACCAGCCGCCGAAATAGCCCATCAGGCAGCCGAGCGTGACGCCGACGGCGTAGGTGAGCAGGATGAACGCACCGGCGAAGACGAGCGCCTTGCGGAAGCCGTAGAACAGCCGGGCCAGGATATCGCGGTTGATTTGATCGGTGCCGAGGTAATGGCGGGTGCGCCAGTCCGGCGGTCGCGGCCGAAAGGTTTCGCCGCGGTAGCAGTTTTCGAGGGGATCGTAGGGCACCAGTGGCAGCAGCACCCAATTGCCGGAGCCGGGCTGCGCCGCAAAACGCTCGCGCAGGTCGCGGTAGTTGACCTCGTAGTCGTAAGGGAGGGCGAACTCCTTCCCGGTATGAATCCGGCCGTACGAAGGAAAATACCAGTGGCCCTCGAAGCGAACGGCGAGGGCCCGGCTGTTGACCAGCAACTCGGCGAAGAACGAGAGAACGATCGCCGTCAGCAGCAGCACGAACGAAAGGTACCCGCGCCGGATGGATCGGAAGCGGCGGAATTTTTTCGCCGTGAGCGGGTTGAGAGTGAATTTCATCGGGTCGGCTGCGTTTGTAGTTCCGCCTTTAGGCGGAATCGGCCAAATCGCCAAGCCGGCCAATCCTTCCGCCTGAAGGCGGAACTACCAACTCCGGTGAACGCGCGTTCATTTGAAGCGGATCCGCGGATCGATCAGCGCCACCAGCACGTCGGCCAGGATGTTGCCGAGCAGGATCAGCAGGGAGGAAATCAGGAGTACCCCCATCACCGTCGGGTAGTCGCGGTCGACCACGGACGTGTAGCCGAGGAGACCCATGCCGTTGATGTCGAAAATGAATTCGATCAGGAAGGACCCGGTCACGAGCACGCTGAGGTGCTGGCCAAAATGCGTGGCGATGGGGATGAGCGAATTGCGGAAAGCGTGTTTCAGCACGGCTTCGCGAAAGGTCACGCCTTTGGCCATCGCCGTGCGGACAAAGTCGGCGGCGAGGTTGTCCATCAGATGGTTTTTCATCAACAGGGTCACGAAGGCGAAGCTGCCAATGGTGTAGCACAGGAGGGGCAGGACGGCGTGGTAGGCCAGGTCGCGAACCTTGCCGCCGGCCGACAGATCGGCGTAATTCCGGCTGTTGAATCCGCCCATGGGAAACCAGCCGTGGCGGGCGGCCAGATAAACCACGAGCAGGGCCCCGAGTGCATAGCCGGGAATCGCGTAACCCGTGAAGACGATGGTCGAGGTGATGTTGTCAAACCAAGTCCGGTGCCGTACCGCCTTCATGATGCCCAGCGGCAGACAGATTCCGTACACCAACAACGTCGTTGCGAGTCCGTAGAAGAGCGAAACCGGGAGCCGTTCCGCGATGATATCAAGAACGGGTTCGTTGTAACGGTACGAGGAACCAAGGTCGCCTCGAACCAGCTTGCCCAACCAAACAAGGTAAGCCTCGACCGGGGGCTTATCGAAACCGTAATAGGCTTTGAGCTGGGCCATTTGCTCCTCCGAAATCGCGCCGTTGCCGACATTGCGGGCCATCGCGCCACCGGCGTCACCCATCCGCGCTTCCATCAGCGCCCGCTCGATCGGACCACCCGGAACCACGCGCGTGATCAGGAAGACAATCAGGGTGATGCCGAGCAGGGTCGGGGGAATGAGCAGGAAGCGCCGGAGAAAATAATCCCGCATAGTGAGTGGGACTAGCGAAACGGGTCAGGCCGCGAAAAAACGTGGCGGAAGAGTTGGAACATGACGGAGAAATAACCTGCCAGCATCGAACGAACTCTAATTGGCACGTCGCGGCGGCGGAAAACAAGGTTTTTGCGGGATTATCGCTGGGGGCTGTAGCCTCCGCGAGGCGGAGACCGGTGTCGCTGATGCCTTGGGCGGGTTGGTAGTCCCGCCTTCAGGCGGAATGATGACTTGTTTGATTTTCATTTCAGACCCGGCCCGAGCCTTCCGCCTGAAGGCGGAACGACGAACCCGGGCCCGCCCAATCCGCGGAGTTGAACTTTGCGGCACTTCGATCACCTTGCCCGCTTGCTGATGTTGCGAGCCTTTCCTTTCCCCTTTGGCCCACGGCTGGGTTTGTTGGCAGCATGGCTGCTGGTGGCCGGGCCGGTGAGCCAGGCCGCGTCCGCCCCTCCGGTGGCCGGGCCGCGGAGCGGCAAGTGGGCGCACGAGGGCAGCAAGCTGGCCCCCGATCCGCAGGTGACGTGGGGCCGCCTCGACAACGGGGTGCGCTACGCGCTGCTGCCGCACCACGGGGTGCCGGGCCGCGTCGCGCTCCAGTTGGTGGTGCTCTCGGGCTCGCTCGACGAACACGATGACGAACTCGGCATCGCCCACTACATCGAGCATCTGGCGTTTGGCGGCTCGAAGCATTTCAAGGCCGAGGACATGGTGTCGCTCTTTCAGCGGCTCGGGGTCGAATACGGCAGCGACGTCAACGCGGCCACGACCTTCGACAGCACCGCCTTCCGGCTCGATTTTCGCGAGAACGACCCGGCGCTGCTGCGGGAGGGCCTGCGATTGTTTCGCGATTTCGGCGATGGGGTCGCCTTTGATTCGCCGATTATCGAGCGCGAACGCCGCGTGGTGCTGGCCGAGCTGCGCAACCGCAACACCCTCGCCGAGCAGCAGCAAAAGGCCTCGCTGCCGGTCGTCTTTCGCGGCCTGCGCTTTCCCCTGCGTTCACCCGGGGGCAGCGAGGCGTTGATTGGAAAGTTTACGCGCGAGCAATTCCTGAATTTTTATCACCGCTGCTACCGCCCCGATCTGATGATCCTCGTCGGGGCCGGCGACTTCGAGCCGGCCGCGATGGCGACGCTGGTCCGTGAAATCTTTGGCGATATGGCGCGGCCGACGGAACCGATCCCGGTCCGGGACGAGGGCAAGCTGGATGCCCGGGCCTTGCGCGCCGGCGTCTTTCGGATCGATGGCGTGGGCGCGGCGGTGGCGACGGTGGCCGCGGTGGCGCCGCTCTCGGCCAAGCCCGATTCGCACGAGGCGCAGGTCGAACGGCAGAAGCGCGACCTCGTCATGGAGATATTTACCGCCCGATTGAAAACCCAGCTGCCCGGCGGCGGCAGCGAGGCGGGCTACGAGGAAATGCTGGGTAACGGCGCCGCCATGGCGTCGACCACCGTGCCGGCCCCGCAGTGGGCCGACGGACTGCAGTCGCTCGATCAAATGGTCCGGGTCACGTTGGAGCGCGGACTCGATGCGAGTGACCTCGACACCGCGCGGCGCAAGGGGCTCCGCACGGCGAACCACATGCTGGATCAGCTCCCGACGCTGGACCCCGGGACGATGTGCGAGGCCCTGACGGAGTCGATCACGGCGCACCGGGTCTACGATGGGTTCCAGCAAAAATTAACGACGGCGCGGGAGTGGCTCGAGCGCTTCACGCCGGCGGAAGCGCAGCAGATCTTTCGCGGCTTGTGGGCGCCGACCTCGATGGCCTTTCACGTCGGCGGGGGTGTCGATATCGAACTCACCGCCGACAAGATACTCCAGAATGTGCAGAAGAGCCGCCGCAACGGGCTGACCAACGTGATGCCGCGGCAGCACCGCGACACGCCGTTTACCCTGCCGCGCTTCGGCCCGGCCGCCGCGGTGGCGGAACGGCGCGAGGTGCCGCAGCTCGGGGCGCGGCTCCTCCGGTTCGGCAACAACGTGCGGCTGAATTTTGTGTCGAGCAAACAGGAGCCCGGCCTGTTGCGGGCCATCGTGCGCGTCGGCTCGGGACTGCTCGAGATGCCGGGCAGCAAGCCGGCGTTGAAGGAGTTCGGCCTCAACACGCTCATGGCCAGCGGCAGCGTCCACTTCCGGCCGGAACCGCTGAGCAACCTGATTGAAGAGCGCTTCTTCGAATTCAGTTTTGATATCACCGACCGTGATGCGTTCACGTTTCGCGGCGCGCTGGCGGTCGAGCAGCTCGAGAGCTTCCTGGGGATTGTCGCCGATATTCTGCACGCGCCGCAGTTCAACAGCTACGTCCACCAGGACGAGCGGATGCGCGCGGCGATGGGACGGATGTCGGACAATTCCGGGATTCGCGACGGCTTGCGGGCGATGACGGACTATTTGTTCAAAGGCGATGCGCGCTTCACCTCGGGTTCGCCCCTCGACTACCTGTCCATGAGCGTGATCGATGTGCGCCGCTGGATGGAGGTGCCGCTGGCCCGCGGTTACGTCGAGGCGACGATTGTCGGCGACGTGGCGGAGGGCGTGGTGGTGGATCTCGTGGGCCGGACGCTGGGGGCGCTGGGGCCGCGGGCGGCGACGAAGACCACCGCGGTGCCGCCGAAGACGGTGGTGGTGACGGCTGCGGCCGGGTTCAACCGCATCGAGTTCGTGGGGGAGCAGAACATGGGGCTCGTGGTCGGCACGTGGCCCGTGACGCAGCCGATGCATGTGCGCGATCAGACGGCGCTGGAGGTGCTGGCGAAGATTCTCGAGATTCGCGTGCGCGCGGAGGTGCGCGAGAAACTCGGGCTGGCGTATTCGCCGTCGGCGGAGTTCCACGCGTACGACGGATTCGCGAATTTTGCGGTGATGCGGGCGCAGATTGACTGCGCGCCGAATGACAGCACCAAGATCGGTCCGTTGCTTGAAAACCTCGGCGCCCGACTGGCGGCGGAGGGGGTCAGCGAGGGCGAGTTCATCGGCGCCCGCGGCATCTTGCGCAGCCAGCTCAAGCGGGCCTTTTTCGAGAACAGTTTCCTCGTGGACGTGCTGATGCGGGCGCAGGAGCGGCCCGAGGAAGTCGAGGAGATCATCGCGCTGCACGGCGGGCTGATGGACACGATCACGCGCGACGAGGTGAATAAGTGGGCGGCGCAGATTCTCGGGGCGAAAAACTGCCGCGCCGCCGCGATCGTGCCGAAGGCGTTTGTGGGCGGGGTCGAGACGGGGCGGTGAGGGCGCGTGGGTTGGTAGTTCCGCCTTCACGCGGAAGGAAGATTGGCGGGTCCTGGTTCGTAGTTCCGCCTTCAGGCGGAAGGATTGGATTCGGCTCCGAACTTGTTTTCCTCCCCCTTCATTCCGCCTGAAGGCGGAACTACGAACCAAGGCCATCAAACATTGGGGTCGTCCCAGCCTTCGCCGTAATCGAGGACAGGATAGGCGTGCCACATTCGAGCCGCTTCCGTGGCGCCGATTGAATGCAGGTAGTCGTGCGCGCTGCTCCAGGGCCAATCGGTCCAGCGTGGCACGTAGCCGTGTCGAACCGGATTGTGATGAATATAGTTCAGGGTCGCCCAGATGTGGGCTTCGGAGCGGAGGCGACGATCCGCTGAACGATGGAAGATTTTCCGGCCAGGCTTCTGGTCTTCAATATTCCAGATACGGGACGAACGGCCATGCAGTTGACCCAAAGCGCGCGTGACCGCTTTCAGATCCACCGTCTCGGCTAAAAGATGATAGTGATTGGGGAGCAGGCACCAGGCAGCAACTTGGGTCGATGTGACGTCAAGAACAGCGAGCAATTCGCCGGCGAACAAATTCATGCGGGCGGCGGAGTGGCCTATGACGGGAGAGTGATCAAAGCACGCCGCGGTTAAATGAAACCAAGCAGGGCCGTCGTATCTCCCATGCGGGGGGCTGTGCCATGGACGGCTGGATCGTTTGCGAGCGTCCAGAATTTCTCTCCGCTCAAAGTCGGTTAGACTGCGCCATTGATACATGGCCCGAGTTCGTAGTTCCGCCTTCAGGCGGAATGAAGGCCGGTTTGACCCCAATATTGGGGTGGCAACCAAACCTTCCGTCCCGGGCACCGAAAGGAAGTAAATGCCTCCAACCTTCCGCCTGAAGGCGGAACTACCAACCCAAGCCAACTCAAGTCTACGCTCCGAAAAATTTTAGAATCCGCCGCAGGCTCGCCACCAGGATGTCGATTTCCTCCGCGGTGTTGTACACGTAGAAACTCGCCCGCGTGGTGCTGGTGAGGCCGAGCTTGTGCATCAGGGGCTGGTTGCAGTGGTGACCGCCGCGGAGGGCGAGGCCGTCCTCGTCGGCAAACGTCACGATGTCGTGCGCGTGCACGCCGGGAAAGGCGAAGCTCACGAGTCCGCTGCGCTCGCCGACCGGCCCGAGGAGCCGGATTTCGGGCAGCGTGGAAAGTTTGTCGTAGGCCAGACGCGCCAGCGCGTTGTCGTGCCGTGCGATCTCGGGCCGACCGAGGGCGTCGAGATAGTCGCACGCGGCGCCGAGCGCGACCGCATCGGCAAAGTTGGGCGTGCCGGCCTCGAAGCGCTCCGGCGCCGGCTTCCACTTGCTCTCCTGGAACTCTACGACGGAAATCATGCCGCCGCCACCCTGCCAGGGCGGCATCGCGTCGAGCAGGGCGCGGCGGCCGTAGAGCGCGCCGATGCCCGTGACCCCGGCCATCTTGTGGCCGGAGAACGCGTAGAAATCGCAACCCAGCGCGCGGACGTCGACCGGCATGTGGCCGATCGACTGGGCGCCGTCGATGACCGTGATGATTCCTTTGGCCCGCGCTTTCGCGCAAAGCTCGGCCGCCGGATTGATCACGCCGAGGGAATTCGAGACGTGGGTGAAGGCGAAGAGCTTCACGTCGGGCGTGAGCAGCGAATCGAGGGCGGCCAGATCGAGCCCGCCCTCCGCGTTGGCGCCCAAGACCGGCACAAAGCGCAGCGCCGCGCCGGTCCGGCGGGCGATGAGCTGCCACGGGACGAGATTGGAGTGGTGCTCCATCTCGGTCAGGAGGATCGCGTCGCCCGGCTTCAGGTTGGCGCCGCCCCAGCTCGCGGCGACGAGGTTGATCGATTCGGTGGTGCCGCGGGTAAAGATGATCTCGGCGGAATCGGCGGCGTTGAGGAATTTTGCGACGCGGTTGCGGGCGCCCTCGTAGGCCTCGGTCGCGCGGTTGGACAACGCGTGCAGGCCGCGGTGGACGTTCGCGTTGTCGCGCTCGTAGAAACGCGAGAGCGTGTCGATGACGACTTGCGGCTTCTGCGCGGTGGCCGCGTTGTCGAGATAGACGAGCGGCTTGCCGTTCACCTGCTGGTGCAGGGCGGGGAAGTCAGCGCGAACGCCGCGCCACGCGGCGTTCGTAGTGGATACCGGGTTTGCCATAGCGGAAAGGGAGTTCACCCGCGTTAATCCAGGTGGCTCTCGGTCGTGAGCGGCGCGGCGTCGCCGTGCAGGGCGTTGAGGGCGGCATGCCAGCCGAGCGTGGCGCATTTGATCCGCGCGGGAAACAGGTGCACGCCGGCGAAAGCCCCGAGGTCGCTGATTTCCTCCGGCTCTTTGCCGGTCGTCACGATTTCGTGGAATTGCTTGAAGAGGGCCTCGGCCTCGGCCGCCGTCTTGCCTTTGACTTGGGTCGTCATGAGCGAGGCACTGGCCTGGGAGATGGCGCAGCCCGAGCCGTCGAATGAAATATCGGCGATCTTGTCCCCCTCGAGCCGCAGGTAGACGTTGCACTGGTCACCACACGACGGGTTGTCGCCATGGGCCACGCGATTGGCGGTCGGCAGCTTGCCGCGGTTGCGCGGACGTTTGTTGTGGTCGAGAATGACCTGTTGGTAGAGGTCGGAGAGATCGCTGGACATGGCGGTGAACGCCCAAGGTCGAATACCGATCGCCGAATGGCAACTCGCGAGCGCGTCAGCGGGCGGCCTGGTAGGGCGGCACAGTCGGTATTTTGCCCATCCGTCCCGCTTCCCGTCTGGTCGGCCCAGGCCCCGAGCGAGGCCGATGGGGCCCGCGCTTGGCAGGCCAATTCCGGCCGCGTCCGACTGGGCCTCACCGCCAGCTGGGCAGCCGAAGGGGGCGCATTTGTATGACAAATATCATACAAGCTGGCTGGGTGAAGTGGCGGCTGGCGTCGGGCCCGGAAGGCCGCGGCCAGGGCTCATGGTTTCCTTCGTCGAGCTTGTCCGCCCGCGCCCATCCGCGGGCTTTGACGTCTACTGGTCCGGGTGCCTCGACACTCCCCGCGCGCGGAATTCGTCAGGGTTTGGCCGGCTGCAAAAATCCGCTCGCGCGCATCCAATCCTGAAAACGCAGCGGCCAGTCGCCGGCGGGCGGCGGGGTGGTGGCGCGCAGCCCGAAGCCGTGGCCGATTTCCCCGAAGATGTGCAGCTCCGCCGGCACGCCCGCGCGCTTGAAACGCAGATAGACGTCCGCCAGACCCTCGGCGATGTCGGTGCGATCCTTGTAGCCGCAGGCGAGAAAAACCGGCGGCGAATCTTTCGTCGGGAGAATCGCCTTCGAGTTGCCCGGATAGATCATCGCCTGGAACGCGGGCCTGGCGCTCAGCCGATCGATCGGGTCGGCGGCGTCGGGCGCGCCGTTTCCCGGGCGCATGCCAATCAACGCGACCAACTCGCCGCCGGCGGAAAATCCCATCGCTCCAAGGCGCGCGGGGTCGACCTTCCACTCCGCGGCCCGGCTGCGGATGAGCCGCATCGCGCGCTCGGTGTCCTGCAGGGACTCGACCTCGATCTTGTAGGTGGAGCCTTCCTCGCGGGCGAGCCGGTGCTTGAGGACGAAGCCCGCGATGCCGTGGGCCGCGAGCCAGGCGCCGACATTGTAGCCTTCGTGATCGATGGCGAGAAAGCGGTGGCCGCCGCCCGGGATCACGAGCACCGCTGCGCCCGTGGCCTGGCCCGGGGCGGGGAGATACACCGTGAGGGAGGGCTGATGAATCGAGGAAACGAAGCCGCGCTCATCGGTCTTTTCGGCCGCGGTTTTTCCTTCCGAACCCGGGGCGCCGTTGGGCCAGAGCAGGAGAACCGGGCCGCGCGGGGCTGGGGTGGCCGCGGGAGTTTTGGCGGCCGGCGCCGGTTCGGCAGCGCCCAGCTGGGGAGCGAGGGCGACGCCAAGGGCCAGAAGGCTGAACGCGGCGAGGGCGGACGGGCGAAGGAACGGGGTCGTCATGGTTTTTTTGGGCGGGGAATCGGTGGCGCCTTCGAACCGAAGGGGACGAATGCTGGCCGGACCGCGCGGGGATGACGGAAAGCTTGCAAGAATTTCGAGCCGGTCAAGGGAAGGGTTGCCGGGTGGGCATAGCGGTCGGGGATCGGTATTTTCGATTCCTATCCCGCTTCTCTCGAAGCGGGCCACGATAGCCCACCGAGGCCGAAAAAGGGGTCAGAGCGAGAATCGAGGCAGCCTTACATTTTCAGCGGCAAAAGGCGCATCGGGCCGATCGGAGCCGGCGCCGACTCCCACAACTTGGTTGGCGCAAATTCGATGGTCCCGGATTTCTTCTCGATTCTTGCTATGACCTCGCCGCCCGCTTCCCTTTTGCGACGCGGAAAGCCGTGCCCCAATTTCCCATGAAAATCAAATCCACCATCGACCGTATTCCCGGCGGCCTGATGCTCGTTCCCCTGTTCGCCGGTGCCGTGCTGCATACGGTGGCGCCCAATACCGGAAAATATTTCGGCTCGTTTACGAACGGCCTGGTCTCCGGGGCCGTCCCGATCCTCGCCATCTGGTTTTTTTGCATCGGGGCCACGATCAACCTCCGCGCCTCGGCCGTCGTGCTGCGCAAATCCGGCACGCTCGTCCTCACCAAGATCGCCGTCGCGTGGTTGGTCGCGGTCGTGGCCGGACACCTGATACCGGAGCACGGTATCACCACCGGTCTGCTGGCCGGGCTCTCCACGCTCGCCCTCGTCTCGGCGATGGACATGACCAACGCCGGCCTCTACGCGAGCCTGATGAACCAATACGGCAAGAAGGAGGAGGCGGGGGCGTTCATCCTCATGTCCGTCGAATCCGGCCCGCTCGTGACGATGACCATCCTCGGGTCCACCGGGGTCGCGAGTTTTGAGCCGCAACTTTTCGTGGGCGCGGCCCTGCCTTTCTTGGTCGGTTTTTCCCTCGGCAACTTGGACGCGGATCTCCGCGAATTTTTCGGCCGCTGCGTCCAGGTCATGATTCCCTTCTTTGGTTTCGCGTTGGGCAGCACGATCAATCTCGCGGTGATCGTCCAGACCGGCCTGCTGGGCGTCATCTTGGGGGCCATTGTCATCGTGGTTACCGGGCTGCCCTTGATCTTCGCCGACCGATGGCTCGGGGGCGGCAATGGCACCGCCGGGCTGGCGGCTTCCTCGACCGCAGGAGCGGCCGTCGCGAATCCGATGATCCTCGCCCAAATGTATCCGCAGTTTGCCAGCGTGGCCGCGGCGGCCACCGCCTTGGTCGCTTCGTCAATGATCGTGACGTCCTTGGCGGTTCCCATCCTGACGGCCCTCTACGCCCGACGCTTCGCGCCGCAGGCTTCCGCGACCGGGTAACGCTGAGCGGCGTCACCAAAACATTCTTCGACGGGAGCTTCATGGGCGGAGCGCGGCAGCTGGAGCTGCGTGTTTTTCGGTCACCTCGCCGCAGCCCAACCGGGTGTTTCCGATTTGCGGTTTGGTTCGGCCCGTGAAGCCTGACGGCGGATGAAAGCCTGTTGTGCTCCCGGCCACCCCGCGGCGGAAACTCCGCCGGCCACCGGTGGGTTTCAGCGGGCGCGGGCCGGATCGGTCGAGGGGATGCAGCTTATTCCCGGCGGGGAATTCCTGATGGGCACCGACGGCACCTATGGCTTCGCCGCCGATGGGGAGGGCCCGGCGCACGCGGTCGAACTCACGCCCTTCTATCTGGATGCGACCTGCGTGACCAACGAGCAGTTCAATGCGTTCGTCAACGCCACCGGTTACAAGACCGAGGCGGAGCGCTTCGGCTGGAGTTTCGTGTTTTTCGGCCACCTGACCGCGGCCCAGCAGGCGACCGCCGTCCGCTTGCGCGTGCTCGGCAGCGAATGGTGGTGCCGCGTCGACGGCGCGACCTGGCGGCATCCGGAAGGACCGGCCTCCAACATCAAAAAAATTTGGTCGCATCCGGTGGTGCAGGTTTCCTGGTTCGACGCCATGGCCTACGCGACGTGGGCGGGCAAGCGGCTGCCGACGGAAGCGGAGTGGGAATGCGCCGCCCGCGGCGGACGGGTGCAGGAAAAATTTCCCTGGGGCGACGAGCTCGAGCCTGGCGGCCGCCACGCCATGAATGTCTGGCAGGGCCAGTTTCCGGACCACAATTCGTGCGCCGATGGTTACTTTGGAACCGCCCCAGCGAAAAATTTCCGGGCGAACGGCTACGGCCTCTATCAGATGACGGGCAACGTGTGGGAATGGTGCTGGGACTGGTTCGACGCCGCCACTTATCGCCACAGCCCGAAGAAAGATCCCACCGGCCCGGCCACCGGCGACCGGCGGGTCATGCGCGGCGGTTCGTACCTGTGCCATGCGAGCTACTGCAACCGGTACCGGACCGACGCCCGCTCGAGCAACACGCCTGGCAGCTCGACGAGCAATCTCGGTTTCCGGTGCGCGCGTGAGGGGTGAACCCCTGAAAACCGTCTGGGCGTCTCCGTTGTTTTTGCCACCCTTGGGTTCCTTTCGTCCCTCGGGTCCTTTCCCGCCACCGCCGCGGTCCTCGAACTCCAAAAAGCCGATGACGCCGGGCTCACGTCCGAGCGCGTGGTCCAGGTTTACCTCCGCCGCATCGCGGCGGACGACAAGGCCGGACCCACGCTCAACGCGATCCTCGCCCTGAGCCGTATCCAGGCCGTCGGAGTGGGTTCTCTCTCCGCGAACGAATCTACAGAAAGGTGGAACCCGATGTCCTCATCGGGTTTTGGGATTGTGCGCTCTCACGTCAGCCCGTTGGGGACAACGGGCTCCACCTTCCATTGCCTCGTTCCGGCTTGGGAACGTGGGGATGCCGCGGGACCTGCTGAAACTGAAACGCAAAGATCCGGGCAACGCCCGACCGCGCGCAATGGCGAAGGCAATGCCGGCTCATGGAGGTGCCTTGGCCAGGGCGACCGTGTGGCGCACCAACTCGGCGATGAGTCGCTCTTCAACCGCATCAAGCGGCGGCGCGGCGATACGGATGCGAAGGGATGGTGGGTGTCGGCCCGGCCCGACGCCGCGAGCGCCACCCCAAGCAGCAGCACTGCGCGCGGCCGAGTTCATGACGCCGGAGGTGGCTGCCGGCGATGGTCGAGCCAGCCCCAGAGCGTCATATTCCGCGCCG
Organism: Opitutaceae bacterium; assembly: GCA_947474995.1. Lineage (GTDB taxonomy): Bacteria > Verrucomicrobiota > Verrucomicrobiia > Opitutales > Opitutaceae > ER46. Next base: position 26,135 of record CANJNJ010000025.1, on the reverse strand, counting down.
GCACGGCATTGCGGAGGAACGCGAGGCTCCCGAGGTAGCCGAAGACGACGAGGACGAGATGCGCCACGACGCCGATCATCACGCTGGCCCAGGGGAAGTTGAACCGGCCGAGGTCGAGCACGCGGTCCTTGCCCGTGGTCAGTGTCGCGACGGTCGTGAAGATGAGGCAGGCCGCAATGCCGATGATGGCGCCCTGCTTGTTCGCGCGGGGGAAGAGGAAGGCCAGCAGGAAAAGGCCGGCGAGGCCGCCGCCGACAATGGACGACGTCGTGAACCAGAACGAAAGCACGCGCTCGGATTTCCACGCGATGATGACGGCCACGAGCACGGCGAGCACGCCGCAAATGCCGACGATGAGCTTGCCGACGAAGAGCCGGTGCGTGTCCGTCGTGTTGGGCCGCAACTTGCGATAGTAGTCCTCGACACCGACGACCGAGAGGCAGTTCAAATCCGACGACAGCATCGACATCGCCGCGGAGAACAGCGCCGCCATGAAGAGTCCGGCCAGCCCCGGGGGAATCTTGGTGGTGAGAAAATAGGGAAAGATTTTGTCGGGCTTGTCGACGAACGCCGGCAGCACCTCGTGCGAGAGCTGATAATAGGCCCAGACCAGCGTGCCGATGAGCATGAAGAGCACCCACGCCGGCACGCAGAGCAGCGCACCGAGGGCCACGCCTTTGATCGCGTCCCGATCGGTCTTCGCGATGAGATAGCGCTGCCCCAGCGTCTGGTCGGCCGCGTATTTCTGCAGGTAAAAGAAAAACCCGTAGAGCGACATCACCCAGATGCTGGCCTTGTTCGTCAAATCGAAGGACGTGGAGCCCAGGCTGAATTTGTGCTTCGCCGCGGCCAGTTCGAAGGCCGCGCCGATGCCGCCGGGCATGTTGACGAAGAGCCAGCCCAGACAGACGACGATGCCGAGCACCTTGATGAATCCCTGGATGACGTCCGTCCAGATGACCGCCTCCATGCCGCCGATGACGGTGTAATAAATCGTGACGGCACCTGTCCCAACCATGACGAAGTAGATGTTCCAGCCCGTCATGCTGCTGACCGTGATCGCGAGCGTGTAGAACACGAAGCCCATTTTCGAAAAATGACCCATGGCGAACGCGAAAGCGCTGTAGGCCCGGGCGGGATAACCGAAGCGTTTTTGAAAATATTCGTAGAGGCTCATCCCAATCGCGTGCCGGAAAAACGGGATGATGACGGTGCCGGTGAGAATCAGCACGCCGATGACCATGAAACCGGGAACCAGTTCGGACCAGTTGCCCGCATACGCCGAACCCGGATAGGCGATGAAGGTGATGCTCGTGATGAGCGTAGCGTAGATCGACACGCCCATGGCCCAGGACGGGATGGACCGGCTCGCCACGAAATAAGCCTCGGTCGACGTCTGGCGGCGGGCGAACGAGCGGCCGACCATGAGCATCGCCACCATGTAGATGACGATGACGGCGATATCGAGCCAGCGGAGGGAATTCATGGAAGACGGTTAAGGAAGACGGTTAAGGACCGCGGGCCAGGCAGGGTGCTGGACCGGCGGGGGGGGATTTGGGCTACGGGCGCGGCTGGGCGGCGCGGACGGTCATGGTTTGCGCGTCAACGGACGCGAGCCAGCGGTCGAGTTTGGCGCGAAGTTGGGCGGCCCGTTCCGGCTGCGTGGCGGCGAGGTCGTTTTGCTCGCCGGGGTCGGCGGTGAGATCGAACAGGCTGACCGCGGGGCCGCGGCCGAGAAGCGCGCCCTCGTGCCACTCGATCAATTTGTAGCGTTCGGCGCGAATGGCACTCGCGGGCCGCATGTCGCCGAGGTGGTGATAGTGGGGGTAGTGAAAATAGATCGCGTCCCGGCCGAGCGGGGCGGCGGTGCGCAGATGCGTCACCAGGCTCAAGCCATCGCGCGGCAAATCGCCGGTGGGCGCACCCGCGGCGTCGCAGAGCGTGAAAAAAAGATCATTCGTGAGCACGGGTTCGTGGCTGACGGCGTCGACGCGCGTCACCCCGGGCCAGTGAATCGCCAACGGCACCCGGATGCCGCCCTCCCAGAGCGTGGCCTTGCCACCCCGGAACGGAGCCTGTGATTGGTCGGCGAGCACGGTGCCGTTGTCCGAGGCGAAAACCACGAGGGTGTCGGCCGCCAGACCCTCGGCGTCGAGCGCATCGAGCAGGCGACCGATGCCGCGATCCATCCGCTCGAGCATCGCGCCCATGAGCGCATTGTTCTCGGGCCGGCCGGCCCCGGGCTTGCGGCGGTATTTTTCCACCAGTGCGGGATCTTCTCCCAGCGGCCGGTGCACGACATTGTGCGCGACATAGCAAAAAAACGGTCGCGCGCGGTTGGCGTGGATGAATTCGAGGGCGTGGTCGGTGATTTCGATGGCGTTGTGCGCGTCGGGTTTCAGCGACTTGACGTCCTCGTCCTCGGGTTTGCGGGTGTGAAACACGGTGTCGAATCCCTGGGACTCGGGATCCATCGGCCGGTTCGGCCGGTACTCATAATCCGGCGCGAGATGCCATTTCCCAAACAGGCCGGTGGCATAGCCGCGCTCTTTTAGGCGCTCCGCCAGCGTATGCTCGGCGAGCGGCAGCCCTTGCTGCATCTTCGGGGTGACGAGCGGCTTCTCCTCCCATAATCCGCCCGGAATGTAATCGGTCAGATGCAGCCGGGCGGGGGACTTTCCCGTCATCAGCGCCCCCCGCGTGGGCGAGCAAATCGGCGCGGCGGAATACGCGTCGGTAAAGCGAACGCCGCGATGCGCCAGGCGATCGATGTTCGGCGTCTCATAGTAGGTCGAGCCATGGTAGCCGGCTGAGTTCCAGCCCATGTCGTCGGCGAGGATAAAGAGAATGTTCGGGGGTCGCGCCGGTGCGGCGGTGCCGCTCGAAACTAGGCCACCGAGGAATGCGGCGAAGGCCCAAAGGGGCGTGGTGCGGGTGTCCATGGATTAAAATTCTCCCGGCTCGCCGGTGATCGTTTTCACGCGGCCGTGTTCGAATTCAGCGCGCATCTGCTCGCGACCCTCGGGGGTGAGCAGTACGGCCGAGCCTTCGGCGTGCAGGTCGCGCCACGTCGAACGCGTGCGGATGGCACCGCCCGGCCAATAGGTGGTGAAGGTCGTCAGCGCGGCCGGTTCCGCGCCGTGCTCCCGTGTCCAGACGAGCTCGCCGCGGGTGTCGCGAAACGTCTCGCGTCCGGTCAGGGCGCCGAGCGCGTAGCTGGCCTCGCGCTGCACGCGTCCGTTGGGCAGCAGCCACGAGCACGACCCGTGGAGGACGAAGCGCCCGTCGTTCGCGATGCCGCCCGCATAGCGGAGTCGGACCTGGCCGGCGTCGTCGCGCTCCACAAATTCGCGCACGTCCCGGATCTGGGTGGCGGTGTTGCGGCGGAGTGACGGGTCGGCCGCGGGTGCGGATTTTTCGTCGCCGCGCAGAATCCACGCTTCGTTTAACTCGAAGTGCAGGCACGGCTCGGTCATGGTGGCCACGAGATGAATTGTGCCATTCGGTGCCTGCCGGGCGACGGCGTACCCGAGGGTGTCGCCGCCGAGTTCCTTCGCACGCGCCGGTTCCTCGTGCGGCTGCGTGCCGGGGAGCGCGCGCATCTGCCAGGTTTCGCCGTCGTCGTCCGACAGGGCGACGACCGCCCCGTGCTCGGTCGCGCCGGCCGGTTGCGAGCCGTTCTTGTTTTGCCGATCGCCGGCGAAGAAGAGGCGACCGCTCGCCAGCCGGATGAAGGCGGGCCGCTGATTGCTGCCGAGCCAGCAGAAGGGCGTGCCTGAAATTGTCCAGGTGCGGCCACCGTCGCTCGAAATCGAGCGCGGCATGAAATTGTCGATCTGTGAACTCTTGCCGCCGAGGCCGAGGATGCGGCCGTCGCGCAACTCGACGAACGCCGTGTGCCGGCCACCGCTGCGGCCGACCGGGTCGCGCCAGGTGGCGCCGTCGTCGTCACTTTCCCAAAGCACGGATTCGGGGCCAACGGCGTCGCTCGCGATGCGAATCTTTCCGCTCCGATCGCGAAACGCATTGGTGATGGGCTGGGCTGAATAGCCGCCGACGGAGGTCGTAAAGAGCGGGAAATTAACCGCGCTCCACGACGCCCCGCTGTCCCGCGAGGTCAGCCACTGGAAGGGAAAGCCGGCATCGAGCTTATTGGCGCCCCAGACAAACCAGAGTTTGCCGGCGTCGTTCCAGAGGAGCGGGGCGTGGTCGTCGATGTCGGGCAGATCGAGGAAGAGGTCGGGTGGATCCCAGGCGTCCGCGCCGAAGCGGAGCCGCGTGGTGATCAACGCCACGTCGGGATCCGTTTCGGAAACCGCCGTGAACGAAACAAAAATGACGTCGCCGTTCGGCGCGACTTCGAGGCCGGGGCTGTGGTGGTGGCGCAGGACGGCCCGGTGCAGCCCGAGCGTGCGATAAGCGGCGAGTTGGGCCGGTGGGGTATTCTCGGGCGGGGTGGGCAGCAGAAAGCGTTTCCGGAACCAGGGCCGCGCCGGATTCGGGCCGATCGTCGCTGGCGGACCGGACTGCGTGATGCCGAGATTCGCGAACGCGGTGTGGGCAGGCGTGGGCGCCGTGGCGGGCAGGGGGGCGCACACGACGCGAAAGCCGATCGCATGCTGGCCCTGATGGTTCGGCGTGTTGCGGACGAAGTTCTGGTAAAGCATTTCACTCTTCAGTTTCGCCGGGGCGGCGTTCGCCGGGCTCGCCCCGGCCGGGGCGACGGGCTGGATCATCGCCGTCATGGCCTCCACGGTCCGGGGTGGAAAATTCGGCGGGGCGCCGGCGCGGTTGGCGGCGCGCGCGTAGTAAGGCGTGACCTTGTCGAGTCCGCCGCCGCGGACCACGCGCGCGATGCCGCTCGCGGGCCCGACCGGATCCGTCAGTTTTTCCGCGGGGTACTCGCCGTGCCAGTCGTGGCACCACTCGGCCACGCCCGTGTGGAGGTTCTTCACGCCCCAAGCATTCGCCGTGCCGGGTGGTGGCGGCTTTTCACCCCCGGGCGAAAACCACGCTTCGCTGCCGGCGCGACAGACGTACTCCCACTCGGCTTCCGTTGGCAGCCGGTAGGTCTTCCCTTCTTGCGCACTCAGCCACGCGCAAAAGGCGACGGCCTCATCCCAACTGACCCCGGACGCGTACGGCGCGAACTCCTCCGCGCCGCGGAAGTTCGCCCGAAACGCACGAAACTGCACGGCCGTTACTTCCTCCTCCGCGATGAAAAACGGCTGGGTGAGCGTGACCTGATGCACTGGATGCTCGTCCCAATCGCCGCGTGGGAGGTACGATGCCTGGCCAAAGGCGGCCGGCGGGGTCGCCTGCGACTCCCCCATCCGAAACGTTCCGGGCGCAATCGGCAGCATCTTCAGACCGAGACGATTCGTGAAGGGCACGGGCGACTCGGTCGCCCCCAGCGTCAATCCGATCCCGATGAGGAAAGAAATCTGCAGTAGGTGCTTCATGCGCAGTCCGGCGTTGAGGGGCAGTCGCACCAGCGAAATCTGCCCGTTCGTAGTTCCGCCTTTAGGCGGAAGGTTTGGGCCGTTCGGATTCCGCCTAAAGGCGGGACTACCAACTCGGAGTTGCTTCATGGGAATTGGATGGTACGGAGAGGCCATATCTCGTGTTCGCGATACGAGCGTGAGTCGAAAGGGGAGGGAGCCGGAAGGGGGAAGACAGCGCGGAGAGGGGCGTCACACGAATCAAGTGTTGACGTATTTCATTAGTGTTTCATGAAATTGTCACGTCAAGCCTTCGTCCAAGCAGGCGAACGGGTGCGGCTTCCTTTTCATGAAATTAACCCTGGCGCGAGTGACGCCTTGCTGAGCCATGCCGAAACCAATCACGGTCGTGGACGTGGCCCGCTCCGCGGGTGTCGCCGTCGGCACGGTGTCGCGCGTGCTCAATCACCATCCGAACGTCAACGAGGTCGCGCGCGCCAGTGTGCTCAAGGCGGCGCAGCACCTCGGCTACAAACGCATCCGCCATCATCGCAAGACTGGCGGGACGCTCAACGGGGCCCAGGCCAAGGGGAATATCGGGGTGGTATTCTTCGGCATGGAGGATGCGTTGGTGCACCTGCCGGTGGTGAGCGCGGCGCTGCATGGCGTGGAGAACGCCCTTTCGGTGCGCGGCGAGAATCTGATGCTCGCGAATATCCCGCGCGGCGATCACGTGCCGTCCTTTCTGCGCGATCGCGGCGTGCTCGGCTTGATTCTCAAAGGGCCGAACCAGGGCCTGCTGCCGACCGCGATGGAGAGCCAGTTAATCCGGGCCATCGAGGGATTCCCGTATGTCTGGCTGATGGGCCGCCCGCGCAATGCGACGGGCGACCATTGCAATGTCGACGCGGATGCCGCCGGCCATCTCGTGGTTAATTATCTCCACGAACAAGGGCACCGCCGCATCGGTTTTCTCAATCCCAAGCCGGGCCATACGCAGTTTGAGAAGCTGGAGCGGGGGTTGGTCTTTGCGGCGAAGCGCCTCGACGTCGAAGCGCAGGTCATCGAATCCGAGCAGCCGGAGCAGATGAAGTGGCCACTGCCCGCCATCACCAGCGAGGAAATCGTGCGCGGGCTGGCGGAGCGCTGGCATCGTCTGCCGGCGGCGTGGCGGCCGACGGCGCTTTTCACTCCGTCGGATCGCACCGCGGTGCAGCTTTATGGCGCGCTCGCCGCCCGCGGCCTGCGCGTGCCGCAGGATGTGAGCGTGATTTCCTGCAACAACGAGACGTCGCTCGTGAGCGGGTTGAATCCGCAGCTGACGACCGTTGATGTGCAGGCTGAGTTCGTCGGGCGCCGCGCGGTGGAGCAGTTGTTCTGGCGCATGGCGCATCCGGACGAGCCCAGCACCCTGCTGGAACTGGTGGAACCGAAGCTCGTCGTGCGCGACTCGGTGGCGCGGGTCAAATAACTGGTCCCGATGCGGCCGCTCGCCAGCCGCGCCACCCTCGAATTCATCTTCGACCGTACTTGAGCAAACCTCCAATCTGGTTGGCCACAAATTACACCAATGGGCACGAATAAAGGCCGCGTCTATTTGTGCCCATCTGGGCAATGGGCGCAGCTCACTTACTTGCCTCTCCCGCCGGGAGCTTTGTTCGTAGTCCCGGCTTCAGCCGGAATCGCAACCCTCCAGCCAGCCGCCTGAAGGCGGAATTACCAACAACCGCGGCCTGCAAGAAAGTGAGATGCGCCCCTGCGTAATTTGTGGCCAAATAAATCCCCGCCATCCCCATGCCCCGAACCACTCGTCGCACGTTCCTGAAGAACACCGCCCTCGGCTCGGCCACGCTCGCCCTGGCCAGTACCTTGCAAGCGCAGACCGCACCCGCTGTCCGCACCGCCCTCGCGAAGCCGCCGCGCCAGCCCAATGTGCTCCTGCTTTGGACCGACCAGCATCGCGCCGACACGATGCCCTACGCGAACAACCCGGTGATCAAGACGCCGACCTTTTCGAAGCTGGCGGCCCAGAGTTTCGTGTTTCCCGGGGCGCGGTGCACGCAGCCGGTCTGCACGCCCTCGCGGGGCTCGATCATGACCGGGCTCTGGCCGCATGCGCACGGCAGCGTGCAGAACAACATCCCGTTGCGGTCCGACGCGAAGTGCCTCGCCGAGATGCTGCCCGCCGGCTACGCGACCGCCTACATGGGCAAGTGGCACCTCGGCAGCGAAATCACCGCCCAGCACGGTTTCAATGAGTGGGTCAGCATCGAGGATGGCATTTACCGCGATTACTACGCCAATCCGGAGGATAGGAAACGCCGCAGCAGTTACCACTCGTACCTGCTGAAAAACGGCTTCCCTCCCGATGAAGTTGAGAAGGACACGAAGGCCGCGCTCTATTCGCGGACGATGGCCGCCGCGATGGCGGAGCCGTTCACCAAGGCGCACTTTCTTGCCAACGAGGCTGAGCGCTTCCTCCGCGAGCGCCGCGACGGCGCGCCGTTTTTCCTCAGCGTCAACACCCTCGAGCCGCATCCGCCGACCTACGGCCCGCTCAATGGTTTCTATGATCCGGCCACGATGCCGACCGGGCCGGCCTTCGCGCAGCCGCCGGCAGACGATGCCGCCGGACTCGTGCGCCGCACCTACCAGCGAATCCACGAGGAAGGCTACAAGAACCATCCGACGCAGACCCGCGACGACTGGAAACGGATCCGCGCCAACTACTACGGGTTGATCACGATGGTCGACAATGCGTTCGCCCGGATCCTCCGCGCGCTCGAGGCGTCGGGCGAGGCCGACAACACGATCATCGTTTATACATCGGACCACGGCGAAATGGCGGGCGACCACTGCCTGATGCAGAAGAGCGTGTTCTACGATCAGGCGACCAACATCCCGCTGATGATCCACGTGCCGTGGATTTCGCGCTCGCAGGTCCGGCTCGATGGACCGATCAGCCAAATCGATCTCGTGCCGACGATTCTCGATCTGATGGGCGCCAACGTTCCCGCGCACCTGCAAGGTCGCTCCCGTGCCGGCGTCTTGCGGGATTCGAAGACGTGGAAACAAGACGACATCGTCGTCGAGTGGCACGGCGAGGATTTCAAGGAAGAGGACGGCCGGAGCCTGGTGACGACCGACGGCTGGAAGCTCAACCTCTACCGCGGCAACACGCCCGAGCTCTACGATCTCAACACGGATCCCGGCGAGTTGCACAACCTCGTCCGCGTGGCGAAGCATTCTGATCGCGTGCGGCGGCTGACCAATCAGCTCCGCGCGTGGCAGGTGGCGCAGCAGGATTCGATTCCGCTGGCGGGGTGAAGCGAAACGCCCAACGCCTAACTTTTAGCGCTTAAGTCCCGAGTTGAATCATCATTCCTCAAAGCGCGAGCCCATGGCCGAACGACGCCGGTCAGCTGCCGCCGCCGGAGTCTAGGGCGCGCCGAGGAGACCGGCGCCACCCCGGAGCCTGGCCACTTCGTCCGCGAGTGCCACCTTCGCGGCCGTCAGTTCTTTCACCCGCACAGTCATCGCGCTGATGAACGTGACGGTCGACGGCGTGACGGAAAATTCCCGCGCGACCAGCGGGCCGCCGGATTTGTGTTCCTTCGCCCGCTTCACCTCGCGCACGAAACGCGTCGTCCACTCCAGTTCGGAAATCACGACGCGATAACGCCGATCGGGCGTGAGGTCCTTGGCCGTGGCGAAACCCGACCAAACAGTCTGATCGTGATCGGAGGTGGCTGCGAGGGCGGCCACGTAGGCGGAAATCTCCGCGCCCGAGAGTTCCGTGAGCACGGTGGCATCGCCGCGCTGGCCTCCGGTGAGAAAGAGCCCGTTCACATCAATGGGGCCGGCGAGAAGCGGGGCGCGAATCACCTGACCAGGGTGGCAGAAACCGATCTCCCTGCCGGCGGCGCGGCGCAGGGCATCCGCGGCCAGTGTGGCCACTCCTCCCGCGTCAATCTCCGCCGGATTCTGCCCGACAATTTCCGCGGCCTCTGGACAAAGCGTGCGTTCCCGTTCGCGGACGAGCCTGAGCATCTCCGCGTCCACCGGAATCGCGTCGTGCCGCATCGGGACGAGCCGACCGTCCGAATGGACGACCTTCTTCGCCGTGAGATCGATCTCCAGTTCGAGCCGGCCCACCCACTCGGCGTAGGACCCGGCCTGAACGATGACCACGCCCGTGGCGGGTGCGACCGCCGGCTTCACCAGGATCTCGTGGGAATGCCCGCTGACGAACACGTCGACGGCCGGCGCGAGCTTCGACCACACGGCGCAGTTGCGGACGCCTTGGTGACAAAGCGCGATCACGAGATGCACTTCGCGTTTCAGCCGCTCGGCTTCCTTGGCGAGGGCGCGGCCGGACTCCTCGAGATTCAGGCAGAGTTCCTGGCGCGGCACGATCAGCCCGATGATGCCAACGCGCACGCCGGCCACGTCGACGATGCGCGACGGCCGGTACTCCGGCGTGCCATCGGCGCGGAGCAGGTTCAGATTGAGGAACGGCTGGCCGAGAATTTTTTCGTAGCGGTGGAGTCCATCACGCCCCGCGTCTTCATCGTGATTGCCCGGCGTCACCGCATCATAGGCCATCCGGCGCATGAGTTCGTACATCAGGGTCTCGCCGCTCTTGAACGCCACGAGATCGCCTTTTTCAGTATGGTCACCGGCATCGAGCAAGAGGACGTCTTTTCGCTCGGCGCGCACTTGCTTGATGTAGCCCGACACGTAGGGCAGGCCTCCGTGTCCGCCATAGCCGGGGCGCACATGGTCGTGGAGATCGTTGGTGTGGAGAATGAGGAGTCGCGCCGTGTCGGCCCAGGCGCTCGTGGCAAGGGCGAACGCGAGGAGCCAGAGGCCGGTCAATCGACACAAACGAAGCGACTTCATTGGGGTGGGTTCGGATTCCGCTGTTGAAAGGTGGGCCGGGCGCTCCGCGCGCGGCCAATCCTCAGGGATCGATCTATCGGCCGACGGCCGCGCGGCGGAGCGCACGGCCCACCTGCCGAGCCAGGACGGTTGGTAGGAAAAATTCATCGAGAAATTCTTTCGGCGCTCCCCAATGTGATGGGCCGTCGCCGGATCATTGGACGATGGGTACCCGCTTCAGGCCTTCCCGCCACCAGTCGCCGAATGGTCCCTCGATCGACTCCCGCGCGCGCTCGGCGGTCGCGTCGGCCAGGTTGAGGTCGGCGATGAGCACTTCCTCCTGCAGCTGGCCGGCCTCCTGCATGATGTTGCCGTCGGCCTGCACGATCCGACTCTGCCCGTGCGAGCCGGTCCGCACGTCGTTGGCCGGGGCATTGGCATGCACGACAAAGACGTCGTTCTCGACCGCCCGCGCCTGCACTTGCGCGCGGTAGGGCACCATTTTGCTTTCCTTAAAGATTCCGGCCTCATGCGAAACGTAGAAGATGACGCGGGCGCCCGCGAGCACCGGCAACCGGACGAGCTCCGGAAAGCGGCTGTCGTGGCAGATCATGATCGAAGCCTGGACGCCGGCGATGGGAAACACCGGAGGCAAGCCGGTGCCGCTGATGAAACCCCAGCGACGCTCAAGGTCCGTCAGGTAAACCTTGTCGTAGCGCGCCATGATGCGGCCCTGCGCGTCGATGATGAGGGCCTGGTTGAAAGCCTGGCCACCGCGTTGCTGGGTGGTGCCGACGATCGCACAGAGGGCGGACTGGCGACAGGCGGCGGCGACTTCGTTTTCGGCCGCCACGAGTGTCTCGGCGGAGACGTGGACCGCCGCCGGTTCGTAGTTCGACAGGGCGCACTCGGGAAACGCGACGACTTGCACGCCCTTGGCGGCAAGAGCGGAGAGATGGCGGATGACTTTCGCGACGTTGGCTTTGACGTCGGGCTCTGAGCGCATCTGGACGACGGCGACACGCAGGGTTGCGAGGGCGGGGGTGCCTGATTTCGTCGGCGCGGGCTGGGCGTGGGCCGTGACAGCGAATCCGATGAGGCCGAGTCCCAGCGACGAATGGCGAAGAAATGTTTTCATGAGGGAGATTTGGTTGGCGTCCAAGGGAACGAAAATGCCGAGATGGGAGGCTGGCCTGTTGGTAGTTCCGCCTTCAGGCGGATGTTTGTGGTAGGCGGATTCCGCCTAAAGGCGGAACTACCAACGGCTGAATCCGGCGATCGGTGGTGGCACGGGTAGTCATTTGACGGGCTTCGTTTTTTGCGCCGGCTGGACCAGCTCCCCATACATTTCCGGCCGGCGGACTTGGATGGAGTTCCGATCTCCGATCCGGTCGTCGAGCACGACCTTCCCCATCACCAGGCCGTTCACCTCGCTGCGTTCCTGATCGCCGAGTTCACCCTTCGGGCCCGCGACGAACGCGTTGCGCGGGCTCGTGTAGATCACGTAGATGCCGTTTTCGAACGCCCGCGTGCGCAGCATGATGTCCTCGTCCAGCTCCGTGCTCGTTTTCCCGTAGGCGGGGACGACAATGAATTGCGCGCCGCGGAGTGCGAGCGTGCGGGCGTTTTCCGGCGGCTGCCGGTCAAAGCAGATCAATACGCCCATTTTTCCGAGCTTGGTGTCGAAGACGGGCAACTCGTTGCCGGCGTCGTAGATTTCCCCGCCGGCGATGTGGGACTTGGAGTAGCGGCCAATGAGCGAGCCGTCGGGAGCGAAGATCGCGGCGGTGTTCATCAGCTTGCCGGCGCGCGCTTCGGTGAAGCAGAAAATCAGATGGACCTTTAATTCCCGGGCCAGCGCGCCCGCTTTTCGAGCGGTCGGGCCATCGATGGGCTCGGCCAGCGTTGCCAGTTTTTTCCGGTTCATGTCCGGCGCCTGCTTCGGACCGCCCCCAGCGTAGTCATCGAGGTAGCCTTCGGGCGTCACGATCAGATCCGCGCCGCGCTTCGCGGCCTCGCGGGCCAGCTTTTCGAAGAGCGCATAGTTGGCCGCTTTGTCGCGGCTGGCGGGCATCACTTTCAGCGAGGCGACGGTGAACGTGATATCGGCGGCGCGGGCGGCGAGCTGATCCAAGGAGATCAGAAGTCCGAGGATGATAAAGCGCGAGTACATGATTTTGAGGGCCGCAAAAGAGGGCACAAGTGGCAAAAGAGACAGACCTCAGTCCGACCTTTCGAACGGCAAGCCCAACATTTAAATCGTAAGGAAACGCGAGTTCTTGTTCGTCGTCCCGCCTTTAGGCGGAACGAAAGTGGACCAAGCGCCGCCTGAAGGCGGTACTACCAACAACGGCTGCACCACCACCTTTTCTGCGGGTCGGGACCGAAAGCAGGCCGGACCTCCAAACCTCCCGCTTCTCTCGAAGCGGGCGACGCGGGCGGTGGTGGAATCCGAGTTCACGGCGTGAACTGCATCGAGAAGAGGCTCGCGCCCCGCATCCGCACGACGATTTGCACCGTCTGGCCGGCGAGGGCGGAGACGTCCTTGCGGCCGCCCAGCCACTCGACCGGGTAGTGGAGTTCGTTGCCATTGACGTAAACGCATTCGTCGACGCCGAAGCCTTCAATCGCGGAACCGTCGGCATGACGCAGCCCAATCTGGGCCCAACCCGACGCGTGGGTGTCGATATTCAGAATCAGCTGCTGGCCGGCGAAAACCAGCGGTCGGCTCACCAGCGTGGCCTCGCGCTCGTAGGGCGCTTCGGCGGCGACGAAGCGATCCACCCGTTGCACGGTGCGAAAGATCGCCCGCCGTTCTTTTTTCCCCTTCGCCCCGGAATGATAGACGTTGGAATTGAAGGTGTACATCCACACTTCCTCGCCGCGGCGAATCATGCCGTGTGCCATGTAGGTCTGGTGCACGTCGAACCCCGCCTGTTCGCCGATGCCGAGCCACACCGGGCGCGGATAATGCGTCCAGTTCACGCCATCGCGGCTCGCCATGAGCTGCGTTTCGATGGGGCCGGAACCGCGGCCGTGATCTTTTTCGCCGAGAGCGGCCCGGGTTTCCGGCCGGGTACCTTCGTAGTGGAAATAGATCGGGGGAAACGCGAGATAGGCGTCGGGCGCCCAGGGATATTTCACCGCTTTGGGCACGTAGATATCGGTCGCCGTGGGATCAAAGCCGTCGACGGGCTGGAAAACGGTCGGCCACTCGATGCCGATGCCACCGGGCGTGAGCGGACCGTTGTCGAGGTACCACGGGCGTTCCTTGGGAAGGCGCATCGCCTCGGCCACCCGATCGTAATCGGCCTGCACGAGCGGCGTAAACGGCCACGGCGGCTGCAAGCTGTCGACGGCCGTCATCACGAACCGGCGCTCGGTCCGGCCGTAGGCCGTGCGCGCGATGTCGGTGCGGTGGTAGCCGAGATACTGCCCGCGTTGATCGTCGTAGAACAGATTCGACTGCGACGCGGAGCGGGCGGAAATCGCGGCCGTCGGAACGAGTGTCCACGCGTAGCCGTCGGGGGACGTAAAAACAAAAATTCCGCGGTCGCCCCAGCCACTGACCAATTTCCACCGCTCGGCCGGCGGGGCCAGCGGATCTATGAAAACGGAGGGCGTGCCAGCGTCCTCCGGCATCACGATATTCGGGGATTTGTCGGTGCCCGTCGTCAGCCGCGGTTCGTCAAAATGCAATCCGTCCTTGGACGTGAGCACGCCGAGGAGATCGTTGGCCAGCGGTGCATAGAGGCGAATCAGCCCCTGCCCGTCGTCGAGGACGACCACGTGCTTGCGCATGGGGCTTTGGAGCTCGAGGACCATTTCGACGCGCAGTGGCGGGGTCGGGACGAAGCTGACATTTGTGTGCTCGGGGAACAGCGCGTCGTCGAGCAGCAGGTGCTTGGAGCCGCCAAGTTGGACCGGAGCAGCGTTCTTCTTTTCCGCAAAGCGGAGCGGCTCTGAAATCCTGGCCGGGATGGCAGGGGCTCCCGCCGTGGGATTGGCCACGAGCGAACCCGGCGGCGTGAAGGCCGCCGCGTAAACCGCGCCGCGGGACACGCGCAGCTCGTCCATGGCTCCCGGCAACGCGCGTTCCCAGCGCGCATCGCGGCCCAGGGAAAAGTAGGCCTCGGCGCCCGCGGGCAGCGCCTGCACCTTCACGGTCACCGGCGCCCCGACCGGGCGGCCGTCGACGTAGTGCGTGATCACACCGCGCGCCGCATCGTGCACGAACGCGAAATGCGCCCAGCGCGTTGCCGTGGTGAGGGCGGCGCGATCCGACGCGATGGTGGCCCGCGTGCCACCGGGCTGGTTCACGAACACGAAGCCCGACCGGTCGCTGGCGAGCAGGAGCGCGGTCACATGATCGTTTTCCGCGCGCGGGCCTTCGCCGAGTTCGAAGACGACGGCATCGGTGGAGCCGGCCGGTGCGGCGGCCCCGCGATACCAAAATTCCACCGTCCAATCAAAGGCCCCGAGGTTGAGCCCGGTGGCGGTCGGATTCGGCGCGGCGATTTCCTTGCGGAGATGTTTCTCGCCCGCCGTGAGCAGGGCCGCAAAGCGGGCGTTGTGCCAGTTCAGCGGCTCGACCGTGCGACCGGCGGGAATCGGCGCGGGCGTCAGCCCGAAGAGCACGCTGCCAGCGGGATAATCCACGGGCGGCTGCGCCGCGGTGGAAAAGGCGTGGCCGAATTTCCCCGGCACGATGCTGCCGCCCGGACCGATGATGAGCGGGATTCGCGCGGCGCTGTGATCGGAAATGACGCTGCTCGGATACAGCCCGACGGGCTCATCGAACGGAAAGAAGGCGACGGTTTCGGCGGCGCGGACCGCTGGCAGCGAGAGCAGCAGGGCGAGGATCGAGGCGAGGCGGTTCATTCTCATTGGGTCGGATACCCCGAAGCCTGCTTCGGCTTGGTTGGCGTAGCTGCGAGCGCCAGCGAGCGGACGGCAGACCACTCGCTGGCGCTCGCAGCTACAGGAATGGGGCGACCGATGTTTGGCATGGGTGGGATTGTTGAAATACTCCTGGGATGTTCATTTTCCCTTGTCGCCGGGCGGCACAAACGGCTTCCAGGGCAGAGTTCGTTTCGTATACCGCCGGCCGATTTCGGCGGATTCCTCGATGCCGCCGGCGCAGACCCGGATGCCTTCGTCGATCCGGCGCGTGACATCCTCCGGTCGCACATTGTCGAGAACGAACACATGGGCCTCCTTGCAGGCCTTGATGACGCGATCCGCGGCGGCCTTGAGCGGCGCCGGCTCGATGACTCCGGGCTTGCGGCCATAGTCCATCGCGACGTCGAAAAAGCCGTTGGAGTAACTTGTGTCGCGCGGACCCCATTCGCCGAACGCGATGCCGGGAACGCGCAGGTTCGCCTCGGTGTTTCCGAGGGCGACGTGATCTTCGATCTTCAATCCCATGAGTAGCTCGCCCTTCGGATTGAGCGGCCAGGGATCACAGCGATCGTAATACTCCTTGGGCGTGACGCCCCACACCCACGCCGCAAACGCGTGCGTGCCAAACATCCGGATGCCCTCTTTCAGACCTGCGCCAACGGCCTGGCGGTTGATTTCATAGCGCGACGCGCGGATGAAGGCCGCGATCGCGCCCGGGTCGCGCGCGTGGCAGAAGTGCAGGCCGTGGACGCCGCAGGCGAGGGCCTGTTGAATCATCCAGTGGTTCGCGAGGACCTGTTCCTCGTTCAATCCATAGAGCGGGAGCGTGACAATGACGGCCGGGGTGCGGTGGCCGCTGTAGGTCGGACCGCCGTCGACCAGGCCTTTCATGAACGCGCGGAGCATCGTGAAGTCCATGGCGTTGCCCTCCATGTCGTACATCAGGATGTCGGCCCACGTTTTCGCCGCGGCCTTGCCGGCCTCGTAGCCGTCGGTGCCGTAGGAATAATAGACCGGCTGATCCTGGGCGAGCAGCTCGAGGGCGAGGTTGACGTGCTTCGGCTTGGCCGGCGTGACGCCATCGGCGGCGACGAGCGCCGACACACTCAGCGCGCAGAAAATTGCGGCCATGGTGCGAAGCGTGGTCCGGAGTAGCGCGGGTCTTTGACCCGCGTTGGTACGGTGGGAAGGGAACGACATTTCGAATGGGATCATAACAAGAAGCGGGAGAAAAAACGCGGGTCAAAGACCCGCGCTACTTGGCGACCCGCGCGCCGATGCCGGCGGGGGCGTCGGGCTTGAGGGTGAAGGTGCGTTGAATTTCGAATTCCTGTCCGGGGTGGGTTTCGGCTTCGGTCCGGCCCCAGACGATAATTTCGGTTCCGCTGGCGGCCTTGACGACATGCCAGTGGCCGTTGCGTTTTCCGCCGACGTTAATGGGGCGTCCGGGCAGACGGGCGCCCGCCGGCAGCGGATCCGCTGTCGTCACCACCGTGGTGAAAGTAGCCAGGTCAAAACGCAGGGCCGTGATCTTTCCCGCGACGGCGTCGTCGAGGAAGACGTCGGCCACGGGCAGGATGTCCGTACCGCCGGCGGAGGGCTCGCTCATGTTGTGCGTGAGCGCGACCCGCGCCTGGCCCGGATGATCGAGCGGACCGAGCAGGATATTTCCGGTCATCCGGCTGGGGCCGAGCGACGGCTTGTCCTCGAGGAAGCGCCAGTCCTGCCAGACGGTGTTGCGTTCGGCGACGATCTCGGAGCGTTGCAGATAAAACCCGCCGGCATTGGCGGCGATGACGTTATCGGTGAAACGCACGCGCGACTCCATCGTCACGCGCATCGCCCCGGAGTTGCGCGTGCCGTTGACGTTGCCGACGAAAACATTGCGCTCCACGACGATGTGGTAGCGGTCGGCGGTCGGGTAAGGGTCGAGGGGGACGCCGTAGCGGTGTTCCTGCCCGCCGATAAAGAGACCGCCGGCGTCGTCGCCGCTTTCGTTGCCGACGATGACGTTGTCCGCGATCTGCGGGGCGGACCACAGTGCCACGAAGACGCCGCCCGCGTCATTGCGGGCCAGCGCGGTGTTGGCCACGACGACGTTGCCGATGAAGGCGCCATCGGAGTGGTCGAAGAGCGAAACGGCGCCGCCGTCGCTGCTGCGCATAGGGTCGTCGATGCCGGCGCGGTTGTTGGCAAACACGCAGGAGGCGATGTGCGGCTTGGCGCCGCGGTCGCTGGCGATCGCCGCCCCGCGGCCGCATTCGGTGGTGTTGCGATAGAAGTAGCAGTGCTCGAAGCGCGGCGCCGCACCGTTGAGACACATCACGGCCCCGCCGTCATGGGCGGTGAGATGGAGCAGCGGCGGTTCCCAGTTCAGCGGAATCATCGTGCGATTTTCGACGAAGATGCAGTTGGTCAGGACGGGCGAGGTGCCATCGCACAGCAGCGCGCCACCCTTGCCGCGCACCCGGCCGTGGACGAAATGGACGCCGTCGACGCGCGCGCGATCCGCACCGAACGCGAGCCTCCGGGCATCCTCGCCGTCGATCACCGAAGCGAACTTGATGATGTCACGCGCGCCGCCGGGCTCGGCGAAGCCGCCGAAGAGATCGACGTCGGGCTTGAGCGAGAATGTCGGTTCACGATAGCGGCCTTGCGAAAGCAACACCGCCATCCGTTTTCCGGCGCCGGGCGACTGCTCGAGCGCGCGGGTGAGCGAGGCCACCGGGTGGGCCCTTGAACCATCACCGGTGATGTCGTTGCCCCGCTGAGGATCCACATAGACCTGCGTGGCGTAACCGCCGAGATCCACGATTTCATTCTGCGGACCCGGCGCGGATGCGCCGCGCAAGAGAACCGGGCCGATCGCGATCAGGAGGGTGCCGAAGACCTGGGTCGCGAGGGATCGGCCCAAGCCATACCATGGAAAGTGCATCGCGCTCAGAAGTTAAAGTCGACGCTCAGGCGGTAATCGCGGTCGAGCAGGCGGCTCATTTGGACCAGTTTCTTGATGCCGAAGCTCATCTCGTCGGGCTCGCGCGTGAGATTGCGCACCGAGGCCGTGACTGAGTAGTTCTTCGTGATCCGATACCTCACTTGGGCGTCATACTGCCCGCGGGCCCGGGCATAACGGTCGTTCAGGAGATTGGCGCCCAGCGTGTAGATTTGCTCGCCCGCATACGTATAGGCGATCCGTCCTGAGAATCCGGACCTTTCGTAAAAGAAGGTGATATTCGCAATCTTGTCCGGCTGGCGGAAAAACGGGATGTCCTCACCCGGACGCGTCGGCACCTTCACGCTGGAATTGATGAGCGTGTAGTTCGCCTCGATGCCGAAGCCGTCCAAGGGCGAGGGCAGAAATTTGAACGGCTGAAAGATGTTCAACTCCAGGCCTGTGATCGTGGCTTTGTCGGCGTTGCGCTTGCTGCTGTAGCCAAGTTGCTGGAGGCCGGTGCCGCTGTAGATCACGTTGAGCTGGGTTTCGCTGTAGGTGTAGATCGGGTCGTCGATGGCTTTTCTGAAACCGGCGAGGGTGAAGATACCGCCGGATTTCTTCGCATACCATTCGAGGGAGAGATCGAGGTTTTGCGCGTTGTAGGGTTTTAGCTGCGGATTGCCGACATTGACGGACCCCGTGTAACCGAAGGTGGGATTCACCGGCTGCACGATCGCCGTATAGTTGAAGGTGGCGAGCGGGCGGGCATCCTCGTAGGCGGGGCGGCCGATGGTCTGGGTGATGGCGGCCCGGAGCTGTAGTTCCTCGGTCAGATGGTAAATGGCCTGAAGATTGGGGAAGTACTTGTCGTAACTGGTGACGCCTGACTTCGGGAAGCGGCCGAGCAGCACATTGTTGGCGGTGCGGACTTCCACCGAACGAATCGTGGCGTCGGTTTTCTCCCAACGGACACCACCGAGCAGCGTCAGTTTGTCGAATTTAACACTGCCCATCAGGTAGGCGGAGTAGATATACTCGTTGATGTGATAATCATCCTCGGTCGAGTTGGAGGCTTCCTGGGCCAGAATGTGGGTCACGAGGGTAGGGTTGGCTGCGATGAAGGTATCGACAGCGTCTGAATTGATCAGGAAGAGGCTGGGGAGGCGGTCTCCATAGGTCGGCACCGAAGGCCGTTGCGCACCGGTCTGGGAGAGATTCCACGTTCCGACGGGGGACAAGCGTCGCGACTCCAGATCCGAATTGCGGTCCCGCTGCAGGTATTTGAATCCGGTCTTCAAATAGCCGGGGCGGTTGAAAATATTCTTCGTCTCCCATCGGACATCGGTCTTGGCCGTGAAGATCTTTTCATCGACCAGGCCGAAATCGTCGCGGGTTCGGTTGAGTGTGTACTTGGACGGAAGATCGATGGCGGGATCCACATTCAGGCGCGCGGGAACGAACCCCTGGCCGAGATCGAAACCGATCGGTCCGGTTGCTCCGTTCGCGTTTTGGAACTCCCGGACACGCGTGAAGGGATTGTCCTGCTTGGCCCGGGAGTAGGTGAGCATCGGCTCGAGGGTAAAGCTCCCGACGATTTTCTTCATGCCGCCCACCAAATTCAGCAAGTTCTGCTGGTCCAGGCTCTGAAATTCGCGCCGCGACGTGCGCGTGTTAGTGAGGTAGGTGCCGGTCGTGGGCGAAGTCATCGTGACACTCGCCGGCACCGTCGGCAGCGTATAAATGACCTCAAAGCGGTTCTCGTAGGTGTCCTGCTTGCTCAGGCCCGGCCGCAGGTAGAACTGGGTGCTGGCATCCGGGCGAAACTCAAAGTTGAGATTGATCCCCGTCCTTTTCTTGTTCCCGGTCTCGGGTTTGATTTCGAAATCGTTGGGGAGATAAAGCGCCGCGCCATTGATCGTCGTGTTGCCCCACCCGAACTGCAGCCACTGGTTGGAATAATTGCGTTTGTCGTAGCTGGCGCTCGCCGCGATGCCCCACTGGTGTTTGTCGCCGAAGGTGTCGGAATAAGTCAATTGGGCGCCGACATTCTTGTCGTCGGTGTTGCCATTCTTGTTGCCCGTAATGGAACCGACGAGAAACCGGCCCTTGGTGTCAAAGGCACTGCGAGATTTGATGTTCAACGTGCCACCGATGGCATTGGCGTCCAGGTCGGGGGTCACGCTCTTGACCACCTCGATCGAGGAGATCTGGCCCGCGCCCAAGGTGTCCAGCGGCACCGCGCGGCCGAGTCGGCTTCCGCCCGGGGCCGCCATGTTGGCTCCATCCATCATGACCTGGTTAAGGTTGGGCTCGCTGCCGCGGATGCTCACGTAGCGGCCTTCGCCCTGATCAAGCGCGAGGTTGACGCCGGGCAGCCGCGAGACGGCCTCGGCGACATTGCGTTCGGGCAGGTTGCCGATCGAATCGGAGGAGATGATGTCCATGATGCCCTCGCCCGCCCGCTTTTGCTGCATGGCCTTGGAGCGGCCTTCGCGGTAGCCTTCGACGACGAAGGCGGAAAGTTTTTGGATATTCGAGGCGAGGGGGAGGGTGAGCGTGGCCTCACCGGTCGCGCCTACGACGACAGTCCCATTGGCGGCGTCGTACCCGACGGAGTTGGCGATGACCTGATACGAACCGGCGTCCAGGTTCGTGAACCGAAAGCGGCCGCCGCGGTCAGAGGTGGTTGCGGCCGCCGAGGGCTCGAGCCGCAGGGAGACGTTGGGCAGGTAGGCGCCGGTCTCCGCATCGGTGGTCTGGCCGACGAGATCGCCAGCGTGTGCCAGCGGGGCAAGCGCGCACAAGCCCAGGAGGACGAGCGTGCGCGCACGGCTGCGTTTAAGCAGGGAGG
Source organism: Opitutaceae bacterium (assembly GCA_947474995.1). Taxonomy (GTDB): domain Bacteria; phylum Verrucomicrobiota; class Verrucomicrobiia; order Opitutales; family Opitutaceae; genus ER46. The sequence continues at coordinate 5,125 of CANJNJ010000025.1, read as the reverse complement.
GGTTGGTTTTCATACGACGGTAGGTTTGGAGGGTGGCGTGAGACGGTCAGGATCAGTTTAGGTGGTGGCAAACAGCAGGGCGCGCTGGGGAGGGGCCCTCAGCGGGCACCCGCGGGCCCTGGAAACGAAGGCGTGTGAATGCGCGAAATGATCACTTCGCGGGAGCGCTTCACGATCGTGTAGAGCACGTTTTTTTCCTGCGAATCCCACGCGAACGACTGTCCTTCGGCGGTAATGGCGACCGTCGCGATCCATTTCATCGTGGAGCCCGCTTCCGGAAATTGGAGCACATAGAGCTCGGTGTTGTCGTGGCCCGTCACGTAGAGATATCCGCCCGGTCCAAAGGCACCGCCGGAACAGGTATAGCCCCGCGGACTGAGCCGCTCGACCAGCGCGGGGGGCAGCGCCCAGCTCTCGAGCCGCCGCCATTGCTCGTCGAAGGCGATGATCTGCGTCCACGACGGATCGCGGCCCGCCTCGGCCTTCTCTTTGCCGTAGTGGGCAAAGCAAGCGAACCATTTGCCGTCCCGCCAATCGATCCAGGTCAGCGACCCGTCCATCCGGCCAAAACTGTGCGTACCGACGTGCGTGAGCGTGGCGGTGTCCCAAATCTCGACCGAGCTCAGCATCGGGATGTGCGGGTAGTTCGAATGGGCGCAGTACAGGCGGCCGTCGCGCACGATGCCGGCGTTGAGATGGGTGATGGGGCCGTTATCGGGCCCGTTCCAAACCGCGACTTTTTCGGCATTGGACTTTCGGTATTTGGCCAGGTCGTGGTTGCTGATGGCGTAGAGGAATTCGTTATCGACCGCGACACCCTGGCGGGCCTCCGGGGCGGGGAAGCGCCGCAGTTCTTCGTGCCGCCAGCCAGGGCTGTTGATCGAAACGAGCGGGGCGGGTGCCGCGACGGCGGCTTTTTCCGCACTCGCGCCGCGGAGTCCGGCGAGGCAGCCCAAGGCAACCGCGACATGAAATATGGCGGAGAGCTTCACGGACATCGGCATGGCGTTGCGGGCATGTTCGGCGGGGGAGCCACCTGCGGTCTTGGGCCGAGCGAGGCGGGGATGTTCAACAGGGGCCGCGGGCGGGTCAATCCAGCCGTGTGACGTGGGGCAGGACTCATCAGGTCGTTCGACAGAGTAGTGGGGGAGTTGGCCGGCGGGGAGTGACTCTTATTTCATCTGAAATTGTTATAAGTTCATGAACGCATCAACCAGATAATTTGAAATATGGCCGAGACTGGAATCGGCTCGCATGGGCAGATTTCCGACGTTCACTCCGATGCCATTAGGGAGCCCCGCCGTCCCGCCAAGCTGCTCGAGATCCGATGGCTCGGCCTTTTGGTGCTGGGTGTCGTCGGCGGGTTCGCCCAGTCGCCGGCCCGGCGGGTCTTTCTCAAGGTGCAGGGCGGATGCCTTCCCCCATAGCTTCCCCAAAATCTGACAAATCGTGTCCAGAGGCGGGAAAACCTGTCCAAAGCGCCTTGTCGCTCTTGGCCACAAAAAACCCATTTTTAGCAGGTAAAACGGTGGTCCTGACTGTCCCTGACCAAACCCGTCCAAACGGCAAACTGGCGGAGCGGGAGGGATTCGAACGCTCCCCTCCCGCTCCGCCAAGCATTTATGGTAAGACTGTTTACGAAAGTCGAGAAGCTCAATCTTCCCCACTGGCTTCCCCAAATGTTGGGCAGCTGTGGGCAGAGCTGGCCACGGTTGTCTCAGCTTGGGGCGCGCTCGATCCCGCATCGCGCGCGGCAGTTCTCGCTATTGTCGCGAGCGCTGAAGGCGGACGGGCGGCGTGAATGCAGCGGCTGGTTTCGAAGTTTTTGCGCACGGCGAGCGGTCAGCATCGGAAGCCGATGCGAAGAAAGACCGCGAGTCCGTAGGACGGACACCGGCGAACACCGCACATGCCGCGTTCCCAGCTTCCGGGGAGAAATTCCAAATTGGGCGCTGGTGTGCGAATGCCGGCATCGGATCGGAAAGCAAGGTTGGGGTTGATTCTGACGGCCGGAGCCGCGCGCAGCGCGGCGAGGCCGTCCTTCCTTGTCAGAATAGTAACAATTCCAACCAAGTCCCCAAGAGATACCGGCTCCAACGCGTTCCTGGCGCGGACGGTCTGTTCAGAGCCAAAGGCGATAACCGGGGAATTTGGAAGCAGGTCGATGGCGACACCATTGAGCGTTGGGGAAAGCCGACGGCAGCCGAAGCGAAGTCGGCATTTCATTTGCGGCTGAACGTCGCCGCGTTCGTGGAGCACTGGGGACGAAATCATTGCCTGTTTTTTACGGTCACTGACAAGGCCAACCTGCATCCGACGAAATTCGCGCGTCGCTGGAACAGCTACCGGGTACGCAACGCCGCGTGGGTCGTGAGCTTCATTCGCGTGGCGCAAAATTCTCGAATACTTCTCCGCCGCGACGCAGATCGGCCTCACCGCCACGCCGAAGGAGACCAAGCAAGCTTCCAACATCGAATACTTCGGTGACCCCATCTACACGTATTCCCTTCGCCAGGGCATCTCCGACGGCTTCCTCGCCCCCTACAAGGTCGTCCGCATCGGCCTCGACAAAGACCTCGACGGCTGGCGGCCCGAAGCCGGCCAGACCGACAAATACGGCCAGCTCATCGAGGACCGCGAATACAACGTCACTGACTACGACCAAAACCTCATCCTGGAAAAGCGCACCGCGACCGTCGCCGCCAAGGTCACCGAGTTTCTCCGGGCCACCGACCGCTTCGCCAAGACCATCATCTTCTGCGAGAACATCGACCACGCCGAGCGCATGCGCCAGGCCATGGCCAACGCCAACCCCGACCTCGCCGCCGCCAACGCCAAATACGTCATGCGCATCACCGGTGACAACGACGAGGGCAAGGCTCAGCTCGACAACTTCATCGACCCGGAATCCACCTATCCCGTCATCTGCACGACCTCCCGTCTCATGGGCACCGGCGTCGACGCCCAGACCTGCCACCTCATCGTCCTCGACCGGAGCATCAAATCCATGACCGAGTTTAAGCAGATCATCGGTCGCGGCACCCGTATCAACGAGGACTACGGAAAGTTTTTCTTCACGATCATGGATTTCCGGCAGGCGACCGCACTCTTTGCGGACCCGGATTTCGATGGCGACCCTGTCCAGATCTACGAGCCAGGCCCAGACGAGCCGCCAGTGCCGCCCGACGACATCATCGATTCCGGCCAAGATTATCCTCCCGACAATGTCCTGGTCGACCCGCCGTGGGTTGAAGAAGCGCCTCCTGGTCCCGGCCGCACGAAATACTACGTCAACAACGTCGAGGTCCGCGTTGCCACCGAGCGCGTCCAGTATCTCGACGAGCACGGCAAGCTCATCACCGAGTCGCTCAAGGACTATTCCCGCAAAACCGTCCGCAAGTGCTACGCGTCCCTCGATGCCTTCCTTGTCGTCTGGAATGACGCCGAGAAGAAACAGGCCGTCTTGGAAGAACTCGCCACCCAGGGCGTTTTCCTAGACGAACTCGCCGAACAGGTGGGGCGTGACTACGACGCCTTCGACCTCATCTGCCACCTTGCCTTCGACGCGCCGCCGCTCACCCGAAAAGAGCGCGCCGAAAAAGTGAAGAAGCGAAACGTCTTCGCTAAATACGGCGCCAAATCCCGTGCCGTCCTCGATGCGCTTCTCCAGAAATACGCCGACAGCGGATTGAAGAGCGTGGAGTCTCTCGAAATTCTGAAGGTTGATCCGCTTTCCGCCTTCGGCACGCCGATTGAGATCATCGCGGCCTTCGGCGGCAAACCTGCCTACCTCGCCGCCATTCGCTCGCTCGCATCGGAACTCTACTCCACGGCCGCCTGATGTCCTGCTCGCAGTCCCCAACCCAGAATCCGGGGCAAAAAAAAGGGCAACCCTTTCGGATCACCCAACCGCAATTGCGGGAAGTTCAGTTAACATCGTCAGTAAAACTCCAATATCAAGCCCTTTCTTATGTCTGACGAGCCACCTCCTCTTCAGCCCGCTCCCAAGAAACGCTGCACCGTCTACATTGATGCATTCAATTGGTATTATGGCATTTTCGTTCACCACCCCGAGTGGAAGTGGTTAAATATCCAGTCCTTTTTCGAATACCTGCGCCTCGACGAAGAGGTCACATGGATTGGGTTTTTCTCAGCAATCGTAGAGCCCCAGCGCCACCAAAGCACCAAACGGGATCGCCAAAAACGTTATCTTCAAGCCCTGAAAGCGCAGCCCAAGATCGAGATCGTGCTCGGCAAATACCAGGAGCGTACCGTGACATGCCGCGCGCTGGATTGCTCTCGACGGCTGACTTACCAAGTCGGTGAGGAAAAGAAAACTGACGTCAACATCGCCGTCCGGCTGATGGATGATGCAATTCGCCAGCGCACCGATTCCATGGTCGTCGTATCCGCTGATTCCGACCTCGAACCAGCCATCGCCTGGGTGCGGACAAATTACCCCCACATCAAGGTCACCGTCTATGTCCCAGCCCTGCCCGACGATCTCGCGCAACGACGCAATGACAACTACCAGCGCATGAAGGTGACCTGCCGGGTGCTGCCGATTGACAGCATGTCGCGGCACCTGCTGCCCTCGCTCGTCACCCTGCCTGATGGCTCTACCGTGGAACGCCCCTCTTGATTCCATTACCTCTCACCAGCGACTGAATTTTCAATTTTGCCCCGAGCGCCTCTCGCCTCCGTCCACCTCCTCCCGTCTTCCACGTCTTTCGCTCTCCCGCGTTTCGCGTTCTTCCCCCCATGCCCAACGTCTCCAACCTCATCAAAACCATCCAGGACATCATGCGCAAAGACGCCGGTGTCGATGGCGACGCCCAGCGTCTCGCCCAGCTCGGCTGGATGTTTTTCCTGAAAATCTTCGACGACCGCGAGACCCAGCTCGAACTCTTCGACGACGCCTACCGCTCGCCCCTCGCCAAGCATCTCCGCTGGCGCACCTGGGCCACCGACGCCGAGGGCATCACCGGGCGACGCCCTCCTCGAATTCGCCAACAACTCTCTCCTCCCCAAGCTCAAAACTCTCCCCGGTGGCGGTGACAAAATCACCGTGTTGATCCGCGCCGCCTTTGACGGTGCCAACAACTACATGAAGAACGGCACGTTG
>CANJNJ010000024.1 GCA_947474995.1 Opitutaceae bacterium | reverse complement strand
CCATCCTGTAAATCCTATTCATCCTACCCTCTGTTTGTCCACTCGGGGAGGGGCCTGATCCCATCAAACCCCAATCCAGTCTCGCGCAGCGACGCCACGGCGCGGAGGCCGGGCCCCCGATCGGCCATCTCAAATCTCAAATTTGAAATCTGAGATCCGCCGCTTCGCGGCGACCGCCCCCGGTACGGACCCCCTTCGAACGCAGTACGAGAGCAGTACGAGACCAGTGCGTCGTCAGTGTATCCGCTCGATATAGCCGGCTAGGTGGCCGCCTATCGCCCGTACGAACAAAGTACGGAGCCGGTACGGAGCGCGTACGGACAAAGTACGGAGCGGGTACGGAGCGCCCCTATGGCGCGAGCGGAGAAAGTACGGAGGAAACATGCAAAAGGCAGATCCCGTCCCAATCAGCGATCTATGCGCCGTCGCGCCGTGAGCGAAGTGGGTGGAGCAGGGTTTGGACCAAGGCGGGATACTCGCGCAGCGGCGCAACGGCGCGGAGAAAACCCCGGCCAAAACGGGCGGGGAACGCTCAACGCTCAACGCTTAACCCGCCGGAGGCGGGCAAGCTTTTACCCGCCTTGGGCGGGTTTAACGCTTAAGTTCGAAAAAAATCTGCAGCGGTCCGAGATCGGACTTAAGCGTTGGGCGTTTAGCGTTAAGAGTTAAGCGTTTCGCCGAAGGCGCGTGCCCGCGGCTTTGGGAAAAGGGACCAACCTTTGAAAAAAGACGTTTCGTGAGGGCAGGGTGTTCGCCTTATGCCTGCTTCGTGCGCGGCGCCTGCGCCAACCCGGCACACGATCGAGAGGACATCGAGAGAACCTCCTGTCGACCTCCCGCCAAAACTTCCGCCAACGGGACGGATTGTCTCATCCGGCGGCCGAAAAGCGCTTCGAACTCTCGGCGCTCATCTATGGACTACGCGCCAGGCCCTCTTTTTCGGCCCCCCGAGATTCAAGCCGACGCCAATTCGCGGGCGTGCGGCACATCGTTGGCCCGCAGCGGGCGCACCTGGGCGCGCTCCAGCGTCAACACCGCCACGGTGTGCCCGTCGTAGCCGACAAACTCCACTTCGAAAGCCCGGCCGTTCCCATGCGCGAGTACCGCCGTGCCCACGTCACCGCGTTTCAGGCCATGGGCGGGCAGATCACCGGTGAGGGCAACCGCGTCGAGTTCCTTGATCGGGTTCATGATTTTGGGAGAGGATGGGCGGTGATAAATCGCGGTGCGCTACCCGAGAGATCAGTAAACCAAGCCGTGCGCACATTCAAGCTCGTGCCCCGGGGTGTCGGCATTGGACCGTCGATCACGTAGCGGACGCCGTGCGGTGTTTGCTCGGTTGCGACCACGTCGTTCTCCCGGGCGTGCCGGAGCAAGGTGTCGGCAAGTCGCGTCCAGTCCGCCGCGTGTGAAGCCAAAGCGCAGAAACAATGCCGCCTTGCTGCCGCCGGCCGGGTGCGCCGGGTTCAGGAGGTAACGGGTGATCTTCCGCTCTGGCACCACGGCCAGCTTGGCGTGGGGTAGTTTCACGCGGCTGGTTGTGCGCCGGGCGAGGCCCGGACGATGCGATCGTTCATTCCCCGCATCGAACCGGATACAATCCGTGCCACCAGCCCGCATTAACCCCAATTCAAGGGTCGCGTTTGGCCCAGCCCCGGCCCAACCCGCTAAGTGGGCGGAGCAGGGTTTGGCCGAACGCGGGATACTCGCGCAGAGGCGCAACGGCGCGGAGAATACCCCGGCCCTCGGCAATTCCCGATGAGCGATTTTCAATTCTCAATTTTCAATCTCAGGCCCGCCCTGGAAATTTGACCAACGCCCCACGGTCCGCCCTCCGTCCTCTGCCCCCGGCCCCGTCGGCGGCCGAGAAACTGCGCCTGGCCGACCGTTTGAAACCGCAGACGTCGGCGTCCAACGGCTGGATCGCCCGGCGGCTGCAGCTGGGAGCCGCGAGTGGATTGGCGTCACGCCTGCATCGTTTTCGCCGCGGAGGCGGCGAGCGACGGTAGCTTTGTCCTATGTCCTGACCTGACCCCGTCCGACCGGACCCCTAGTTGAGCACGGGGATTTCCACGTCGACCAGGAAAACCGACGGGGTCATGCTCGAATTCTCGACAAAACGAGTTTTCAAATAGGCGCTGTCGAGAATTCGAGCATGACCCCCTGCAGCCGCCTGGACTTCGTAGTCGCCCGGGTGAATCCGCAGCACCGCCTCATACTGGGCCATCGCCTCGGCCATCCGACCCTCTTTGGCCAGCGCCAGGCCGAGGTTGTAATGGGCGCGTGAATTGCCGGGCAGCTTCGCCACCGTATCGCTCCACAGCGCGAGGCCGCTCGTGTAGTCGCGCGTGCGTTGTTCGGTGAGCACGCCGGCCACCAACGCGAGGACCGCGCACGCGGCCAACGCGCTCCGGCCCAACCAGGCGAACCCGCCCAGCACCAGCACCGCGACCACGGCCGCGAGGGGGAGATACATCCGGTGTTCCGCCGCCAGTTGCGAGGCCACGGGCACCACGCTCGAAGTCGGCGCCAGAATGAGGAAAAACCACAAACCGGCAAAGGCGGACGCCGGCCACCGCCGCCAGCCGAGAATCGCCGCCACCGCGAGCGAGGCCAGAACGACGAGAGGCAGCAAGACGTCGGCGAAGTCCTTCCGCAGATCGGTCCCGTAATCAAAGACCAGTTGCTGCGGTAAGAACGTGAGCACGAGATAGTGCACTACGGCCCACCCTTGCACGAGGGCGTAGGACCACGCGGTGAGCTCGGACCCAAACCCAACCGTGCCGCCGCGGCTGCCGGTGCTCATGACGAGCCCAGCCAGCAGCAGCCAGCTCGCCGCCAGACCGGCATAATAGCGCCAGCGTGCGGTCAGGGCCGATCGGACCGTGCCAGCGACAAAGGTTCGATCGTAGAGGAGCACCAGCACGGGCGCGGTGACCATCACCTCTTTCGTGGCCATGCCCAGCCAGCATGCGACGATCGAGAGCATCCACCAGCCGCGCGCCGCTCCGGCCTCGGTGGCCCGGATGAATCCGTAGAGCGTCAGCAAGTAGAAGAGTCCCATCAGGGACTCGGCCCGCTGCACCACATAGGAGACGGACCCCGTCAAAAGCGGATGCACGGCCCAGAGCAGCGCAACCGCCAACCCGGGCAGCAGCGCGTCCGCGCCGAAGCGGCCGCGCAAGGCCGGTTGCAGGAGCGTGCGGCGCACGACGCCAAAGAGCACCAGCGCCGCGCAGGCATGAATCAGCAGATTCACAGCGTGATAGCCGCCGACCGACAGGCCGCCCATCGCGTAGTTGAGGGCGAAAGAAAGATTGACGACCGGACGCCCGCTGACCGTCACGCCTGTTTCGTGCGGCGGCGACAGCACCGGACCGAGCGGCCAGAGGTGACGAATGCTGGTGTTCTCGGAAATCGCGGGGATGTCATCGAAAACAAAGGGACCCGCGAAACTGGCATGATAGGCTGCGAGGATGGCGAGAACGATGAGTCCTCCGGCGAGAAGGATTGCGCCGCGGGCTGGCGGACGCGACGGCTCAGCTCGTTGGGGCGGGACGCTCACGGAAAAATGTCAGCGGGAAATCGGAGGCACGACAAGCTTCCGGGGTCAGTGAGTCGCGCCTCGGACACAGTCGAAGATGGCCTGAGGCTGTCAAAAACTTTGGAGTGCGGCGACCTGGCGCCGCTTTCCGCGGCTCGCCTCGGCACGTCGATAGGAAAAAGCGACGAGCTGAAGTTCGCCGTCAAAAGCGGCGCCTGGTCGCCGCACTCCAGAGCGGCGGCTCCCGGCGTGCAGGGCTACGAGTAAAAAGTGCCCAACCGCCACTAATCGTGACTCCACCCGCGATCGACGGTCAGGCACTGACCCGTGACATCGCGGCTGTCGGGCGACGCCAGGAACGCGAAGACCGGTTCGATGCTTTCCGCAGTCTGCCTGCCCGGCAGCGACTGCTTTTCGTCCAGAATACGCTGCAGACTTTCCTGGTCTGGAAAAAGCCGGATCTCACCCTCGGTCTGAATCGCCCCGAGGTGAACACAGTTGGCGCGAATGCCGTACTTCCCGAGATCGCGGGCCAGCCCGCGGGTCAAGCCCACCAGTCCGCCCTTGCTCGCCAGGTAATGCGTGAGGTTCGCCATCCCCAGCCGCAGGACAACGCTGCCCACATTGATGATCACTCCGCCCTGCTGGCGTTTCAGGTGCGGAATCACCGCCTCACAGCAGCGCCACGCGCCGTCGAGGTTCGTATCGAGGATGCGCCGCCAATCATTGAGCGTCATTTCGTCCGCGGGCTGCCGCGGATAGATGCCGGCATTGTTGATCCAGACATCGATCCGCCCATGGCGGGCGATGATGTCGTCCACCGCCCGCTTCACCTCGTCGGTCTTCGTCACGTCCAGCTTCACGGCCCACGCGGGCGCCACGGCCGCGGTGGATTTCTCCAGGCTCCGAACCCCGGCAACGACCTTGGCGCCGCGCTTGAGGAAACCGTAGACGAGTCCGTGGCCGACGCCCTCACCCGCCCCGGTCACCACGCACACGAGGTCTTTCAGTTCGATTGCCATAGGGTCACCGGAGTTGGCGGATTTTCGTTGAGGGGGAAAAGACTGGCGCGGCGTTCAGGTCGAAACGGCAATCCGGAAAAAATCAGCGACGAGCAGCCGGGGCCATCGAAAACCAATCCCCGCTCGCCGGCCGCCTGAAACCCGGCGCGCCAGCCTGTGAAACTTTTCACCTGCACGGCCAGGGCGGTGTCGGGCGCGAGACCGACGCACTCGAACAGCGCCGGGTCGGCGCCCAGAACCGGCTCACTGCTCACGACCAAGCGCAATTTCCCGGACGAAAGTACGACTGTATGACCCATGGAAAACTCCTGGCCCGTGTAGGACAGCCCGCGCGCCCGGTAGCGACCGGGGCCATCGTAGATCACCTGCGCCGACCACTCGACGGCCGGTTCCCCCACCTGAAAAACGCCCGACGTCTTGCCCTTCGCGTTTGCGACGGTGGCAGGATCGACGACCCACAAGAGGACTTCGCCCGGCAACGTCGTCGCCCGCGGCAGCAAGCGCTTCAACGCCTCGGCACTGCGACCCGTGGAGCCACCCGTGGTCGTGTCACCCGAGTCGACGAGAATCCACGGCAGGGCCGGCTTTTGCGCGAGACGCGCGAGAATGATATCCCACGAGAGCACTCCGGTCTGCCAGTCGTGGCGCTGCGCGTACCACTCTTCGGCGAGCTCCTGCGCCAGTTGCCGCGCCAGCATTTCGTGGGTGCCGGTCACCACGATGCTCGTGCCCAATTCAGCAATATCCATCCACGGTTGGACGGGAAATACGCTGATGTCCTCAATCCCGGGTTGCGCCTCGAGTTCGCGGGCCCGCGCCAGGATGCGGGCGAACCGGCCCTCGAGGTGACTCGTATCGGTGGGCGGAATCAAAGCCGCGATCTTCGCCAGCGTGCGCGTGCGGGGCCCGGAGGTCCCGAGCACCAACCGCGCCGCCCGTTCGCCAGTCGCGACAAAATCGTAGTGTGGCATCGTCCGATAGGCGGTCACCGCGTCCGCCTGGGTGAGCATCCGGCGGGTGAGATTGGCGTGCAGGTCGAGCGACAGGACGAGGAGTTTTTTGTGATCCAACTCTTCGCGCACCATCGCGAGTAGATTGCCCTCCACATCGTCCTCCCCGATGGCGCACGCCGCGCCGTGCAAGTGGAGAATGACGGCGTCGGCCGGCAGCGCCGCCTGCAGTCGGGTTTTCAACTCGTGACGAACTGCCGCAAAACAGGCCCGGCTCATCCGGCCGGCGGGCGAACCGCACATCGCGGCGAAAACGGGCGCAGTCGACCATCCCGCGGCCTCGAGGATCGCGAGGCTTCCACTCATCTGCGACGGCGCGGTTACGGACCACGCGCGCAGGGCCCTCTCCTCCGTCAGCCAGGTGCCGCCGCGCGTGAAGAGCTCCAGTTCCGCGGGAACGGGATTGAAGGTGTTGCTCTCAAAAATGAACTGAGCGATGACCGCTCTCATGGTGCTGGCCCGGCCACCTTGCCAAAGATCGGCTCCATGATTCCCTTCAGGTACCCGATGGCGAAAATATTACCCGGCAACCCATAGCCGTCGTTTTCCCCCCGCTCGGTGGCGAGTTGGGGCACATGATCGGAGCGGATCAATCCGCGGAAGCCAACCTCCCGATAGGCGCGAAACACCGCGGCCATGTCCGTGGGCCCGTTGTCGGGAAACGTTTCGCGAAAATCGAGCGGCGTGCCCGCGACATCGCGACAGTGGGCGAAATGGATGCGCGCGCCGAACCGGCGGATGGTCGCAACGAGATCCACGCCGAGTTCGGCGAAGCAGCCCTGGCAAAACGTGAGCCCGTTGACCGGACTCGGCGCCAGCGCGAAGAGCCGCTCAAAATTCTCCACGCTGCGCATGATGCGCGAGAGGTTCCACATCGGCGAGAGCGGTGGATCGTCGGGATGCATCGCCAGATTCACCCCGGCTGCCTCGGCCGCCGGCACGACGCGCCGGAGGAAGTACTCCAGATTATCCCACATCTGCGCGTCGGTGGTGCGACCCTCCGCGGTCACCCGCTCGTTGTCGAAGTCCGCCATCCGGAAGCTGCTCGTGTGGGCGCCGCCGCGCTCCGGGGTCGTCAGCGACGTCCGCATCACCATCGCGTCGGCCGTGATCTGCGGCATGAAATTATAGCAGAGCGTCCGGATCCCCAGCCGGCCCATGTGGTCGAGCGAGCGCTGGTAGTTTTCGATCTGCTGGTCGCGCCCTGGCTTTCCAAGGACGATGAGGTCGATCGGCGGACCGCCCTCCACCACCCCAATCCGCAGGCCGCAGCGCTCCACCCGCTGCTGCTCGAGCCGCAGGGCCTCCAGTTCGGTGGGCATGCCCTGCATGTTGTAGTAAACAAGATCACTGACACCGAGCTGCGCGATCAGGCGAAGATTTACCTCGGTGGGCGGATTGACGACGGCGGAGAGTTTCATGCGAGATCGAGGAGCGCCCGGGCCCGGGCCACGAGCGGTTGGGCAGTCAGGCGATTCGACCCGACCGGCGGGCGCGCCAGAAGGTAGGCCGCGCCGAACGCCGTCACGTAGGGCCGGAAGCGGACGGCCTCCGCGCCGAGCGCGAGAAAAACGAAGGGCACGGGGCTCTTGTCCGCCAGGTGCAGGCTGATGGCCAGCGAATCCAGCGCCTCGGCCCGGGAACGCACGCGCTCGACGATTTTCACGAAATCCGCCCCACGCTTGTGCAGCGCGCGCACGACCCGCAACGCCTCGGCGCCCGTCACCTTGCGCGGCGGATGCCAGGAAAATATCACCGTCGCCCCGCGCCGATGGGCCGCGACCGCGACCTCGCCCTGCCGCCGAATCGCGGTGCGGTCCAGCGTCCACTCGTCCGCCGCCGGAGCAAAGGTGTCGGCTTCGATGTCGAGGCCATTGGAACCGTGACGGAGCAGGTCAAGCTGGCGGTCCATGCGCTCCGCCTCGGCCACCGCCGGCAATCGCGCAAACTTCGGACCGTAGACGCCCATGAATCCGGGGCGCCGGTATGACGTGTACACGGGTTTCCGCGACCCCTGGAAGAAATCCCCGTCGAGCCCGGCCACGTCAGCTAGCGAGGCGAGATTCAACTCGACCGCATCCGCGCCGTCGCGAAACGCGGCGGCCGCGACCCGCGCGGCGGCCGCTCGGGTCCGTTCCACCACGACCCCGACCACAAACGGCCGCGGCAGTTTTCGCAGGCTCACCATAGCGGCACGTGCGGAATCCAACCGGGACGCCGGGGATCGAAAAACTCGATTTCGTCGCCTTTCTTCACATAGAGCCGGTGATATTTCTCCAGTTTGTCCCGGTCGAGCTCCACGCCGAGGCCGGGACCCTGGGGCAATTCCACCGAACCGTTCTTCCATCGCAGCGGCTTGGTGATGATGTCGTCGACCTGAAACGGATAGTGCGAATCATACTTGTGGCAGAGCGACGGCGTCGTGGCCCAGAGGTTCAGGCTCGCCGTCATCCCGATGCCCAGTTCGCGGTCGCTGTGGATCGCCAGGCCAAAACCGAACGTCTCGGCCACGGCGGCGAGTTTCTTGCACTGCGTGATGCCGCCCCAGAAATACGGGTCGACGAGAATCACATCGAGCGCATTCATCCGCAGCATGGGCGCGACCTGATCGAAATTGAGCACGGCCATGTTGGTCGCCAGCGGCACCGGCACCGTGGCTCGGACGCGCGACATGCCCTCGAGGTTGAAGGTCGGGTCCTCACAGTATTCGATATCATACTCGGCCAGTTTCTTGAGCTCGTTGATCGCCGTCGCCGTGCTCCAGACCTGATTGGGATCGACGCGCAGTTGCTGGATCTGATCACCGAATTTTTTTCGCAGGCGCCGGACCGTCGCGCGCTCGATGGCGGGTTCGAGCACCCCCGTCTTGAGCTTGAGGCCGGTGAATCCGAAGCGCTCGACGTGATCGGCGTATTGTTCGCAGATGCCCTCGGGTCCGTCCTCGCCGCCCTTTTTTCCGTCGCGGCTCTTGTAGCGATAGAAAAGGTAGGCGACGAAAGGAACGAGCTCATTGTCCGCCCCACCCCAGAGATCGCAGACGCGCTTGTTCTGCACCTTGCCGATGATGTCCCAGCAGGCCATCTCGATCGCCGCCGCGACATAGCGCAGTTCGATGGTCAGCGCCGACTGCTCGCTCGTGGTGCGAAACACCTCGAAGTTTTTCACGATGCGTGAGACTTCGAGCGGGTCGTAGCCGATGAAAAACTGCTCCGCGCTGCGGAAACGCGCGGCGGTGCTCGCACCGCCATAGGTTTCGCCGAGGCCAATCACACCCTCGTCGGTGTGCAATTCCACGATGGTTCGCGTGGTGCCGTTCTCGACCCCCATGCTCCAGCGCAAGGGCGCCTCCATCGGGATGTAAACGGGGGTGCAGACTGCCTTGGTGATTTTCATGGGGGAAATTTCCGACCGGTTCAGCGCGTCAAGGCCGGCACCTCGGCGCGCGCGACAATGAAGCCGGCGGCCATGGAAGTCTCAAGCGTGGCGTGGTGGTCAACCCAGCTTACCTGATTGGTGGCGACGAGCTGCGCAAAGGGCAACAGCGGCGAGGTGCTCGGTTGCAGGGTGATCGTGTGGCAGCCACCCCAAATCGGGTAGGTCGCGTGGCCGCGGCCCGCCGCCCATGACCACGCATAGGGAAATACCCGCTCATCCCAACGGATGCCGAAGCCGAGCTGGCGCGCGGCGTTCCACACCGCGCCCCAGCCGAAGGGGAAATCCGTCAGATGCACCACATGCTCGATGTCACTCCCGGCCGGCGGCACCCGGCTGCAGTCGCGCATGCGATCACTCCCCTGCTCCGGAGCATGGGGCCAGCTCCCGCGGTAGGAAGGACGCAACTGCGCCAGTTCCGGTCGATCGGCCGGCGGCGTGAGGAGCGTCCGCGCGTTGGTCACGAGCTCGGCCCCGTCGATGAGCGGACCGCCAAAACCAGGATGGTGCAGCCACGCCACGGGCAGGCGTTGGGCGCTGCGGTTGTGGAGCTGTTCGCGCCAGCGAACCACGCTCTGTCCGGCCGCCAGTTCGAGCTCGCGTGTCAGCACCCAGGGCGTTCGCACGCTTCGCCCCGTCAGCCGCACGCGGACGCGCTCGCCCGACTCCTCAAGCACCTCGGCGGTCCACGGCACGCTTTGCATCTCACCGTGGCAGCCCAGGGGAGCGCCAAAGTAATCGCCGGGAAAAAACCCGTTGGGCAGCGACACAAACCAGCCGCCGTGAAACACGTCGTAGAATTCGCTGCGCGTCGCGTGCGGCTGCCCCAGGGCGTGCCGTCGGGGCGGCGACACCTGCGGATTTTTCCACAGCACATCAAGGTCGGTCGCCTTGTCGCGAAACTCGATGAGATCGGCTCCGTGTTCCGGCCAGATCACGAGGCGGATGCGTTCATTCTCGACGGCGAGAAGGTCGAGGTTTTCCCAGCGAAACCGCGTGGCCCGCGGCCCATGGCCGATTCGGCGGCGAGTATTCATCTTGGCTGAAACAGCGCAAAAGGTTGTCGGGCCGACTTTCGGCGAAAATGCCCGGCGTGGCGGTACCGCCGGCGCGGAACCAGCCCTCCCTGGTTTGGTGATCGTCCCCTCATCCGGGAAGGGAATTGCATGCATTGTCCTCAGAGCCCAGACGCCCTCGCCTCGGCGAAAGGAACGCGCGGTCCAGCGCCGATCCGCTGAAGGCGTGAAACATGCAAGCCAGCCCGCGTTCGAGCCGGCAGGACGAGAGGCCGCCCCAGGAAAGAAGAGTGCGCACGGTCGATAATTCTGCCGCGCGGTCGCGGGATGAGAAGCGCGACCTCGCTGTTTGTAATTCAGACAGCTCGAATTCCGCCCCCCCCCGGGGCGCGGGTCCGGCCCGTTCGGCCCGACCGGGCCTCAGCCGTTATCGCGGCCCGCTCCAGCCGGCGCGCCGAGGGTGCGGCCAGCGATGAACTCGGAAACTAACAGGTGGGGCTTGAGCCCAATGTGACGGCCCGCGAGGAGGGCTTGGGCGAGCCGCACTGCGCGTTCGGCGTGCCGCAGGTGGCTGCGTTGGTAACGCGTGATCTCGGGCAAGGCGGAATCAATCAGGGAATGGGAGTCCCCCGCCACCAGCGAGATGTCCCGCGGAATTTTGAGTCCGGATTGCAGCAAATGAAACATCGCGCGCAATGCGGCGGGAAGCTGGTTGCTGAAAAGGGCCGTGGGACGCTGCCGCGACTTCGCGAGCCGCCCGAACTGCGTCTCGAAGGACGCGGGTTTGGCTTCAACGAGAATGGTCGTAATCGCCACGCGAGTGGAACCCTTGACAAGGTAGCTGAGAAATCCTTCGCGGACAGCGAGATCGCCAGCGAGCGGGCGGTGGGCTTGCAGCAAGCCGATGTGCCGGTGACCGTGCTTGATGATGGTGCCGGCCGCGTGCCAGCCCACCGCGCGGTGATCGACGTCGATCGAGGGCAGCTCAACTCCGGGCAGGCAGGAACCAAGGACAAAGGCGGGGGCGCCGGCCCGGGCGAACCACCGCTGAACCGGCGCAGGGCAAGCGAGCAGGATCCAACAGACATTCTTTCGCCGGTAAAAAAGATCGCGAAGAAGACCTTCCGGGTGCGGACCATCGAATCGGGCGTCAAACTCCTCCTCCCAGCCGATGCCCTTGGACGCAAAGAGCCCACGCATCGCCAGCACGATGGGATGCTGGCTGAGGAGGGGGTATTCCCGGGAAACCGCGCCGACGACGCAGACAACCGGCGGAGTGTGGGCCGGAATCCCGCGCCGGGAACGGGTGAGGCGGGCGCGACGGCCGTTGCGGCGCGTGATCAGGCCCTCGGCGCCCAGCTGCCCCATCGCGGCGCGCAACGACATGCGGCCGATGCCGAGCTGCCGGGCCAGCTGGTGTTCGCCGGGCAGAGGGTCACCCAGCGCGCCGCTCCGAATGGCCTCGCGCAAGGCCGCCGCCGCCTGATCCGCGACACTGACGCGGGAAAAATTACTTAACAGCGGGGGATCGTCCGGTGACATGAGCCCATTTACCTATCCGCAAATAAGACAGCGGGCCAAGCCTTTTCAACTCCCGCCGCCTCCGCTACCAACAAACACTCACTAAGCTTAACAACCAATACGATGTCTTCGCAACACACACGAATCCATAACCTTTTCACCCTACTGGATGTTGTCGTTTTCCACAAAGCCGTTCGCAATTTTTCGAAACCGGCGGCTGCTCCTCGCCGATCCGTTTCCTCAGGATGTCTCTCCCTTCTCGTGTTGCTCTCTACACTTTCTTTCCACTCGATGTTTGCGGGAGAGGAGCCGACTAATCCACCCGTTGTTGGAAAAGCGACAGGGGCTGCAACAACAAAGAAGGAAGCCGTTGTGAAGGACGACGCTGATGCTTCATCTGCAGAAACAGTAATTGAGATGTCTCCATTTGTCCTTACGTCCAAAAAAGACCAGGGCTATGGGACGACAAATTCCTTGGGCGCCTCCAGAGTGGTGGTACCCATTAAGGACACCCCAGCGACCATCATTTCCGTAAATCGACAGTTGATCTCGGACACCGGCGCCCTCGAACTTGTTGACGCTTTGCGATGGACGAGCGGAGTCGCAGTGGCCGCTGCACCACTCAACGGTCAGTTTTCGTTGCGCGGCCAAAATACCAACATTCTGCCACTCCGCGATGGGTTGCCGGTGTATGCCAGCGGCATCGTTTTCTCAGATATGGCCACTTCCGAGCGGCTTGAGATAATCAAAGGTCCTGCTGGATCCCTTTACGGGGTAATGTCGCCCGGTGGAATCGTAAATTCCGTTTCTAAGCAGCCCTTGGGAAAACAACAGACGTCCCTTTCTGCAACAGTCTCTTCAACCAGCGGGCGCCAAATTTATCGCTCCGATCTTGATTCTACCGGGCCCCTCGATGCTGACGGCAAGTGGAGATATCGAGCCATAGGCGCGACTTCCAATGGCCTAACATATTATAACAGAAAATATAGACGCGAGTTGTTCAGCCCGATAGTTACATATACTCCGACGTCCTCACTGCAGGTTTTGGCTCGGTTTGAATACTCGGATTTCGCCGTGGCCAATCAAGCGAGCCCTTGGTTCGCTAACTCTTACGGGCAGATTTCAACATTTATCCCCCGTGAGCAAGTCGCAGACGAACCTTGGGAGGCCTATCGGGGCTGGCGGAGGTCTTTTGATGTTGGAATAGATAAGTCCTTGTATAACAATAAATGGCACAGTCGCTTCACTTATCGCTACGATAATAGCAACTTCGGGTGGACCTTTGATCTGAAAAACCCTAACGGCGTATTCTTTTATGACAAGTCAGGCAAATTAATCGGCCGCTTAGGTGATCGTGCTGTTAATTTTTCAGACCCTTCTATATTTGGCTCAATAATTCAGCAGCGAATCTATCGCACGACGCCAGCAAGTGGGCTACAACACGGCGCCGGTTATTATTGGGATAACGTCGGCATTTTTTCCATCGGGCCGACAAAGCATCAGGTTTTGGCCTATGCGGCTTACTACGATACTGAGACCCATGGCGCTCCTACTTATGCCGCCTCTCAAACCAATACGCCATCTTTTGACTTTTTGCGTCCCACATATGAAAAAACATTCAATCCCAATAATGTTCCCCTCGTGCCCAGCAGTTTTGCCGATAGTAAAAATAATCTATTAAACTATGGAGTCCAAGATAATATTTCCATATTTAACAATAAACTGTTTCTGGTGGGTGGAATCCGGCATGATAAGATCATAAAAGAAACTGTTAATCTTCCGTCAGGAGCATTCTCGCGAACAGTGACCGGAAGTAACTCAGTGAAAGTCGGCGTTGTTGGCGAACCTGTCAATGGAGCCTCGCTATTTTTTAACTATTCGACAACAGGAGTGTCCGGAATTAACCCGCCAACCTAGAACAAGTTAGGAATATCATCCGTGAAGTTGCTTGTATCAAGATATATAGAACGTGGCGCAAAGAGTTCTGCGACAGGAACTTTCTCGAAGGGAGTGACGGAGAGGACTTGAAGGATTTCATGCAAACTGGGCTCCAGTTTCAGGGTCTTCTTGAGGATGGCCACCAGGAGGTAGGTGCTGATCGCCGACCAGATCTGAATGCGCACCGCGTTGTCGGAGGTGCCGATGAACGAGCGAATGCGCAGGTGCTGTTTGATCCAGCGAAAGAACAGCTCGATTTGCCAACGCGACTTGTAGATCTCGGTGATTTTGAAGGCCGGCAACGAAAAGTGGTTGGTCAGGAAAATGAGCGAGTGCTCGTGGGCGGCATCGAGATAACGAATCCGGCGCAGCAAATCGGGGTAACCTTGACGCGAATAGAAGCCGCGCAGCCGGATCGATTGATCGCAGCGCAGGCCCGTGGTTCGGTCCACGGGACGACTGCAACTCACGTAAGAATGCAGGTTCGATTTGGCGCGGATGACGAAGAAAGCACCGGCTTGCGTGAAGCGAGCCAGCCGCGTGAAATCCAAATAGCCGCGATCCATCACATAGATCGAACCGGGTTCGATCGGAAGATCGTCGAGCAAGTTGACCTCGTGCACCGCGCCCGTTGTCAGAGCGAGAAACGTCGGAATCGAGCCACGCAGATCCAAGAGCGTGTGCAGTTTGATCGCGGCCTTGGTCGAACGAAAATGGGCCCAGGGAAAAAGGCTCAGACACAAGTCGATGACCGTCGCATCGAGGGCGTATACCGTTTGATCGAGCTCGAGCGCAAACGGCTCCGTGGCGTAAAGCTTGCGCGCTCGACGAATCAAACTCTGGGCCCAGTCCGCGTAGATGCGCCAATCGCGCAGTTCGTTGGCCTCGGCGAGGGTGCTTCGCCTGACGTCGCTGCGAAACCCCATCTGATAAAGCAGTTCGGTCCGCGAATGCAGCGAGGACTCCAAGTCGCGCAGGCTCTCGCGAAACGTGAGCTGAGCAAACGCCATCGCGAGCCACTGATCGTGACAGCCAAATCCTTTGGTTGCCGCATCGCCGTGATAGCGCTGAACGCAGCGGCGAAAGGTCTCGCGATGCCCCAGGCCCACCACTTGCGCAAACACAGTTTGAGAAGCCATCCATGCAGAATGGAGCGCGATCGGTCCGGCCAAACGCAAAATGCGTCACACCCTCCACGGCGAACAATCCGCTGAAGTACTTTATGTTACAGAACCTCATCAATCGTTATTCCGGACAGCCGTGCTTTTGGGTGATAGTTGATAGACTGATCCGACCCGGCGGGGTCGAAACAATTGCGAGCGCTGGCGTTCGAAAAGAAGGGCGCGTCATCGCGAACGTCAGGACATTACTGTTTCGGTTTGGCTAGGAATGGCGCGCTGATAGGGACGGTCATGAACTTTGGTTGCTCGAAACGGTGGCGCTCATCGGGACGCGGTGCCCTCGCCGCTTTGCGATCGGACAAAAAATCACGACGAGGGCGTCGCGGCTCCAGCGACCGTTGCTCGAATGTGCATGACCACCTCTCAGCGGGACGCAGGGAGGTGAAAGTTGAAAGCGATGAAGCCCGGAGCGATAGCGCCCTTTGCGGGTGGGATTCGGGCCACACGGAAGTCCGACCGTCAAAAAATCGGCCAGCCAGAAACCCGCCCAGCCACCCACCAGGGAAATTATCGCCAGCGTGTACGCCAATCGCCGTCCCCGCCACAAGCTCCCCACCCACTCGCGGATTTCGGTCGCAACCTGATTGGCCTTGCCCGCGAGTATTTCCGGCGACGCTTGGGACCGCTTCGAATAGTTCGCTTCGAGCGGCTTGCCGTCGGCATACCCGATGATGTCGCCCGGTCCTTCGTTCGGTGCGGCCCGCCAGTAAGTCATCACTGAAGCAAACAGTCCTTCGATCAGGACAAAGACGCCGATCACCCGCAAAACGAGACGCAGCGCACGGCCCCTGGCCCGGCCCGGCCCCGACTGGCCGCCGCGCCGCTCACTTATTCTCCTTCTGCAATCGCGCCCACACTTCCTCGAGAATCACCAGCGAGGCCTCATCGGGATTCTTGGCGTTGCAGTCGGCCTGCAACGGCCGGTTGCCCCGCCAGAGCCCGAAGGCGTTTCGCAAGGTTGCACCCAGGGTGTTATGAAACTTGAGCAGGTCGCCGAACGGAGCCGTTCGGAGCGCTTTCTTGTTCGCTTCCGAGAACATCGCCAGCGCCCGGGTGGCGGCCTCGTCGAGGGTCCGGGGCCATTTCTTGCCCTCGTCGTCGGGCGCGGTCGGCGCCGCGGACTTCGCCAGCGGCACCGCGGACTCGGCCAAAATGGCAAGGGGTCCGAATAGGGCCAAGCCCAGCCCAAGGCGGACAGCGGTCGTTTTCATTTCCTGAGATATTCCAGAGGCACGGCGCGGAGTCGATGCGTGGTTGGCGGCCAACAATTGTCAAGGAGCCCCGCGGGCTGGATTCCACCGAGGGACGCGCCGAGGTGCCGCGCCGGCTGCCCCCGAAGCGGACCGCGGCGCGGACGCTCGGACCGTGACCCGCGGCGCGAGAAGCGGTTTTTGCTCGGACCTTCCCGCCCCGTACACCACCCGACCCAACTGAATAAATGCCGCTCGCGATTCGTCTGAAGTGGAGCTAGCGTCCACTGGTCGAAATCTTAAACGGGCCTGAGCGCCCTGCCGCATGAATACCCTCCGCCTCGCCCTCTGCCTCGCGCTCCTGTCCGTCGAGGCCGTGCCGGCGCAGGAACCCGCGCCCGGGAGCGGGAAGGCGCCGCCCCTCGCCTTTGCGTCGTTCACCACCGATCAGCTCGATCAACTGCTGGCGCCCATCGCGCTTTATCCCGACGCGCTGATCGCCCTCATCCTACCCGCCGCCACAGCACCAGCCGACATCGTCCTCGCCGCGCGCTATCTGCAGGATGCGACCAACGACCTGTCCCAAGTGGAAAACCGCGCCTGGGACGACAGCGTAAAGTCGCTGACCCACTATCCCGATATTGTCCGGTGGATGGACGATAACCTCGATTGGACGAAGCAGGTCGGCGAGGCCTTCGCCACGCAACCGGCCGACGTGATGAAGGCGCTCCAGCGATTGCGCACGCGGGCGCGGGCCGCCGGCACGCTCGTCGATTCTCCGCAGCAGCAGGTCTTGTACTCGGGCGAACTCATCCGCGTCGTCCCCACCCAGGCCGAGGTGATCTTCGTCCCGTACTACGATGCCAGCCTCGCCTACGCCGAAAACCCCGCCTTCTCCCGACCGCCGTCGCTGACGTTCGGCGTGGGCCTGCCGGTTGGTTCGTGGCTAGCCTACGACATGGACTGGGCGGGCCGACGCATTTGGGTCGGAGATCGCCATCGCGCCTGGCGCAAGCCGGACTGGAGGAATCCGATCATTCCCGTCCATGCACCGCCGAATTTCGTCGGCCAACGACCGGTGCGCGTCTGGCAACCGCCCGCGCCGCCCCATCGTCCCGGCGGGGAAAACAATCTTCGTCCCCACCATGACGTGGCGCTGCCCGACTCGGCCCCGGCCACGCCGCGCCACTCCTTTGCGGGGCGCGGCCACAACCTGAACCCGCTCCCGGTCTCGCCAGCACCCGGACAAACGGTAACCGCCCCGCCGCCCGGCGCGACGCCCGATTCGCCGCGAAATTTCTTCCGCGGGTTCCAGACTCCACCAGATGCGGCGAAGCCCGCAAAAAAATTCCCGCCGCCGCCCGACACCGCCATGGGCGCAGTGCCACCGCCGCACCAAAATCGCGGAGCAGATTGGTCGCGCGCTCCCGGCAACCGGGCGCAATCCCGTTTCCCGCCACCCGCCAATTCTGGCGCCGCGTTCGTCGGGCCGCCCGCGCCTCCACCCACGGTCCCGCTCCCGACCGTCACGATCGGCGCACCGCAATATCCCTGGTCCGCACGTGGCGGAGAGCAATCGGCGGTCGCCCCCAACCTTCCGGCCGCAGCACCAGCGCCCCCGCCGGCCGCACCGCCCCCGCCGGCGCAAAACCCGATCGACGATCGGCACACGCGGCGCGGCAATGGGGCGGCGCTCAACTGAATTGGGGCCGGGCCGCGGCTGGGGGCGGTCAGGCACCTTTTCTTCGCCGTCCTGCCAGGAGGGAACCGCCGCTTGGGAGTGCGGCGGCGGATTGACTCCGGGCTCCGCCACTGCGCCCCTAGAGCGGAATGCCACCCATCTCCGCCGCCCCCGCCCCGCTCGCGCCACTTCCTGGCTCGCCCGATGCGGATACGGTGCTCGATCGCTTCCTGACGGTCGTGGCCGAACGCGGGCTCACGCTTTATCCAGAACAGGAGGAAGCAATTCTCGAGCTCCTCGCGGGGCACAACGTCATCCTCAACACGCCGACCGGCTCGGGGAAATCACTCGTCGCGGCGGCGTTTCACTTTCAGGCGCTCTGCACGGGAACGCGCTCGGTCTACACCTGCCCCATCAAGGCGCTGGTGAATGAAAAATTTCTCGCGCTGTGCCGCGATTTCGGACCCGAAAACGTCGGCATGATGACCGGCGACGCGAGCGTCAACCCGAGCGCGCCCGTGCTGTGCTGCACGGCGGAGATCCTGGCGAACATCGCGCTGCATCGCGGCGAGCACAGTGACATCGGGGCGGTGATCATGGACGAATTTCACTATTACGCCGACGCCGACCGCGGCTACGCGTGGCAGGCGCCGCTGCTGACCATGCCGCGGGCGCGGTTTCTCCTGATGTCGGCCACGCTGGGGAAGACGGAATTCTTTGAGCAGGATCTCACGCGGCTCACGGGCGCCCCTTCCGTGACGGTCCGGAGCGACCGGCGGCCCGTGCCGCTGGAATTCGAATATTCGGAAGCGCCTCTGACGGAACGCGTGGCCGAACTGCTGGAGCAAAAGCACGCGCCCGCCTACCTCGTCTATTTCACCCAACGCGCCGCCAGCGAAGCCGCGCAGAGCCTGATGAGTCTCAACGTGTGCTCGAAGGAGGAAAAGGCCGCGCTGCAGGTCGAACTCGAGCGCGCCCGTTTCAACAGTCCGTATGGCAAGGAAATGAAGCGCTGGCTGCGTCACGGCATCGGCGTGCACCACGCGGGGTTGCTCCCGAAGTACCGCATCCTCGTCGAACAGCTCGCGCAAAAAGGGCTGCTCAAATTGATCTGCGGCACCGACACCCTCGGGGTCGGCATCAACGTGCCGATTCGCACCGTCATCTTCACCCAGCTCTGGAAATACGACGGCAAGAAGGCCGCCGTGCTGAGCGTGCGCGACTTCCGCCAAATCTCGGGTCGCGCCGGCCGCAAGGGCTACGACGACAAGGGCTATGTGATCGCCCAGGCGCCCGAACACGTCATCGAGAACAAGCGCGCCGAGGAAAAAGCGGCCGGCGACGCGAAGAAACAAAAAAAACTGGTCAAGCAGCGGGCGCCCGAAGGCACCATCAGCTGGGACGCAAAAACCTTTGAGCGCCTCCGCACGGCGCCGCCCGAGGAGCTCACGTCGCACTTCGACGTGACCCATGGCATGCTGCTGCTTGTGCTGAGCCGGGAGGCGGATGGCTGCCGGGCGTTCCAGCGCCTGATTCGCGATTCGCACGAGACGCCGCACCGGCAGCGGGCGTTGCGCCGGCGCGCCTGGCAACTGTTTCGCTCGCTCCTGGAACGCAAAATCGTCGACTGGATCCCCCCGCAACCGTCGGGCCGGAAACTGCGCGTCAACGTCGAACTGCAGGATGATTTCTCCCTCCACCAGGCCCTGTCGCTTTTTTTGATCGATACGCTGCCGCGCCTGCCGAGCGCTCCGCCGGTGGAGTCGGCGGATTACCCCTTCGACGTCCTGACGCTGTGCGAAGCGATCGTCGAAGATCCCGACACCCTGCTGCGCCGGCAGGTCGACAAGTTGAAGGGGGAGAAAGTGGAGGAGATGCGGGCCGCGGGCATCGCCTACGAGGAGCGGATGGAGAAGCTGGAGCAAGTCGAGCACCCCAAGCCACTGCGCGAATTTCTCTACGAGAGTTTCAACGCCTTTGCGGCCGCCCACCCCTGGGTCGAGCAGGAGAATGTGCGGCCCAAGTCGATCGCCCGCGAAATGTACGAGCGCTATCTTTCCTTCGCCGACTACGTGAAGGACTACGGTCTCCAGCGCTCCGAAGGCTTGTTGCTCCGCCATCTTTCCCAGGTGTGGAAAGTTCTGGCGCAAACCGTACCCGCGAGCGCCAAGACCGAAGCCGTGATCGAAATGGAAGACTACTTTCGCGAGCTGATTCGCGGCGTGGACTCAAGCCTCCTCGAAGAATGGGAGCGGCTGCGCAATCCCGAGTTCGTCGCCGCCGAGGGTGCCGACAAACCCGCCCGGCCCGCGACCTTCGACGTGACGCGGGACACGGCCGCGTTTCGTCGCCTCGTCCGGACCGAAATCCTGCTGTTCCTGCAGGAGGTATCCGCCCGCGCGTGGGAAAGCGCCGCCTCGCGGCTGCAAACCGGCGAAACCGCCGTGCCCGGAGAAAATGAACCGGCCACCGCCGAGGCGCAGCGAGTCGCCGGGGCCTTCGCGCCGTACTTTGACACCCGCGGCCGCTTCCGACTCGACCCCGAGGGCCGGGCGGCGAAGCACACGCATTGGTCCGGCGAAAGCGGGGACAGCGAATGGACGATTGCGCAGGTGCTCGTCGACCCCGAGGAGAACAACGACTGGGAAGTGACCCTGGTGGTTTCCCTGGCGGAGTCACGCGCGGCGAATCGCGCCGTGATTCGCTTTGAAAGCGTACACCCCATTGGCAGCGCTTAGCCGGAAAAATTCAGTTGAGAGCTGAAAGTTGAAAACCAGAGCAGGCAAAAAGTTAACTCCGAGGTAGACCGCGAACCTGTGACGTTGCGTCCATGGAGGGCCGAGCTGGGTCGAGGCCGAAAGGGTATGCCCTGCAAACGGCCTCGGCGGAAACTGCCGGGTGGGCGCTTACGAGAATCTGAGCACGGCCGGAGCTGTGGCAAACGAGGCGAAGGGAGCAAACCTCAACCCGTTTTTCCGCGGGGCCGACGCCGGACGACCGCAAATCGCCGAGGCGGACCCGACCGGCGGCCGACAGGTCCGACGCAGCCAGAGCATCGAATTTAGGACCTCGCCCGGCGCGGTTTATCGTCTCGCTCCAGGCGATTGACGCCGGGCTGATTGCCCAAGGTTTTTGCCCCGCAAAAACCTACGGCATGTCGCTCATTTCGCGACCGCGGAAGAGCACCATCAGGACGACGACGAACAAGGCCGTGAGGAGCAGCAGCACCGCGAGAATCGCGATCGGCCAGCTGCCCAGGCCAAGCAAAACCGCTGACATACTCACCGTGCGCTTGGTCAGGTCGGCGCTCACCTGCAGGCGGTCATCCTGCCGCACATCGGCGACTTTGGCCGTCGCGGTCGGATCGTGCCTGCAGAAAGACGGTTGCACCGCGCGGAAGTTGCCCCGAATTTTTCCCCACGGCAGGAATCAAGCCGCGACGGCCGGTCGTTTTCAGGAGGCGAATTTTCCATGGACAAGCGGGAGATTGTCCTTCTGTTTTCGCAGCATGATTCCGTCCGAAGAGAAGCCTACTTCGCCCACCAGCCTCGCCGTCGACGCTTTGCTCGTTCTGGCGTTTTTCCTCTTCCTGTACCAGTTCGTTTCGACGCACGTGCCGACGACCGATCCCAAGATGCGGATGCTCTGGGGTGGGCTGGGCACGGCCTGCGTCACGGGCGTGTTTTGGTTGTGCATCCAGATGTTTCGGGTCGTGTTGCGCGCCCAGCGTCAGGCCGGCCGGAAGTAAGCGAAGGGGCCGCGGGCCCGGCACCGGGCAGTTTTTTAGCTCCGGCCGCCGGAGTTTTGACGCGCAGAGTGATGAGGCGAAATCTCGTAGTTGCGTGAACGATTTCTTTCCGTATGTTCTCGGCCGTTCCCATGAAAGCCGAGTCCCCATCGGGTTCGCCTGCGACTCCTCCACCGGAGTTCGGGCTGTTCCCTTTTATCCTTTTCGGCGCGGGCTTGCTGCTCGGCGGCTGCGCGTCGACGACAGTGACGGTTGATTCGCTCGCCAAGCCGAAGGCCGAGGAATCGATTTCCTATCAGATTCATAACAAGAACCCGCTCGTGGCCGACGATTCGCTGCGCTACAAGGAAGCCGCCGGGTACGTCAAAACCGCTCTCTCCGGTAAGGGTCTTTACGAAGCGCCGGAAAACACGAAACCCGATCTCCTGGTCGATCTCGATTACGGGGTTGGCCCGCCGCAGATCCGGCGCGAGACGGTCTCCGAACCCGTCTACGTGCAAATCCCGGGACAAATGCGCAGCGAAACCGTGCAAGTCGGCACGGATTCCCAAGGTCGGCCAGTTTACCGGACCGTGATGGTCCAGGATCCGCCGACCACGCAGCTCATGGGTTACCGCGACGTCGTCATCACCACGGTGGTTTATGAGAAATATCTCAAGCTGACGGCCCGCGAAAATGCGCCCGCCGCAGAAGGCCGCCCGCCCTCGGAAATCTGGACGATCGACATAACTAGCGAAGGCGAGAGCCGTGACATTCGGAAGAACCTGCCGATTCTCGTCGGGGCCAGCATCGATTACATTGGCAAGGATTCCAAGGGGCAGAAGACAATCACGATCAAGGACAAGGATCGGGACGTGGCGTTTGTGAAAAAGGGAATGTGAGGACGCCTTGAAGTAGCGGCGGTCTCCGACCGGCGAGATTGAGTGCCCGCAGCGTTCAACGCCGGTCAGCGACCGGCGCCAATCGCGGGCCCTTCAACCGCCCCTTACGACGACGCTTTGCGCAGCGCCCGGCGCTTTTCGATCCGTGAGGCCACGAGGATCGCAATTTCAAAAAGCAGGTAGAGCGGCAGGGCGAACAAGGTCTGATTGATCGGATCGGGCGTGGGGGTGACCACGGCGGCGATTAGGAAAATCAGGACAAAAGCGTGCCGGCGGTATTTGCGCATGAACGCCGTGGTCATGATGCCCAGCCAAACCAACACAATCAGCACGAGCGGAAACTCGAAGGCCGCGCCCGTGCCCAGCACGAGCCACATCAGCATGCTGTAGTAGCTCCCGACGGTCCAGCGAAAGGCCAGGTGGAACGCATCGTTGAGTTGGATGGCCACGCGCACCGTGCTCGGCACCAACACGAGAAAGCTGAACGCGGCACCCGTCAGGAAGAGAAAGAAGGCCGAAATGCAGACCGGCAGGATCACTTTCGTTTCCTTTTCCGTCAGGGCCGGGGCGATAAATTGGGCGACGAAAAACAGGATAAATGGCAACGACATCACCAGGCCACCCAGCAGACACATCTGGATGATCATGTTGAAGACCTCCATCGGCGACTGGGTGCCGAGCTCGATGACGAGGCTGGGAAACTCAGCCTTCACCTTGAACAGCGGCCACATCAGGGCCTCGTTGAACTCGTTGATAAAGATACCGACGAGCGTGGCGAAGATGACGAAGGTAATGACGCTCTTTATGATCGTCCCGCGCAGTTCCTCCAGGTGGTCCCAAAAGCCCATGGCTTTCTCCCGGAGCGCCGAGATCGGCGCCAGCGCCTCGGCGGGGACATACGGGTCGTCGGGATGTTCGTCGGGTTTGCTCACGTCGATAGGAAGCCGAGATGGTGGGAAGTTTTTCCGAAAACGGAAGCGCGATGTGGCTGGGCTTTTGCCGCCGCGACAAAAACCAGGCGCCTGCGCCGTTGACAGGGACCGGCCCCACCTTATTGCCTCTCGCCTTTCACGCACCTCCGTGCGCCCGTTTGTTTTTTCAACTCAAACCTCCAGTTATGGCCGCAAAATCGAAAGCCAAGAAAACCAATGCGAAGGCCAAGCCCTCCGCCAAGAAGTCCGCCGTCAAGGCGACGAAATACGTCTACACGTGGGGAGCCGGCCGGGCCGACGGCAACGGCTCGATGAAAGCCCTGCTCGGGGGCAAAGGCGCCAATCTGGCGGAAATGACCCGCATTAAGCTGCCCGTGCCTCCCGGATTCACGGTCACGACCGAGGTTTGCACCTATTTTTACGCGCACAAGAAGACCTACCCCAAGGAACTCCAGCAGCAGATGGAGGCGGGCGTGGCCAACATGGAGAAAATCATGGGCACGAAGTTCGGCGCCACGAAGGGCACGCCGCTGCTGGTCGCGGTCCGCTCCGGCGCCCGCGACTCGATGCCGGGTATGATGGACACGATTCTCAACCTGGGCCTCAATGACGAGACCGTCCTCGCGCTCGTGGCCTCCACCCAGAACGAACGCTTCGCCTGGGACTGCTACCGCCGCTTCATCCAGATGTACGGCGATGTCGTGATGAACGTGCAGAAGCGGAAAGGCGAAGACCACGATCCGTTCGAGACGGTCATCCACGCTTTCAAGCACGAACGTTATCACGCCGACATCGAGGACTCGAAGCTCACCGCCGCGGATCAGCAGGAACTCGTCGCCCGCTTCAAAGCCCTGGTGCACGAACGCACTGGCAAGTCCTTCCCGAACGATCCCTGGGATCAACTCCGCGGGGCCGCCGGCGCCGTGTTCGGCTCGTGGATGAACGACCGCGCCGAGGTCTACCGCCGCAAGTACAACATTCCCACCGAGTGGGGCACCGCCGTCAATGTGCAGGCGATGGTGTTCGGCAACACCGGCGACACCTCGGGCTCCGGCGTCGCGTTCACGCGCAATCCGGCCAATGGCGTCAATGAGTTCTACGGCGAATTCCTCGTCAACGCCCAGGGCGAGGACGTGGTCGCTGGCGTGCGGACGCCCGAACCCGTGCTCAAGCTCAAGGACGTGATGCCGAAATCCTACGCGGAACTGCTCCGCGTCCGCAAAACCCTCGAGGCGCACTTCAAGGATGTGCAGGACATCGAGTTCACGATTCAGGAAGGCAAGCTGTTCATGCTGCAGACGCGCAACGGCAAGCGCACCGCCGCCGCCGCGCTTAAGTTCTCCATCGATATGGTGAAGGAGAAGCTGATCGACTGGAAGACGGCCATCCTCCGCAACCCGGCCGACCAACTCGAGCAGTTGCTCGCGCCCATCTTCGATCTCAACGAAGTAAAAAAAGCCACGGTGATCGCCACCGGCCTCCCGGCCGGCCCCGGCGCCGCCACTGGCAAGATCTACTTCAATGCCGACCGCGCCGTCCAGGCCGCCGAGAAGGGCGAAAAAGTCCTCCTCGTTCGCGTCGAGACGTCACCCGAGGATCTTCGCGGCATGATTGCGGCCGAGGGCATCCTCACCGCCCGTGGCGGTGTTTCCTCCCACGCGGCGCTCGTCGCCCGGCAGATGGGCAAGGTCTGCGTGTGCGGCGCCGCTGGCGTCCAGATCGATTACGAGCGGAAGGTCGCGACGATCGCCGGCCAGTCCTTCGGCGAAGGCGACTTCCTGTCGATCGACGGCACGTCCGGCACGGTCTTTGCCGGCCAGATCAAGACCGCGCCGTCGGAAATCATCGCCGGGCTGCTGCACAACGATGCGGCCGCGCAGGCGACGGAGAAGTTCAAGAGCTTTGCCCAGCTGATGAAGTGGTGCTCGCAAATCTCGCGCCTCTCCGTCCGCACCAACGCCGACACCCCCGAGCAGACGCAGAATGCGATCGCGTTCGGCGCCGTCGGCATCGGTCTGACCCGCACCGAGCACATGTTCTTCGAGGGCGATCGGATCGACGCGATGCGCGAGATGATTCTCGCCGACACGCTCGAGGCGCGCCAGGCGGCGCTCGCCAAGCTCCTCCCCTATCAACGCCAGGACTTCTTCGGCATCTTCAAGGCGCTGAAGGGCTTTCCGGCCACCATCCGCTTCCTCGATCCGCCGCTGCACGAGTTCCTGCCGAACAGCAAGGAGCAGCAGTCTGATCTGGCCCGCAAGCTCAACATTCCGGTCGAGAAGATCATGAAGCGCGTGCACGAACTGCACGAGTTCAACCCGATGCTCGGCTTCCGGGGCTGCCGCCTCGGCATCCGCTATCCGGAAATCACCGCGATGCAGGCCCGCGCCGTGTTCGAGGCCGCCGCCGATGCGAACAAGCAGGGCTTCAAGGCCAAGCCGGAAATCATGATCCCGTTGGTCGGTTTCAAGCGGGAACTGGATCTGCAGGTTGAACTCGTCCACTCCGTCGCCGCCGCGGTCCAGGCGGAAAAGAAGACGAAGATCGCCTACTCGGTTGGCACGATGATCGAGATTCCCCGCGGTGCGCTCACCGCCGACGAGATCGCGCATACGGCGGAGTTCTTCAGCTTCGGCACCAACGATCTCACGCAGACCTGCCTCGGCATGTCGCGCGACGACTCGGGCTCGTTCCTCCCGGTCTATCAGGATTCCGAGATCCTGAAGAAGAACCCGTTCGCCAGCATCGACCAGACCGGCGTGGGCCAGTTGATGCAGATCGCGATCGAGAAGGGCCGGAAGACCCGCCCCAACATCAAGCTCGGCATCTGCGGTGAGCACGGTGGCGATCCGGACTCGGTGAAGTTCTGTCACAAACTCGGCCTGACCTACGTGTCGTGCTCGCCGTTCCGTGTGCCGGTGGCACGTCTGGCGGCGGCGCAGGCGGCGGTGGCCGACGCCAAGAAATAGCCCAGCGGAAATCCTTCCGCGATAAATTCAGGCCGCCTTCGGGCGGCCTTTTTTTTGGCCGGGCCGCCCCGACGCGGCTCGACGCCCGGCGCTGCGCTGTGAAAGCATGACACCCGCATGAACTACGTCCGCTTCGGCTCCACGGGTTTGAAGGTGTCACGGCTCTGTCTGGGCTGCATGACCTACGGCGAGCCCGAACGGGGCAAGCATCCCTGGACGCTGCCGGAGGCATCGAGCCGCCTCTTCCTCCAGCGCGCCCTCGAACTCGGGATCAATTTTTTCGACACCTCCAACAGCTATTCCGACGGCAGCAGCG
Source organism: Opitutaceae bacterium (assembly GCA_947474995.1). Classification (GTDB taxonomy): domain Bacteria; phylum Verrucomicrobiota; class Verrucomicrobiia; order Opitutales; family Opitutaceae; genus ER46. The sequence goes on along the minus strand of CANJNJ010000024.1, from coordinate 19,390 downwards.
AGGAGATCACCGGCCGCGCCCTGCGCGATTTCGCCCGTCGCGATGAAATCGTTATCGCCACCAAGGTCTTCTATCCGTGGGGCCGCGATCAGCCGAATGTGCGCGGCCTCTCACGCAAGGCGATCATGACGGCCATCGACGCCAGCCTCGCACGCCTCGGCACCGACTATGTCGACCTCTACCAAATCCACCGCTGGGACTACGAGACGCCCATCGAGGAAACACTGGAGGCCCTGCACGACGTGGTGAAGGCCGGCAAGGCGCGTTACATCGGCGCCTCGTCCATGCACGCCTGGCAGTTCTGCACCGCGATCCACGTCGCCCGGGAACGCGGCTGGACCCCCTTCGTGTCGATGCAGCCCTACTACAACCTCCTTTATCGCGAGGAAGAACGCGAGATGCTGAAGCTTTGCGCCGCCGAGGGCATCGCCGTCATCCCGTGGAGCCCCTTGGCGCGCGGCCGGCTGGCCCGGCCGTGGAGTGACGATCCCGCCACGGCGCGCGACGGCACGGACGAAGTCAGCAAAGTGCTCTACAACCGGACGCGCGACGCGGACCGCAAGATCGTCGATCGGGTCAACGAACTGGCCGCGCGACGAGGCGTGCCCCCGGCCCGGGTTGCCCTGGCCTGGGTGCTGCACCAACCCGTGGTCACCGCGCCGATCATCGGCGCCTCGAAAACCGGCCACCTCGAAGAGACGGTCGCCGCCCTCGATTTCCAACTCGACGCCGCCGAGCGCAGTTTCCTCGAAGAGTTATACGTTCCCCACGCTGTCGTGGGCCACGTTTGACGGGGCCGGACAGAAAGTCCGGGCCGTTTACGATGGCGCGCGAGGTAACGTCGCGCCCTACGATTTTGTGGTTGGCAGCTGTTTCCGGACCCACTCGTTGATTCCGCCCTTGAGGCTGCGGACGTTCCGGTAACCGAGGGATTTCAGGAACAGCGTCGTGGGCTTCGAAAACTTTCCGATGCCGCACACCATCACCATCGGTTGGTTCCGATCGGCCGGGAGCTCGCCTTTGCGCTTCGACAGTTCGGACTGCGGAAGGTTGAGGGCCTTCGGGATGTGCAGGTCGGCGTACTGTTCGAGCGGCCGCACATCTATGACCAACGGGACGGGCGCGCCGTCCGCACCTTCGAGTTCTCGCGCCAATTCGGTGACCGCGATCGAATCGAAGGGGTTCTTCAGATTCTCGATCATCTCGTCCATGAGTTGATCGTTGCGGCTCGGGGCCGCGCCGGCACTCGCGGCATCGCCCGTGCTGGAGCCCGGCGGCGGCGGACACATTTCCGGAAAATGCCGGCACACGGAAGAAGCGTACTTGAAAATATTGTCCGGAAAAATCACGACGGCGATTACGCCCGGTTCATCCGGCACCAGCTTGAGCGCGCCGGCCAGCGCCATGGCGCAACTCGGACCGGCGATGATGCTCTCCTCGCGGTTCAGGCGCAGGCAAAGATCATAGGCTTCGCGGTCGGTCACCTCCACCTCGCCGTCATACTCCTGCGGAAAATAGAGTTTCGTCTGGGCCAGCTGGCGCTTGCTCCGCACGCCGGGAATATCGTGGCCGTCCTCGGGATAAGCCCCGAGGACCTTCACGCCGGGATTCTTGCTTTTCAGAAACCGACCGTTGCCCGTGATGGTGCCGCACGTGCCCAGCCCGGCGATGAAATGAGTAATCTTACCCTCCGTCTGCCGCCAAATCTCCGGACCCGTCGTGCGAAAATGCGCATCGGGGTTCGCCTCGTTGGCATACTGATCGAGCCCGACAAAACCGGGTTGCTTGGCCGTCTCCCGGGCTTTCGCGATCGCGCCCTCCGGGGCACCGGGGGCCGGGCACAGCGTGTCATCCAATTCCACCACGTCGGTGCCGAGGAACCGCAGCACCGTGCGTTTTTCCTGGGGAATCGCCGCCGACAACGGGGTGCGCAACGGATAGCCCTTCGCGTTGCCAATCATCGCCAGACCGAGGCCGGTGTTGCCCGAAGTCGCCTCGACCAACTTGTTGCCCGCCACCAGGCGCCCATTTTCCTCGGCGTCCCGCACCAGATTGGCCGCCACCCGATCCTTCACGGCGCCAAAGGGATTGTACCATTCGAGCTTAGCGTAAATCTTCGCGTGGCGGAACGGCACGACGCGATTCAGGCGCACCAAGGGAGTCGGATTCTCCTCGCTGGAGAGCAGCCCTAAAATCGAGTCATATACTCGCGCGGCGTGGGGATTACTTGCCATATTGGTTAAAGCCCGAAATCACTAAAGAAGACCAGTTGTCGCCTCGCGCCAGTGAAAACTTCGGCGTGCCGTGTCATGCGTTGGTCGTCCACTCATCGCCTCAATCTCACCCGACTTTTTCATGAAAGCCAGTGCCGCTATTTGGAAAGAACGTTTCAAGGGCAAGCTGCCCGAACCGCTCGGCAGCGAAGTTGACCAATTCGAAACCGAAATCGGTCTGCGCCAGCAGGGTAAGATCGAGGACAAGGTCTTCGCCGAGACCCGCCTGCGCCGCGGCGCCTATGGTCAGCGTTATGACAACGGGCACCGTTACGACGGCACCGAGAGCCGTAAACTCCCCTTCGCGGACAAGCCCACCAAGGGCCCGGGCACCATGTGGGACGCTCCCGGCATGCTGCGGATCAAGATTCCTTTCGGCGGCCTGAATCCCGAGCAGCTCGAGACGATGTCCGAACTGGCCGAGGAATATTCCGACGGCATCGCGCACGTCACCACCCGCCAGGATTTCCAGCTTCATTTCATCCACATCGAGAACGGCCCGTCGATCATGCGCCGGCTCGCCGCCGTCGGCATCACCACGCGGGAAGCCTGCGGCAATGCGGTGCGCAACGTCACGGCCTGCCCGCTCGCGGGCGTGTGCTCGGACGAGGCGTTTGATGTGACCCCCTACTCCCATGCGCTCGCCTGGTTCCTGATGGGCCACCCGGATACGATGGAGTTCGGTCGCAAGTTCAAGCCGGCGTTCAGCGGTTGCGCCCAGCACGCCTGCGGGCTGACCCAGATGCACGACATCGGTTTCACCGCCGCCGTGCGCGAGGTCGACGGCAAGTTGCAGCGCGGCTTCAAGATCGTCGTCGGCGGCGGGCTCGGGCCCGTGCCCCGCCAGGCGCGAACGTTGACGGAGTTCGCTCCGGTCGAAGAGATGCTCCCGATTACCCAGGCGGTTTGCCGCGTTTTTGGCCGCCACGGCGAAAAGAAGAATCGCAACGCCGCCCGCATCAAATTCCTCGTCGACAAATGGGGCATTGAAAAATTCCGCGCGGAGGTCGTCACAACGCGCCAGGAACTCCGGGAGGATCCCCGCTGGCTCGAAATGCTGAAGGGCTTCGAGAAAACCGCGGAGGGGCCACTGCGCCCGCCGGGCGAAATGCCGAAACTCAACGGCAACGACAAACTCAACCAGTGGGTCCGCGGCAACGTCCGCGACCAGCGCCAAGCCGGCTACGTCACTTGCGCGGTCACCCTCCCCCTCGGAGATATCACCGCCGACCAGCTGCGCGCGCTCGCCGACACCGTCCGCAAATATACGCGCGGCACGATTCGCACGACGGTCGAACAGAACTTCCTCATTCGCTGGATCAGCAAGTCCGACGTCGCCGCCGTCTTTGCCGAACTCGACGCGGTGAATCTGGCGCAGCCGGGTTCAAGCAGCGTCGTCGACATCACGGCCTGCCCCGGCACCGACACGTGCAAGCTGGGCATTTCTTCCTCGCGCGGCCTCGGCGGCGAAATCCGCAATCGCCTGCTCGCGAAAAGCTATCAGCTCGATGAGGCGATCAAGGCGCTGCACATCAAGATCAGCGGCTGCTTCAATTCGTGCGGGGATCACCACGTCGCCGATCTCGGCTTCTACGGCGTCAGCCGCACGATCAACGGCTACAAGGTGCCGCATTTCCAGGTCCTCCTCGGCGGCCAATGGGAAAACAACGCGGGCTCCTACGGCCTGCCGATCATCGCGGTCCCGTCGAAACGCGCGCCCGACGCCGTCGATCGCGTCACGGAATACTACGTCAAGAACCGGCAGAAAGACGAAAAATTCTTCGCCTTCATCAAACGCGTCGGCAAGGGCCCGATCCGTGAAATCCTCGAGCCGTTGGCGGAAAACATTCCGACGCATGATGCCGATGCGAGCTTCTATTCCGACTGGGGTGATCCCCGCCAATACAGTATCGGCGACATCGGCATCGGCGAGTGCGCCGGCGAGGTGGTCACGCGCTACGAATTCGAACTGGTCGCGGCCGAGCGCCTCGTGTTTGAAGCGGGGTTGCACCTCGATCGCGGCGTGCCCCAACAAGGTGGCGAGACCGCCTACTCCGCCTTCCTCAAGGCGGCGAAGGCCCTCGTGCAGGTCCAATACGACGATGTCGGCAGTGAACCCGATGAAATTTTCGCCGAATTCAAGGAGCGCTTCTTCGACACGCAGCTCTTCTTCGATCCCTTCGTCGGACCCAAGTTTGCCAACTTCTTCTTCGCCGCCCACGCCGCGCGCGGGGAAAAATTCGACGCCGACACGGCCCATCATCGGATCGCCGAAGCCCAGCTTTTCATCGAAGCGGTGCATAACTGCTATAACAAGCTCCGCTCGAAGCCGGCTCCGACCGCGGCAAAATCCTGAACTCCGGCCCTGCGCTCACCTCCGCGATGGAACTCCAACACTTCGTTGCCAAAATTCACGTCGATGGCCCGCTGGGCTTTGATCCCGCCAAGGTCGTCGACGTTTTACATAAATGGGTCGCTGCCCAGTCCGTGCCCGGCGTCCTTTTGATTGACGTGGCCGAACTGCTCCACGTCCCCAACGGCCCCGGCGTCATCGCCGTCGGTCACGAGGCGGATTATTCCCTCGATCAAACCGGCGGCATCTGGGGTGTGCTCCATCGCCGAAAAACGGTGTTCCCGGGCTCCAACGCGGACCGCATCGTCCAAGCGCTCAAAGGTGCGGCCCAAACCGCCCTCCGCCTCGAAGAGGCCTTTTCCGGCACCTTGAAGGTCAGCCGGACGACGTTCGAACTCATCGTCAATGACCGCGGCCTCGCCCCAAATACCCCCGAGACCTACGCGGCGGCGCAGCCGGAAATCGAAGCAGCGCTGCGAACCCTGCTGGGCCACGGAGATTTCCAAGTGACCCGCCACGATCGCGAACGCCGAGAACGCTTTGGCGTCACCGTAAAATCGGCCAAGCCGTATGACCTCGCCGCACTCGCGGCGGGGTGACGCGTCGCTTGTTGGTAGTTCCGCCTTCAGGCGGAATCCGAAAAACATCTACCAGGGCGGATAAACTTCCGCCTGAAGGAGGAACGACGAACCTCCGGCCCACCCTGGCGGGACCGCTTGTCGATTAAGGCAGCGCCCGAACCTTGATATTCCGGTACATCACCTTGCTTCCGGGATCATGCCCCTGGAGGGCGAACGTGCCGTGGGTCAGGAGACGCTCCGCATGGCTGGGAATCCGCTCGGGCTTTGCCGCCTCGGTGTAATCCTCGATCACCCGATCGTTGACCGACGTGATAATGCGTTTGCCGTCGACCTTGATCTTCATCGTGAACCACTCGTTGTCCTTCGCGACGGCCTCGAGGTTGTCCTTGATGTCGTAGAGCCCCGCCGTGCGCTTGGGGTCGGTGTGGGAATTGTTCACCTGGATTTCGTAGCCCTTGTCCGGCCAGCCGGTCTCCTGCCAGGCCGTGTGAATGTAAACGCCGGAATTCGCCTTCGGGAACGTCATGATCTCGAGCTGGATTTCGAAATTATTGAAATCGTGGGCGCGCACCGGCCCGACATAGAAGAGGTGCGACCGCTTGCCGTTCACGACGAGGCAACCGTCCTGCACGGTGAAGGATCCCTGGTTTTCGGATGCCTTCCAACCATCGAGCGACTTGCCGTCGAAGAGCAGCTCCCAGCCGGCGGATTTTTCCTGCGGCGTGAGGGAATTGGTTTCCGCCGCGCCGAGGCCGGCCAGCGAGAACAGGAGAACACTGAGTACGAGGGGCGTTTTTTTCATGGGGAGAAGCGGTGAAAGCGAACGGCGGCGTGAAGCGACCGCGCCGCGGAACCGAGCCAGTCAAAACCTTTTCGCTGTGTCGATGGGAACTTTGCGGGACGGGATCTACATTTCTTCACGGCAATTTTGTCCGCCCCCGCCGACGCCGGCCGGAGACCGGCGCGGCTCAGCGCAAGCCCGAACATCACCCCTAAATTTGGGGAAATGAGGAGTTGGAGGGCCCGGGTCTTTCCAAATTCTTCTCGTCGCGGGCCGCCTGTCACCCCGACTTCGGCCGTCGCGAACCCAACTCGAAAAAAGACAAAATCATGTCCGCCAAATATGCCCCTTCCGCCCAGCCTTCCCGCCAGAACTCCTCCAGCGGGCCGGCGCCAGTAAAAACCCTCCGCCTCGGCCGCATCAAGGCCGCCGTCTGGGAAAACAGCGCCGACCAGCGCACGTTCTACAACGTCACCTTCGCTCGCACTTACCTGGACGAACAAAAGAAATTTCACGACGCCGACAGCTTCGGCCGCGATGACCTCCTGCTCCTCAGCAAGCTCGCCGATCAGGCCCACACGTTTGTGTGCGATCGGCTGGCGGGACAAAGGCCGGAAGACGGGCAGTAAGTTAATCAGCCATGGGTCATTGGTCACTTCGGCCGCCAGCGCCGACCGTCCCCACGATCTCGATTGCGAAATCCTGCCCTTCCCACCCGGTTGGCCAAAGAATCGCGAACACGATTCGTGCCCCAACCGGGAGTCGCCCGGCGGGCAGATCGACAAACGCACAACCCAGGCCCACCTCCGTGGTTTCAACGTCGTCGCTCGTGGCCCAGCCATCAAAACTCCAGCGCACCGTCGCCGAACGACCGGTAATAATCCGGAGCGTGCAGTCCGGGCGAATTCGCTTTGGCTGATGGACCAGGGTCCACATCTCGATTTCGCTGCCGGTCCTGCCCCTGGCATAGCGCTCATAGACCGGATCAATCCGATCAAAACCCACGCCATCGCGGCGGCTGCGCACCAGCGTCAGGTACTCCGCATGGGCCCAGCAAAGCGGCATCGCGGCGCCGGTCGGAGCGCCGCGCCTCATGGTTCCGTCGGGCAAGTCGTCCGCATCCCAGACCTGCTCCGGCAGCATGCCGCCGGCGTTGGCGAATTTTTCCTGGGCCAGGATGAAGGCCAGCGGATCGCGTCCGGCCGCCAGTTCGTAGTGACCGCGCTCTCCCGCGAGAATCGGCCAAACCCGGCCCTCGCCCGTACCATCGTAGGCGGCGCCATCGGGTTTCTGCCCGTAGCCGTCGTGATTATACCGGCGCCATCCCGGACCCTGGGGCAGGTCCCGCTTCAGTACGCGGTCGATCACCACCATCGACTCCTGCACGAGGGGGTCATCCGCCGCCCGCACGCCCAGGCGAACGAGGTGGATAAAATCCCCGCTGACGACGTTCCGGGCCGGCACGAGCCCGCCGCCGTTGGCGACTTGTAGCATCGCCTCGTCCGGCTCGACCGGGCCACCCGGGACCAGCGGATCAGCCGGCGTAATGCGAAGGAAGTGGCGCGCGTGTCCCGGCACCAGCTCGCCGCGCGACGTCACGGTCCACTCCTCCAGGTGGGCCGCCAGCCAGTCGGCATACGCCAGCAGGAATTTTGCCGCCTCGTCGTTCCGTCGCTCGTTCGCGAACTCCGCCGCGCACACCAGTGCGGCGATGATCGTCGCCAGCGTGGAAGGGGAATAGCCGGAATTTTCCTCCCATCGCTCCTGCGCGGTGACCGGCCCGTGCAAAATCAGATAGCGCGCCGCCCTCGACACCAACACCCACGGATCAAAATGCCGGAGCGCTCCCGCCCGGCGCACGCGCCACGCCAGCACGATCGGCATCGCGACTTCGTCGAGTTGGGTGCCGAGCCAGTAGGCCTTCCCCGCGATGGAGCTATTTTGCGGCAGGCGGCCGTCAGCCTCCTGGACGCAGGCCAGCCAGATGAGCGCCCGCAAGGGCGACTCCCGGTGCCCCGAAGCCAGCAAGGCCGACGCCGTGTGCACCATGTCGCGCGTCCACACGAGGTGATAGCCGCCTTGGTCACTGTCGTCCCGGGCCTCACCCCAGGGAATACTCAGCGAGGCCACAAAGGCGCCGGGAAACAACTTGTCCTCGTGGGCCAGCAGGACGCACTGGCTGAGCCGCCAGAGCACCCCGCCGTCGCCGGTGTGGTCCTTCACGTCGAGGTCGGACCGGGTGCGCTGCCATTGCCCCACGTACTTGGCGCGCTGCTCGGTAAAGGGCGTCGCCAACGCCTGCAAGAGTTTGGTCGAGGCGCTTTGCTCACTACGTCCGAAGGCCAGCGCCACGGTGAACTCGAGTCCGGTGGACAAATCGATTTCGGCGGTCAGCGCAATGTTGCCGTCGAGCGCCTCGTCAAATTCCCAGTCCATCCGGTAATTATCCATCAAGTCCTGCCAGCCATCGCTGGAGCCGACAAAACCAATCGAACGCCGCGTGAAATCCGGTGCCCCGCCCAGCACCAGGTGGATGCCGTCACGCCACACGTGAAAGGTCTTTCGTCCATCAATCTCGCAGAAGCGGGCCGAGTTGTTTCGTCCCGTTCCCTTCACATGCGGGGCGAGGAGTACGTAAACTCGCAATTTGTCCCGTAGGGCCGGCTCCAGGATTTCGAGGCGGGTATTGATGATCAGGACCGAGGTGTGCGGCTCGCCGATGACCTCCTTGATGAGGCGATATCGCCCGCCGGGGTCCGAATTGGTGAGGCGGTAAAGCAGCGCGTTTGGTTCGGGATATTCGATCTGATGGACAAGGTCGCGCCGTTCCTCGTGGCAAAAGGTCTCACCGTCCGTGATGAGAAACTGGAGGTCACGCGTGTTCGGCGAATCGACGTGCGGGTAGTAAACCTCGTTCACGATTCCATGGCTGAGCGTGAACCAGACGTGCGAACCACTGTGGTAGGCCGTGCCCACGCCTTCCTTGGCGCTGGAAGACCAGCGGGGCTCGATCCCGGGCGCACCAAAGGCTGAGGGGGTTTTCATCGCCGGGAATCCGCACTCACATCCACGCCCCAGAACTTGCGGCGGACAGCGCGGGCCGTCGATGAAAAGCGCGGGCCGGGCGGACGGTAGGCTCGTCGCGGAAGGCGGCTGAATCCCGCTTCTCTCGAAGCGGGCCACACCGCCAACCTCGTCGCCCACAGCGAGACAGAGGCTGACCAGGGTCCCGATTTGACCTGTCCCTATTGGGGCAAATTTATTAGCCTGTCCCTATGAAACGCCTTGCCAGCCACCTGACTCTGGTCGCCTCGCTTGTCTTCCTCTCTCCTTTGCTCCGATGCGCCTCCGTCGATGTCTCGGCCGCCGAGCAGGTGAAGCCCGCCCTCCCGGTTATTCCCGACCGCACCTTCCGGCTCACCGATTTCGGCGCCATCCCCGACGGCAAGACGCTCAATACTGATGCCTTCAAGACAGCGATCGCCGCCGTTGCGAAGGCCGGCGGGGGCCGGCTGATTGTGCCCAAGGGCGTCTATCGCACCGCGCCGTTCACCCTTTGCTCCAGCCTCGATCTGCATCTCGAAGCCGGCGCGATGATTCAGGCTCCCGATACCTTCGAAGCGCTCGGCCTGCCCCATCCCTCGACCTTGAAAACCCAGGCCGAGGCCGCGGCGGTCAGGACCCCTGATCCGCTCATCAGCGGACGTCATCTCCACGACGTTTCGCTCACCGGCCCTGGCACCATCGACGGCAGCGGCCAGCACTGGTGGGACTGGTCCGAGCGCGCCGAACGCGCCCAGCGCGGCCGATTGGTCTATGCCCGCCCCCATCTCGTCGTCATCGACGGCTGCGAGCGGCTCCTCGTCGCCGACCTCACGTTCACCAACTCTTCTAAATTTCATCTGGTCCCGAAGAACATCACCGACCTCACCATCGAGCGGGTGAAGGTCCGCGCGCCCTCCAACGCACCGAACTCGGACGCCATCGATCCAGGCCCCGGGACCAATTTTCTGATTCGCGACTGCGACATCGACGTCGGCGATGACGACATCGTCATCAAGTCCGGCGGCACGAATATCCTGATCGAAAACTGCACCATCAAGCATGGCCATGGCATCTCCATCGGTTCGGAAACCACCGCCGGGGTGCACAATATGCTCGTCCGCCACTGCACGATGGAGGGCACCGACATCGGCATCCGGATAAAGTCGATGCGGGGCGCCGGCGGCCTCGTCGATAATGTCCGCTATACCGAGATCACGATGAAGGGGGTCGCCGACGCGATCGTACTGCAACTCGACTACGTGGACAACAACCGCCCCAATTTCAAAGGCGATCCGACGAAAATCCCGGCGATCCGCAATATCCTCCTCGACCATATCACCATCGAAGGCTCGCGCAACGCCGGGATCATTCACGGCCTGCCCGACAGCCCGATTAGCAATATCACGCTACGGGATATCACGCTGACCGCCGAAAAGGACCTGGATGTCCGTGATGCCGATCATCCGACCTACGAGCGGGTGACCCGTACGATCAAGCCCGGAGTCGGACCGAAGAAGATCCCGGGCGAACATTAAGAGCCGATCCGGATAGCGGGCGAAGTGGCCTGAAATCTGTCGCCCGGTCGGCCACCCCGTAGCCGGCCTCAGCGACGCCAGCGACGCGTCACGGGAGCTCCCTTCGATATCCGGATAGAATCCGAGCCGGAACCATACAGCCCCCGCCGCGAAACGCGTTTTACTCCGGACGGGACGAAACAGATGAGTTGGTCGTTCCGCCTTCAGGCGGAAGGCTCGAACGAATCGGATTCCGCCTGAAGGCGGGACTACCAACCAGGCGCAGTTTCCTGGGAGTTGAGTTCTGAGAGTTGAGGGTTGAGCGCAAAACCAAATGGTGAACGCGTTCCGTGGGCAAAAATGCGATGATTTTCGGTTTCTGGATCGGTCTCTCGGCGCTCAACCCCATCCCCTCAACTGCAACAGTCTGGCTTGCCGTATCCATGCAGTTGAATTTCCAGCAAGCCTGGGCGACAGGAATGTCGCCCTTCCAACGGAACGGCGACATTCCTGTCGCCGACGCGGGGCACCGAACGGCGCTTCCGCTTTCACGTGTGAGCAGCTTTCGACTGCATGGTCACGGCTTAGCCCAACCGCTCGTTACCCCCGGCCAAAAAACAAGTGCCGGTAGTTTTCGGGCCGGCGCATGATGGCCGTATAGGAGGTTTCGCCGGTCACGACGCTCGTGAGGAGTTCGCTCGCCCGCTGCCCACGCCGACGCAACACCGCACCGCGAATTCGCGGCCAGCCATACACGACGCGCGCGATCAGCCGGGCCACGCGCAACTCGCCGAGCAGGGCTTTTTCCAGCGTCGCCCGATAAGTGCGCATCACAGCCCTTTCATCGCCCCCACCGAGAGCAATCGCGCGCGCGGCCAGCTGGCCGCTCATCACGCCACCGGTGATGCCTTCGGCCGTCAGCGGATCCGCCAACCCGGCGGCGTCCCCCACCAAAAGAATCCGGGGCGCTCCGAACAAATCGTCGCGAGGCCGGCACGGAATCATGAAGCCATGGCGCTCCTCGTGGAGCGGTTCGCCCAGCCCAAGCGCAGCGAGGTAACGGCGGTATTCCTGCGGCAGGCTGGCGCGGCCCGGTCGGGTGGTCAGGACGCCAATCGAAAGGTGATCCTTCTTGGGGAAGGCCCAGCCATAGCCGGCCGGCACCAAACCGAAATCAAATCGGGCCGATTGCATCAGGGGCGCCATCGCCGCTTCAGCAAAAGTCACTTCGCACTCGAGCGCCGGGACGACATGGCGCAGCGCCGGTCGCCCGATTTTCCGCGCGACCACGCTGTTCACCCCATCGGCCGCGATGACGTATCGGGCGCGAAACTCCCCGCGATTCGTCAGGAGCCGGACCTCTTTCGGGCCGGGCACAACGTCGAGCACCGGGGTGGCCGCAAAGAGAATCGTGCCCGTTTCCTGTGCGGCGGTGGTCAGGAGGTGATCGAACCGATCGCGCATGACCATCGAGATAATCGGCTCATCCCGCCAGCAGGCAAAGCGCAGCCCGGGGTCGTGGTGCACGAGTTCCGCCAGGTGGCATTCTCGTTCCACGGCCGCGCGGACGGCGGCGGGCAGCAGCGCCATGACCCGGGCCACCACCCCACCGCCGCACGTCTTGTGGCGGGGCGGAACCGCCTTTTCGATTAGCCCAACCCGCAGCCCGCTGCCCTGCAGGGCCAGAGCCGCCGCGCAGCCAGCCGGGCCGGCGCCCACGATGGCAACGTCCAGGATCACCGGAGGGCCAGACGAGGTGGCGGGCGGGACGGCCGAAACGTTCACCCCGATCCTGTAGCGGGGATGGAGCGGAGCTGCCATCGTATTACGCCGATGGCGATTGCCCGGCATACTGGCCCGTGCCTTGCTAGATGGGGCGTTGCGCGCAGCACGTCGCGTCCCATCACGTATGGCCAACACGTCTCCTTCTCCCACCGAATTCAATACCGACGCCGATGACCAGCTCATCGCGTACCTCAATCTCAAGCTCCGTGAGATCGGGCAGCCCGGGGTTCCGGCGGTGCAGGGCGATGGCCTGGCGCACTTGGTCGACCATTTCCTCGCGCTCAGCCGGGAAAAGGACCGCGCGCTGACCAAGCACCTTTCGGCCGTCGACCAGCGCATCCAGAATTTCCTCTACGCGAGTCTCGAATCCTTTGGCGAAATTCCCCGCCTGCCCACCATCACCCTGATGCTCGACCGGCCCGGGCTGGCCCGGGTTCTTTCGCTTCCTCCGGGGGCGGATCGCCACCAAAGCGACATCCTGTCATCCTACCGCGTTCGGCAGGGCGTCCTACACAATCCTCGCAGCGACCGTCGCACGACCAAGGGCATCTTTCACATCGTGGACTTGGGCCTGCCCGTGCCGGACGATAAGAAGGCGGTTCCCCCCGCCGTGTTCGGCCGGTTGCTGCAACACGCCCTCCACCCGCCCGCCGAACTCCTGCGTCCGCCGTTCACCGCCCAAGCCCCGGCGTCCGCGGAGTGTTTCGTCTCCTTGCATCTCCGACCCGTGGTCTGCCCCGCCGTGCCCGGCATCACGTCCCAGCTCGCGATGGAAACCCGCTTTTTCGTTCCCGGGGCACTGGTCGCGAACCTCGATTTCATCGAGCATATCTTCGGCAACGCCGGGGACCCGCATTTGCCGGAGAACGATGCCGCCCTCGACCCCGAACATTGGACCGGCCACACCGGCTGCGTCATTCTGGCCACACACCTGAACGGACTCACGAAGCACGCGCTCGGGCTGCCCGCGTGGGCGGAGGCCACCGAGCGCCAGCGCCGGGACGGCATGTGCTGGCAAAACCCGGACGAACTCTACAACGACGGGTCCGCATTCAAGGTCACCGCCCGCGATGCGGACGGCGTCATCGTCACGCTGATTTCCGACAATTATTTCGGCTACTGCAAAAAGGAGGTAAAGGCGCAAATCAGCTTTGCGGCCAATCTGCTCGGCCAATGTGAGGAAGAACACGCCGGCGGCGCCATCGTGTTTCCGAGCTACGACCTGGGGGAGGATTTCCAGCTGAGCAAGCACCTCGCCATCGTCGATCATCAATTCGACGAGGCGCTCACGCAACTCGGCGATCGCGCGGAGCGCCAGCCGGACGGTTGGGCCCGGGACAAGTTTTACCCCGACATCTGCTACGTCCCGCAGGACGCATTTTTCGACCTGCGCGCGCAGTCGATTTCCTGGACCGGCGTCGGGGGACGGCCCTCCACGATCAAGCTGCTGCCGCAGCATACCTATGTGCTGCCCTCCGGCTACAAAATCGAGATGGTGAAACCGGACGAAGGCCGGCGCTGGCGCCTCCGCGGCACCACGGCCGAGGGCGTGCTTTGTCACAAGCCGTGCACCGTCTCCGGCGGCGGCAAGTCCGAGATTTCTAAATCGATCGTGGACGCGATGTTCACGGGTCCGAATTTCGTCCACGACCTCACGAGCGACTTCGACTTCGTCGATTCGATTCTGACGCGCGAATACGGCCAGCGCTTCCGGGATCCGGCGCGCAATCGCCTCCGCGGCCGGCCCCTGCTCAGTTCCGAGCGCTCACTCGGTTCGGTCGTCAAGCTCCTCAGCCGCAGCGCCGACTACACCGAGGCCTACAACGCGTGGCTGGGCACCATTCCCCTCTACATTCTCGACATCGTCCTGCTCATCAAACGCTACTACAAACCCGAGTGGGGCACGAATTGGCGTGAACATTTTAGCGTCGATACGATCAACGGCCGCTCGGGCAATGAGGTGAAGTATCACCGCCAGAAAGTGCTCACGCACTATCTGCGGGTCGGCTTCACCCCGGACGGCGGCTGGCGGACCTTCAGCCTGCGCAAGGACTTCCTGCCCGCGGTTAAAATCCAGGTGGAGGACGACATCACCGCCTCGGTAGTGGTGTCGGGCCGCCATCTGCCCGGCCTCCCCGCCTGGGCCGCCGGGGCGGGTTCCCTCAAGTTCGTGCAGAACTGTGAGACCGAACTCTTCCAGCGGCCCGACGAAGCCATCGTCCGCGGCTACGACAAGCGCACCGAACGCGACTTTTCCCGTCCGGGAAATTTCTTCTCCAATTACGAACCCCTGAGCCGCGAATCCGCCGGGGCCGTGGTGGAGGACGCGATTGGCTTCGACGCGTTCACGGAGCCGATTCGCGCCATCTTCAATGACTTCCTCGCGGCCGGGCGGCCCGACTATCTCGCGTCACCCGCGCACCCGCGCATCGTCGACGGCAAGCCGTCGAAAAACCCCCGTTATCTGCAAAAGCGCCCCGACCTCGAGGACCCGCGCACCACGTACCTCGCGCACGTCGGCGCGCGACTCTACCGGCGCCTCGCGCCGGACGCGCCCGTCCTCTTCCCGGTTGCGGCCGTCCTCGCCGGCCGGCGGCTCAATCCCCCCGAGCCGGGGGTGCGCCCCCTCTGCGTTTACGGCCCGCTGCACTATCAGGAATTTCCCGAGGCGTTCATGGATTTTATCGCCAGCCTCACCGGCAAATCCCCCTCGACGACCGGCGCGGGCTCGGAAGGCGCCATGACGAAGGGCCCGTTCAACGCGATGCCGCCCATCTACGATCTCAACGCCGCGCTGGTTTCGTACCTCCTCACCGACCTCGCGGTTTTCTCCTCGGCCGCCGGCTGGTTGGGCCCGCGCTGCCGCGTGGATCATGATATCAGCCTGCTGGTGCCGGAAATCTGGGCCCGCATGTCGGCCGAGGAAAGGTCGCCGCGCTTTCTGATCGAACACGGCTACCTCGAGCGCTGCACCGACTGGCAACACGAAGGCCGCCCCGTGCTCGCGAGTCGGATCGGCTGGCGCATCACCCCGCGCTTCGTCCAGGCGTTTTGCGGCCGCGTGCTCGGCAATCCCAGCACCTTGTTCGACGAGGAGTTGCTGCAGCCGGAATTGCAGGACCGCGCCGTGTTTGCCGAGGGCATGGTCAACATCGTCCAAGCCATGGCGGCGGCCGCCACGTCTTACTTCGCCGATGGCTCGGTCGAGCAGGCCGTACCTCCGCTCGCCGCGCTGCTCCACGTCATGCGCGACGGGAAATGGAAGGGCCACGACGCATCCGCCCCGGAATTCCGCGTGCTCTTTACCCGCGACTACGTTCTGGGCAGCGACTGGTACCGCGCGCGCCTGACGGCCCAGCAGCGGCGCGATGTCGCGCATTGGCGGTCACAGGCGCAGTATCTGGAAAAGTTTGCCGCGCGGGCCAACTACGCCGATGTCGCCGCCAAACTTGGGATTCGCGAACGCCTAGCCGCCGCCAGGACGGCCGGCGCCGCCGCCCAATTACCCGGTTACATCAACAGTTTGCTCGGCACCCTCGGCATCGATCCCGCGTTGGCCCCGTAATCGTCGACCCTGGTAGGGACGCCTCTCCGGAGGCGTCCGCCATGACCGTTCGAAAAATGGCCGTATTCGCCGCGGACGGCTCGGAGAGCCGTCCCTACCTTACAATCATCCAACTCAGAGCACGTCGAAAAAGGCCTGTTGTTCTGAACCGGGTCACCAACGGAAGCCCGTTCGGTATTTCCTGCGGATGAACCCTCTCCTTTCTGCCATTCTGAGCGAAGCGAAGAATCGATACGGTACGTGGCCCCGATGGTTTGGATTCTTCGCTATCGCTCAGAATGACAATCAAGGGATCCGGCTTAGACGCGCTCTCATGCGCAACGCCGGGTAAAACCCAACGTTGCCACGCCCGCGCGGACGGGTTTCTGCTACGCGTTGATGACCTCGCTTCCCTGCCCCACTCGGCGCGCCTGCTCCTTCGTGGCGTTCCTCAGTCTGCTTTCGCTCGCCCCGGCCCAGCAACCCGCCCCGCCCCCGCCGGGCATCGAGCCGCCGGCTGCTTTCGTACCGACGAACATGTTCGCGGTGCCAGATGACTTGGAAGTCACACTCTGGGCCCGCTCGCCGATGCTGCGCAACCCGACCAACATGGATATCGATGCGCAGGGCCGCGTGTGGGTCACCGAAGCGATGAACTATCGCAAACACGCCGGCCGCGAAGAAGCCGGGGATCGCGTGGTCGTCCTCGAGGACACCAATGGCGACGGCCAGGCCGACAAGAGCACGGTCTTCGTTCAGGAGCCCACGCTGCTCGCCCCGCTCGGCGTCGCCGTCATCGACAACCAGGTCATCGTCTCCTGCGCCCCCGATCTCATTGTTTACACCGACGTGGATCGCGACGGGAAGTTCGACCCGCGCGTCGACAAGCGCGATGTGCTGCTGACCGGCTTCAACGGGCGCAACCACGATCACTCGCTGCACTCGGTTACCTTCGGACCTGACGGCCGCTGGTATTTCAATCAGGGTAACACGGGCGCCTATTTCACCGATCGCTCCGGCCAGACGTTTCGCGTCGGCAGCACCTATGACGGACGGAGCAGCGGCGCGGTGCCGCTTTTCTCGTGGAAGCCGATGGACATCGCGGGCGCGCGCAGCGACGACGGCCACGTTTATGTCGGCGGCTTCGCGATGCGAATGAAACCCGACGGCACGAACGTCGAGGTCATCGGGTACAATTTCCGCAACAGCTACGAGCAGACCGTGACGTCGTTCGGCGACGTTTTCCAAAACGACAACGACGATCCTCCCGCGGCCCGCACGTCGTTCCTGATGGAGTATGGCAACGCGGGCTTCTTCTCCCGCGATGGCAGCCGCACCTGGCAGGCCGACAAGCGTCCGGCCCAAAGCATCGGCCTGGCCGAGTGGCGCCAGCACGACCCCGGCACCATGCCCGTGGGCGACGTCTACGGCAACGGCGCCCCGACGGGCATCGTATCCTATGAAGGCGATGCGCTCGGCGAAAAATGGCGCGGCGTGCTGCTGAGCTGCGAGGCGGCGCGCAACACGATCTTCGGCTATTTCCCCAAGGCGGACGGCGCCGGCTACAAACTGGAACGCTTCGATTTTCTCACCTCGAACAAGGAACAGCAATTTGCCGGGATGGATTCACAGAAGGGGAAAATTTCCTCGGAACTGAAGACGTGGTTCCGGCCGGCCGATGTGGCCGTCGGCCCCGACGGCGCGATCTATGTCGCCGACTGGTTCGATCCCCGCGTCGGCGGTCATCAGGATCTCGATAACAGCACCGCGGGCGCGATTTATCGCATCGCCCCCAAGGGGAAAAAACTCACCGTCCCGAAACTCGACCTCGCCACCACGGCCGGCCAAATCGCCGCGCTCAGGAGCCCGGCCATCAACGTCCGCGCCTCCGGGTTTATCCGGCTCCAGGCCCAGGGCGCCGCCGCCGTCGGGCCCGTCGCCGCGTTGCTCAATGACGCCAACCCCTACATCCGCGCCCGCGCCCTCTGGCTGCTGGCGCAGTTGGGAACCGAGGGCCTCGCGCGCACGGAGGCCCAGCTGCGCGCGGCCGACCCGATGATGCGCATCACCGCCTTTCGCGCCCTGCGCCGCGTCGGCCATCGCGTCCTTGAGCATGCCCGCACCCTAGCCACCGACACTTCTCCCGCCGTGCGGCGCGAAGTCGCCCTGGCGTTGCGCGATGTCCAACTCGATGGCGCACGCGAGATCCTGCTGACGCTGGCCCGCGGTTATGATGGCAGCGACCGCGCCTACCTCGAAGCGTGGGGCACGGGCTGCTCGGGCAAGGAAGCCGCCATTTATGCCGCGCTCGCAGGGACCGCACCCGACAAGGATCCGCGAAAATGGCCGGCGAGCTACGCCAACTTGATCTGGCGCCTGACGCCCGTCGGGGCCGAAAGCGCCTTCGCGGCCCGGGCTGCCGCCACGGCTTTGCCCGAGGCCGATCGATTGGCGGCGGTCACGGCCCTGGGCTTCACGCCCACGCGCGAGGCTTCGACCGCCCTGCTGGATCTGGCGCAAAAAGGCACCGGACGAGTTCGCGATCATTCCCTGTGGTGGCTGCTCAACTATCGGGATATTCGCTGGAAGAATCAGGGCCTGGACGCCGCCCTTAAAGATCGCGGTCTCTACGACCCCGCCACCGTCCCGCTCGTCGCCATGGTCGTGCCACCGCAACCGCTGGTCAAATTGCCGTCTGTCGCCGAGATTGCGACGCTGCCGGGCAACGCCGACCGCGGCTCCGGCACCGCTCAATCATGCCTCGTCTGCCATCGCATCGGCGAGATGGGGGCCGAGTATGCCCCCTCCCTCAACGGCTTTGCCCGAACGCAAACCTCCCAGGTCGTCATCAACGCCATCGTCAATCCCTCCTCGGACATCTCCCAAGGCTACGACGGCACGGAGATCACGCTGCACGATGGCCTGGTGATTGACGGACTCATCATCGGGAACGGTGACCCCGTGCTCGTGCAGTCGATGGGCGGGGTGGTCCAGATGATTCCCGCCGCCCGCATCAAGTCCCGCGTGCCACTCGGTCGCTCGCTGATGTTGAGCGCGGAACAGCTGGGACTAAGCGCCCAGGATGTCGCCGACGTCGTCGCGTTTTTGAAAACGAAATAGAGACGGTCAGGCATTTTTTCGTCGCACTCCCAAGTTCATGACGGCCTGTTCGCGCGAAAATCAGCGCAGCTTCTTTGCCGTGTGATCGCGAATGATGACACCGGGCTTTTGCTGGGCCTCCTGCGCCTGCTGCACGGCGAGCGGAAGATGCCAGGGCGTTCGGTGTTCGCCATTACGCCGTCGCGTACCGCCTCGCGAACCACAAACATCCTGCCCCTGCCCTGCGGGCCCGAGGCAAACGCCGAACCAAACACCACGGCCAACGAACCACCGAGCATCCTTAACGCTGGGCCAGCCCGGGCCGAGTGGCCGGAAAAGCAGCGAGTCGAATATCCGTAAACATCCGCACCTGTCCAAAGGCGTCGTGTCACCGATTGGGTGACACGACGCCTTT
>CANJNJ010000023.1 GCA_947474995.1 Opitutaceae bacterium | reverse complement strand
GCCCACGACGCCAGAGGCGATGTCGTCGCTTGTGCGAAATGTTTCTTCGAACTCCGGCGGCTGGGAGTGGCGGAGTCTGTGGCCTGAACCTCCGTTAAGCCACTTTCGCTGCAGCTCCGGGCGTGAGGCCGCAAAGCAACGGGTTGCGCGCTGAAATCCGCAGCGAGTGTCCCCGTGAACGCTTCAATCCGTTCGGCACGATTTGGCACATAACGCTGCGCGCTTCTTTCTCCGTCGGAACGTTGTAGTCGGAATGCATTCCCGCTCCGAAAACGACTCCCCTGAAAGGTGGAACCCGATGTCCTCATCGGGTTTTGAACCGGACACTCTCACGTCAGCCCGTTGGGGACAACGGGCTCCCTCTTCAACTGCACGTCTCGGGCTTAGATTGGGCCCTCAACGCTCAGCTTCCAGCTGAATGCTTGCGTCCAAGGTGCGGCCGATCCGTGAAGGCCGCCGGAGTGAAGAACGTGGCTCAGCCCAACCCAAGGATTGCGCCGCGTCACCCGAATGACCTAGCGTCTGCCTTGCGATGAAGCGCCTCGTGATCACCATCCTGGTTTTTTTGATGGCGGGCAGCATCGTGTCGGCCCAGCGGCGCCGGGGCGGCGGGCGGCGTTTCTACGGCGGCGGCGAAAGCTACATTCCCGACACCGCCCGCACCGCGCGCGAAATCGAGTCCCACAGCACCGGCACGCCGGTGTGGATGAACCCGCGTGGCTTCGAAAAGGACGTGTTCACGTTTGCCCGCGTGAAGCGCAGCTACGCGATGGAGGGCGACGGCGGACCGTGGACCACGGATGCGCCGGACAGCGATCTCAACCTGTCGTACCGGCTGCAGCAGATGACCTCGATGAAGGTCGATCCCGACGGGCGCTTCCTGTGGCTCACCGACAAGGACCTCGCGGATTATCCCTTCCTCTACCTGGTCGAACCCGGCAGCCTCGAACTCTCGAACGAGGAAATCGCCGCGCTGCGAAATTACCTGAACAACGGGGGCTTTCTCCTGCTCGATGATTTTTGGGGTGAGTACGCGTGGTCTGTCGTCGAGCGGGTCTTCAAGAAGGTTCTGCCGGACCGGAAGTTTATCGAACTGCCCCTTGAACATCCGCTCTATCACTGCGTCTTCGAAATCAAGACGAAGGGCCAGGTGCCCAACGCGTATCTCGGGATGCAAAGCGAGTTCGATCCCCAGCACCGGACCTGGGAACGCGAAGACGCCCGCGTGGTACACCACCGCGCGATCTTCGACGACAAGGGCCGGCTGATGGTGATGGCGACGCATAACACCGACAACGGCGACGGCTGGGAGCGGGAAGGGGAAAGCGACTACTACTTCCACAATTTTTCGGAGAAAATTTCCTATCCGCTGGGGATAAATATCATCTTCTACATCATGTCGCACTAAGCCGGACTCGTGCCGTTGAAAGTTGAGAGGTGAAAGTTGAAAGCGATGAAGGCCGGGATGAAATCGCTCTTTTGGGGCTGGTTTCGAGGTAAACGGATCCGTGGCTCCCCTTTCGCGGTCTACCCCGCAGTTAACTTTTGGCCTGCTCTGGCTTTCAACCTTCAACTCTCAACTGAATTTTTCCGGCTAAGCGGGGAGGGTGCGTCAATCCGTCCGGCGCAGAGCTGCGGCGCAGCGCCATAAATTACCCCGATGGCGCACGTGCCGGTGGCTTGGATTTGTGCCGATCGGGGTTATTTGTGGCAAAAAATTGCGGGACTTGAGGCGATTCCCCGGACGCCGGTCGGAGACCGCCGCGACTCTTCTACCGGGACAAAAGCGGCGGCTCCTCGGCGGGCGGGCTGACGGGCGGGCTGACCGGATAGAGCTGGGCGAGCATCGCCCGCCAATGGGCATCCTCGATTTCCCGGCGCTTCACCGCCCGATACTCCATTTCCCCGGCGACAAAGATAAAAGCGAAGAGCACGGCCGTAAGCACCGCGTGATAGAAATAAACCGCGATCACTGCCGCGACCACGGCCAGAACCTTGCCCACGCTCGCGGCGATAAACGTCGCGCGCAGATAGGGCAGGCGCGTGGCCAGGATCGCCCGGAAAATGCGCCCGCCATCCATGGGGAAGACCGGAACCAGATTGAAACAACCCATCAGCAGATTCCAATGGAGCACCAGCTGGGCAAAGCCGGTGGCGTTGGCCGGAAAATCGTAGTCCCCCCACGGCCATCCCTGCGGCACCCCCACGATGGCCCAAAGCACCGCCGCGATGCCGAAATTCACCGCCGGACCGGCGAGGGTGATAAGGAATTCCTTCGACGGCTCCCGCGGGATGCTGTCGAACTCCGCCATCCCGCCAATGGGCATCAGGAGAATGCGCCGCACGCCGACGCCAAAATGGATCGCGGTGAAAGAGTGGCCCAATTCGTGCAACACGACGCACGTAAAGAACACCAGCAGCGTGGCAACATTCCAAAACACCCCCGTCCATCGTTCGTCCGCCCAGCCCTCCTGCGCCACCAGTGCCAGCAGGAGGAAAAACGAAAAATGGACCGCGAGCTGGATGCCGCGGACGCGAAAAAGGTTCAGGGACCAGCCAAGCATGGGGAGCAACAAAAGCGTGCCGGCCGAATTGGCCAGCGTACTCTTGTGGTTTTTCGAGGGTAGAGACCGCCGGGTGGCCGTAAGAGGGTATCTAAAAAGTGGTCATTCTTCGCTGCGCTCAGAATGACAGGCCTTTTTCGACGCGCGCTAAGTCGTAACGAGGCAATGGAAGGTGGCGCCCGTTGTCCTCAACGGGCTGACTTGAGAGGGCGCAATTCAAAACCCGATGAGGACATCGGGTTCCCCCGTTCACTGGATTCGTTCGCGGAGAGAGCGCCCACTCCGACGCTCAAGAAACAACCCGGTTGTCGCCCGCTTCGAGAGAAGCGGGACTCAGCCATGGACCGAAAGACAGCCCTGCTCTCTCGAGCAGGGCGACGCGAACTAACGTTTCTTTCCGTCCGGAGCAAAACACGTTTTGCGGTTCCGGGCTGCAGGGATACGGCTAAGAGAACGCGGTTTTTTGTGCGTAGTCCCGCCTTTAGGCGGAACGAATGCGCCCCAGGCACCGTCCGGCCGGTGGGAGGGAACTGCCAACGACGGTTGCGCAGCCATTTTCCCGAGCGCCGCCGCACGATTCTCCGCGACGCGCCCGATTCCTGCTGTTTAGCTCTTCCTTATGCCTGACCCAGTCAAATCGCCGACCATTCTCGTCATCGATGACGACGCCGAGATTCGCTACTCACTGGCCCGCGTGCTGTCATCGCGCGGTTATCAGGTCACCGAGGCCGCGAGCGGGGAGCAGGGGATTGCGGTGGTGAAAAAGGGCCCGCTGCCGGAGCTCGTGTTTCTCGACGTGCGCATGGGCGGGATGAGCGGCATCGAGGCGTTGCAGCACATCCGCTCGGCGAATCCGAAGCAGCTCGTCATCCTGATGACCGCCTTTGGCACCGCGCAGACGGCGATCGAGGCGATGAAATACGGCGCGTTCGATTATGTGATGAAGCCCTTCGATCCCGCGAAGGTCCTCGCGCTGGCCGAAAAGGCGATGAAGGCCCACGCCGACCTGCGCGCCGTCGGCGACTACAAGCCCACGATCAATATTGAGGATTATCGCGAAGGCATCGTCGGCAGTTCGGCCGTGATGCAGGATGTCTTCAAAGTGATCGGGCAGGTGACGGCGAGCGACGTGACGGTGATGATCACGGGCGAAAGCGGCACGGGCAAGGAGCTGGTGGCGCGCTCGATTTGGAAACACAGCCACCGCGCGGGCAAACCGTTCATCGCGGTGAATTGCGCGGCCATCCCCGATAATCTGATCGAGAGCGAATTGTTCGGCCACGAAAAGGGCTCGTTCACGGGCGCGACCGGGCAGCGGCTGGGCAAGTTCGAGCTGTGCGATGGCGGCACGATTTTCCTGGATGAAATCGGCGACATGGCGCTGGCCACGCAGACGAAAATCCTGCGGGTGCTCCAGACGGGAGAGATTCAGCGCGTCGGCGGCACCGAGACGATTAAGGTCGACGTTCGCATCCTCGCGGCGACGAACAAGGATCTCGAAGCGATGGTGAAGGCGAAGACCTTTCGCGAAGATCTCTACTACCGGCTGAATGTCGTGCGCATCAAGATGCCGGCGTTGCGCGAACGCGACGACGACGTGCCGCAAATCGTGGATTTCTGCCTGCAGAATCTGGTGAAGCAGAAAAAATCCCGCGTCTCCAAGGTGGCGCCCGAGGCGATGGCCGTGCTCGTCCGCCACCGCTGGCCGGGCAACGTGCGCGAACTGGAGAACGTCATCTACCGCAGCGC
The DNA here is from genome assembly GCA_947474995.1 of Opitutaceae bacterium. Classification (GTDB taxonomy): domain Bacteria; phylum Verrucomicrobiota; class Verrucomicrobiia; order Opitutales; family Opitutaceae; genus ER46. Next base: position 42,877 of record CANJNJ010000023.1, on the reverse strand, counting down.
CGTCGTCGCCCAGGGCGATGCCATCCTGGTGAAAGACCTTCCGGCGGAAATCCTCGGGGCCGACGCCGCGGTGGTGGCGGGGACGGCCGCGGAGCGCGCGCCCAAGAGCATCGAAAGCGGCACGATCGGCCTCGAGCCGGTCGTACCCAAGACGACCGGGACCAGTGGCGAGGCGGGCGGCGCGTCGGCGCTGACGCTGGACGGCGCGTTGGATCTTGTGTTTGCGCAGCTGCAAGCGGGCGAGCCGGCGTTGTTGGCCCGCGTCGAGCGGGAAATGATTTCCCGCATGCTGGCAGCCGAGGGCGGCGATGAAGCCATGGCGGCAAAACGCCTCGGAATCACCAAGGCGACGCTGCGGAAAAAAGTCCAAAGGGATTGATTTGTCAGGGTCGGGCCGCAAAATTCCGCTGCCCCTTCCTATGATGACTATCCCATTCCGTTTCGGCTGCACCGTCATGTCGTTTGCTCTCGTGCTGGGCTCGGTGTTGCACGCCGCCGAAACCGCCGAGGTGCCCGCCAAGAAGGTCCTGGTTTTCACCAAGTCCTCGGGTTTTCAGCACGATGCGGTGAAACTCGAGGGTCCCCCGGGCCACGGTTTCGCGTTTCCGGTGCTCCGCAAGCTGGGCGCGAAGAACAAGATTGAGCTCACGTTTTCCAAGGACGGGACCTTGTTCACGTCCGAATACCTCGCGCAGTTTGATGGGTTCGTTTTCTACACGACGCAGGACTTGACGCAGGCGAAGACGGAGGCCGGGGCCGACGGGTTGCCGCCGATGACCGCGGACGGGAAAGCGGCGTTGCTCCAGGCGATCAAGGACGGCAAGGGCTTCGTGGGCGTCCACAGCGCGACCGATACTTTCCAAGCGCCGGGTACCGCCGTGTATGGCCCGGGCCGGCATCAGAGTGACGGCGACAAGGCCGATCCCTTCATCAAGATGCTGGGCGGCGAATTCATCAACCACGGGGCCCAGCAGGCGGGTCGGCTGAGTGTGGCGGACACAAAATTTCCGGGCATGAGCGCCGTCCCGGCGGATTTTGGGATGTATGACGAGTGGTATTCCCTGAAAAATTTTGCGCCGGATCTGCACGTCCTGCTCGTGCAAAACACGGCGCGGATGGTAGGTGAGGTCTATGTGCGCCCGCCGTATCCGTCGACGTGGGCCCGGATGGAGGGCAAGGGTCGCGTGTTCTATACCAGCATGGGCCATCGCGAGGATGTCTGGAATCATCCGACGTTCCAATCGATCCTCGAAGGCGGCCTCAATTGGTCGCTCGGTCGGGTGGACGCCGACGTGACGCCCAACCTGGACAAGGTTGCGCCGGGGGCGAACGAGTTGCCGAAATACGTCGAGCCGGCGCCCGCGCCGGCGGCGGCGAAGAAAGCCGAAAAGAAGAAGTAGGCGTGGGTGGGTGCGCTGGATCGCGGGAGATTCACCGGGTCCAGGCGTGGGGGCTATCCGGCACTTTCGCCAACGTGCGTTGGAGCCGCGGCGCCCTCGTCGCGGTTTTTTCGCATTTCACGCGGCGAGGGCGCCGCGTCCCCAGCAGAACCGTCGTGGCGGAATGGGTTAAGGTTCGTGACAGGGTAATGTCCTGTTCTTCGGCGTCGGTTTGGAGTTTCCTTCGAGCCAAAGTTAGGTCGATTTTTCCCATGACCCCAAAAAATTGTCTCCCGTTCCTCCTCCTGCTGGCCGCGTGTTGTGCGCTGGTTACCGCCGGGCGCGCGGCCAACGACTATGTGCCGCATCGCGATCTTTCCGAACAACCCGGCGTGCCGAAGGGCGAGGTCTTCAAGTACGCGTTCACCACCTCGAAGATTTTTCCCGGGACGGTGCATGAGGTGACCGTCTACGTGCCGCGCCAGTACGATCCGGCCAAGCCGGCCTGCCTGCACGTGAATCAAGACGGCGTGCAGTGGAATGCGCCGACGGTGTTCGACAACCTGATCGCCCGGGGCGAAATCCCGGTGATGATTGGGGTGTTTGTCCGCCCGGGGATCGCCAAGGCGTCCGATCCCGCGCACGCGCTCGATCGCTTCAATCGCAGCTACGAGTACGATGGGCTCGGGGATGCCTACGTGCGGTTTCTCCTCGAAGAACTACTGCCGGACGTGGAAACGAAAAAGACCAGCGACGGCCGAGCGATCCACCTTTCGAAGTCCGGGGCCGATCGGGCGATCAGCGGCGCGAGCAGCGGGGCGATTTGCGCGTTTACGGCGGCGTGGGAGCGGCCTGATTCCTTCACGCGAATTTTCAGCGCGCGCGGCACGTTTGTCGGCCTGCGCGGGGGCGATCTCTATCCGACCCTCATCCGCAAGTTCGAGCCGAAGCCGTTGCGGGTGTTTTTGCAGGGTGGTTCCAACGACAACAATATCTATGGCGGCGACTGGTGGATGGCGAATCAGACGCTCGAGCGCGCGCTTACCTTTGCGGGTTATGAAGTGGAGCATGCCTGGGGCGACGGCGGACACGACGACAAACACCCGTTGGCGATTTTCCCCGACGCGGTGCGCTGGCTGTGGAAAGGCTGGCCGCAGCCGGTGAAGGCCGCGGCGCCGACCAAGAATGCGGTCCTCGCCTCCCTGTTGATTCCGGGCGAAGACTGGCAGCTCGTGGGCGAAGGTTATCGTTTCACCGAAGGGCCGGCCGTGAACGCGAAGGGCGAGGTGTTCTTCAACGATATTCAGGCGAGCAAAGGCTACAAGATCGCCCTCGACGGCAAGGTCACCGAAGTGGTGGCCGACACCAAGCGCGCCAATGGCCAGCATTTCGGGCCGGATGGACGGCGCTACGTGGTCGCGGCGGGCGAGAAAAAGATCGTGGCCTATGATGCGGCCGGCAATACGGCGGTGATCGCCGAGGGCCTCGCGGGCAACGATCTGGTCGTGGCGCACAACGGCAACATCTACGCCACGAATCCGAACGCCAACAACGGCGCCGAGCCGAGCAAGGTCTGGCTGATCCGGCCCGACGGTTCGAAAGTGGCGGTGGACGAGACGGGCATGCGCTTCGCCAACGGTATCACGCTGTCGCCGGACCAGTCGCTGCTTTACGTGGCGGATTTTCGCTCGCACTGGATCTACAGCTACGGGGTGCAGGCGGATGGAACGCTCGCGAACAAGCAGAAGTATTATCACCTGCATCAGGTGGACTCGGCGGACGAGGCGGGGCCCGACGGTATGCGCTGCGATCGCGCCGGATGGCTTTATGTCGCGACGCGGATGGGCATACAAATCTGCGACCAGGCGGGCCGGGTGAACGCGATTATCCCGACGCCGAATCGTCGCGTCGCCAACCTCGTCTTTGGGGGTGAAAAATTCGACACACTGTTCGCAACGTGCGGCGACAAGGTCTACAAGCGAAAGCTCAACACCACTGGCGCCAACGGCTGGGACGTCCCGAACAAACCGCCGGCCCCGCGGTTGTAGGTGGGCGGTGCGCTCCGCGCGCCGCCGGACCGCGCGCGGAGCGCACGGTCCACCAGTCACGAAGTCCGCAGAAATTGAAGGAGGGACGGACCCCACCTGGGGTTTTGTTCGAGCGTGAAACCCCTTCCAAGCCCGTCCCATGGCATCAAGGATGCGGCCCTCCGGCGCCCAAGTGGGCCGGTCTCGCATTCCGATGCACGTGCGCAGACTGCCGGAATTCCGGTAGTCTGCGGTATAGCCATAATGGGGCCTTTATGCGTCGAAGATTCATTCCTCGCCAAGCGCGCGGGGCTGGTTTTGCTGCTCGCTCCGTCTTACCCCTCAACCAAAGCGCTCGTTACCGTGGCGCGAATCTCGAACTCGTTATCAAAATGAAGCTCATCCCGGTTCTGGTCCTGATCGCATTTGCCACCGCCCGCCTCGCCGTCGCCGCCGATGCGCCACCCAAGGAGCCCTACCTCCTCGACCATGCCAAAATGGCCGACGCCTTCGCGAAGGGGCTGCCGCTCGCCGCCAATTCCAGCTACAAAATTCAGGCCGGACACCGCGTCATGGCGGGCATCCCGGAAGTCCACGAGCACGACACGGACATCTTGTACATTGTCGATGGCTCCGCGACGTTTGTGACCGGCGGCAATGTCGTCGAACCGAAGGCGTCCGGTCCGAGTGAAGTCCGGGGCAAGGAAATCGCCGGCGGCGTCGAGCGCAAATTGGTCAAAGGTGACGTCATGGTCATCCCGAGCGGCGTCCCGCACTGGTTCAAAGAGGTCAACGGTACGATTAACTATTTCGTGGTCAAAGTGACGAAGTAACCCCGCCGCCGTCCTTTTGCCGCCCGCCATGTTTGTCATCTAATAGATGACAAACTGGATTCGCTGCCGGGAGACGCGGTGAGTGCGGGGGGGGGCAGGGCGTTATCAGGGGTGCGTTTGGGTAAACGCTAAGTTGCGGGATCGAAACCGTCCGCTGATTTCAGGCGTCTCTTCACGCATGAATCCAAGACTCGCAGGGATGGCGATCGCGGTGGTGGTTCTCGGCGCCGGGTGTACGTTTCCTTCGGGGAGCCGCGTCGTGAACCGGCGGCAGGTTGGCCAGTTGCAGCACATCGAGTACGGCACGGTCCAGCAGGTGAGCCCGGTCGTCGTCGAGGGTGAGCGCGGCCAGATTGGCCTGGTCGGTGGCGGGCTCAGCGGTTCGGCCGCGGCTGGCGGGGTCGGGCAGGGCGTGGGGCGTGATTTGGCCCGGGCCGGGGGTGCTGTCGTGGGAGCGGTGGCGGGCCAGGCGGTGGAAGAAGCGGCGACGCGCAAGGCGGCGGCCGAGTTGACGATCAAACTCGAGAATGGTTCGGTGGTCGTGGTGACGCAGGAGTCGCCGCCGACGTTTGCCGTGGGTGACCGGGTGGGGGTTGCGAGCGGAGCAGGGGGCGCCCGCGTTTTGGTGCCGTAGCCAGGGCAGAGGCCTTGAAACATTCGGTGGTGGTGGTAGTCCTTCCGTCAGCGATGCGCTTGGAAAATATCTTTTTTGTCTCCGCCGGTGCGCTGCTCGCTCTTTTCGCGGGTTGTAACAGCGCTTCTTCCGGTCTGCCGGTCTACGACCGCAGTCAGGTCGGCCAGGTGGTTTCGGAACAGCGCGGCGAAATCGTTTCCGTCCGCGACGTGGTGATCAAGGGTCAGGCCGAGCAGGCCGGCTCAGCGGGTCGGGGTGCGAGATTGGGCGCCGCCGCGGTCCAAGGCGCCATTCTGGGTGCGCCGGAACGGGCCGTCGCCGCCGTGGTTGGTTCGATGGCGGGAAGTGCGGCGGGCTCGAAACTCGATGATAAGCTGGGCGAGGAAATCACGATCATGCTCGAAGGCGGCCGGCGCGTGGTGATCGTGCAGGAACGCGAACCGGGCGTCCCGCCGCTGGCGCCGGGCGAACGCGTGAAGCTGCAAAGCGGCTCGGCATCGACCCTGTCCGGCGGTTCCAATGCGAAAGTGGTGCGGGACGATGGCGCCTCGGATGTGATCGGAGCGCGTTAAGCGAGCCGGCGTTTTGTGCGCGGTGGAGGGCCGGGTTTCGTTGCGGCCGGCCTTAGCCGTAACGAGGCCATAGAAGATGGAGCCCGTTGTCCCAACCGGGCTGACGGGAGAGTGCGCCGTGCAAAAACCGATGAGGACATCGGGTTCCACCGTGCAGTGGATTCGTTCTCGGAGAGCGAACGCCCTCCGACTGGATGAACCCGGGTTCGCCGGAGGAGTTCAGTTGAGCGTTGAGGGCTGCGAGTCGAGAACCGAACCAGACGGTGAATCTCATTTTGGGCGGGAGAGAGCGCGCTTCAGCTCTGAAAACCGATCGCTCATCTCTCATCGCTCAACCCTCAACTCCATGGAACGCGGTCCGACCAAATTCGATCAGAAATCCAAATTCATGACAGTCTCGAATGCCCCGAGGTGAGCACGGGTTGCATGGTTACCGCTGCCTGTCGGGTCGCCCGACGCGGGCGGGAGGCTTGGCCTGCGCGCGCGCTGGTGCCTGCTCCGGTCTTTCGCGCTCGCCGCATGCGTGACGCCGCACTTACTTCGTCGTGTGTCGTCCGGTTCGTCCACCACTTCCGCGATTACCGCCGTAATCCTCGCTGCCGGCCTAGGCTCGCGGCTGCGCGGCTTTTACGATAAACCGAAAGGTCTCCTTCGCCTGGGCGGCGTTCCCCTGGTGCAACGGGCGCTCGATGCGCTGCGCCACGCGGGAATCACCGACACGGTGCTGGTAACGGGCTTTGGCGCGGAGGCTTATCGCGAATTTCTCGCCACGGCCGCGTCGCCGGTGCGCCAGCGGCATAACCCGGACTTTGCCCGCACCGGTTCGATGCATTCGCTTTGGCTGGCCCGGGATGCGGTTCCCGGCGATTTGCTGTTGCTCGAATCCGATTTGCTTTTCGAACCGCGGGCGCTCACGGCCCTGCTGGCCGCACCGCGGGGCGACCACGTGCTTGTCTCCGGACCGACGGGACAGGGCGACGAGGTTTTGGCCTACGGTGCGAATGGCCGGCTGCGCGAATTGTCCAAGCCGCGTCTGGCCGGTGAGGCGCCCGCCGGAGAGTTTACCGGGATTAGCCGGCTGACGCGGGAGTTTTTCACTGCCCTTTGCCGCCACTACGAGACGCGCGCCGCCGTGCCTTCGAACTATCACTACGACGACGGCCTGACGGCCCTCGCGGCCGATCATCCGATCCGCCTTCTGGCTGTCCCCGATTTGCTGTGGGCGGAGATCGACGATGTGGCGCAACACGACCGCGCCGTCCGGGTCGTGCTGCCCGCCCTGAATCAGTCCCTCCATGCCGGTGCCGCGTAAGATTCTCCTTAACCCCGGCCCCTGCACCACCAGCGAGCGGGTGAAGCAGGCGCTGCTCATGCCCGATCTTTGTCCGCGGGAGCGTGAGTTCGGCGAACTCCTCGCGGCGGTGCGCCGCAAACTCCTCGCGACGGTCCACGGCGAGTCGACGCACACGGTGGTGCTGCTGGCCGGCTCCGGCACGCTGGCCGTCGAAGCCGCCTTATCGTCGCTGGTCGGCGCCGGCGATCAACTGCTCGTCATTGAGAACGGGGCCTACGGTCGTCGCGCCGGCGAGATTGCCGAGGCGCATGCCCTGCCGCACCGCACCCTGTCCCTGGGTTGGGGCGAATTTCCGGCGGCCGCCGCGGTCGAGACCGCCCTCGGAGCAGCGCCCGCGGCGACCCACTGTTTTCTCGTCCATCATGAGACCACGACCGGGATGCTCAATCCGCTCGAGGCCGTGGTCGCCGCCTGCCGCGCGCGAGGCGTCGTGACGATCATCGACGCCATGTCATCCCTCGGCGGTGTGCCGCTCGACTTGCGCGCGACGCCCGCCGACTGCGTGGTGAGTTCCGCCAATAAATGCCTGCAGGGGCTGCCCGGCCTCAGCTTCGCGATCGTGCGGCGCGAACTGCTTCTCCAGGCGGCCGCCCGCCCGCGCCGGAGCCTCTATCTCAATTTGCCCGGGCAATGGCGGACGCAGGAGGAGCAAGGGCAGTTTCTCTATACCCCCCCGGTGCAGGTGCTGCACGCGCTCGATGCCGCCCTGGACGAATTTTTTGCCGAAGGCGCCGCCGCCCGGCACGCGCGGTATGCGGCGTGCCATGCCGTGCTGCTGGCCGGCATGCGCCGGCTCGGCTTTGCCTGCCTGGTGCCGGACCGCTGGCAATCGCGACTGCTCACCGCGTTTCTCGAGCCCGCGCACCCGGCGTGGAGTTTCGACGCGATGCACGATTATCTCTACGCGCGCGACCTCACGGTGTACCCGGGAAAGATTCCCGGCCTGCGCTCCTTTCGCGTCGCCAATCTCGGAGACCTGACCCCCGCGGACCTCGAACTTTTCCTGCGCCATCTCGCCGATTTTCTCCGCGCCCGCGGAATCGTCAGCGCCGCGCCGGCTCCATGACGACACCCCGTAAAACCACCCGCCTCCGCGGGCTCCTCGGTTCCGGCTCGCTCGAGTTTCTGCTGGAAGCGCACAACGCCGTCTCGGCGCGGATCGCGGAAGAGGCCGGGTTTCCCGGCGTGTGGGCGAGCGGGCTCACGCTCGCGGCGGCACTCGGCGTGCGCGACAACAACGAGGCCACGTGGACGCAGGTGCTGGAGCAGGTGGAGTTCATGACCGATGCGACCGGCGTGCCCATTCTCCTCGACGGCGACACCGGTCACGGCGACTTCAATACCCTCCGGCGCTTCGTGACCAAGTGTGAACAGCGCGGCGTCGCGGGGCTTTGCATCGAGGACAAGCTCTTTCCCAAGACGAACAGCTTTCTCCGCGGCGAGCAGCAGCCGCTGGCGGATGCCGAGGAATTTTGCGGCAAGATCAAGGCGGCGCTCGATGCGCGGCGCGACGACGACTTTGTGCTCATCGCCCGCACCGAGGCGTTGATCGCCGGCCGCGGGCTGGAGGAGGCCCTGCGCCGGGCCGAAGCCTATCGTCGCGCCGGGGCGCACGCGGTGATTGTCCACAGCAAGTCACCCCGGCCCGACGAGGTGTTTGCCTTCCTGCGGGAATGGGCCGGCCGGCTGCCGGTCGTGCTGATCCCGACCAAATACTATGCCACGCCCACGGCGGCGTTTCGGGAGCACGGGGTGGCCGCGGTCATCTGGGCGAATCACCAGCTCCGGGCCAGCGTGCGGGCCATGCAGGAAAACGCCGCGCGGATTCGCCGCGAGGAATCGGTGGCCGGCCTCGAGGACGAGATTGCGCCGCTCGGGGAGATTTTTCGCCTGCAGGGCGACGCCGAGCTGCAGGACGCCGAACGGCGCTACCGGTGCGGCGGCCCGCACGGCGCCCAGGCGATTATTCTCGCCGCGACGCGCGGCGAGGCGCTCGGACCGCTGACGGCCGATCGGCCAAAGACGTTGTTGAAAATCGGCGCGACCACGATTCTCGAACGGCTCGTCACGACGCTGCGCCAGCAGGAAGTGACGGGAATCACCGTGGTGGCCGGCTACAAGAAGGAGCTCGTCGAACTGCCCGGGGTGCGGCGGGTCGACAACGATGATTACGCGACGACGGGGGAACTGGCCTCGCTGGCCGTCGCGCTGGCCGATCCGGCGGCGTCGGACGGGGCGGACACCCTCGTCGCTTTTGGCGATATTCTCTTTCGCGGTTTCATCGCTACCCTGTTGCTCCGCGATCCCGCGGACATCGTGATCGCGGTCGATTCCCGTTTCCGTGAGGATGGCCGGGCGCCGCATGCCTCGGACTACGTGCGCGCTTCCCGGCCGCCGTCGCCGCGGGATTTTCTCGACGACGACGTGCGGCTCGAGCACGCCGAGGTGGCCGAACCGCGCGACGAATTCCACGGCGAATGGATCGGATTGTTGAAACTTTCGGCCGCGGGGCTCGGTTGGGCCCGCGACTATGTGGTCGCGCGCCGCGCGGCCGGCGACCTGGCGCGGTTGCAAATGACGGACCTGTTGAACCACTTCGTCGCGACGGGCCGCGGTGTGCGCATCCACTACGTGCAGGGTCATTGGATCGACGTGGATTCACTCGTCGACCTGAACCTCGCGCAGCGGTTTTAACCGAGGTTGCCGTCATGATTACCGCCGCCGATTTTCTATCCGCCTGCCGGGCGCGGGGCTGGGATTTTTTCACCGGCACGCCGTGTTCGTATTTGCAGCCGCTCATCAATGCGGCGATCGACGATCCGGCGCTGTTTTTTCGCGATGCGACCAATGAGGGTGATGCGGTGGCCCTCGCGGCCGGCTCGTATGTGGCGACCGGCGCACCGGGGGTGGTGATGTTTCAGAATTCCGGGCTCGGGAATGCGGTGAATACGCTGACGTCGCTCAACTGGCCGTTTCGCCTCCCGGCGCTTCTGGTGGTCACGCACCGGGCGCAACCCGGGGGGCCGCCCGACGAACCCCAGCACGAGCTGATGGGCGAGATTACCCCGGCGTTGCTCGAGACCCTGCGGATTCCGTGGGCGCCGTTTCCCGGGACGACGGCGGAGATCGGGCCCGCGCTCGATCGGGCGCTCGAGCATTTCCGTCGGCACGCCCGGCCGTACGCTTTCGTGATGCCGCACGGGGCGGTGGCGGAACAGCCCTTGCGCTCCGCGCGGGCGGGAACCGCGCTGGGCGCCCGCGGGTTTTCGTTTTCCGAAAACCTACCGCTGGCGACGGCGAACCGGGCGACGCGGGCGGAGGCGCTGCGGGCGTTGCTGGCGGCAAAGCGCCCCGGGGACATCGTGGTGGCGACCACCGGCTTCACCGGCCGAGAGCTTTACACGCTGAGTGATGCGGCCAATCACCTCTATCTGGTGGGATCGATGGGTTCGGCGAGTTCCTTCGCGCTGGGGCTGGCCCTGCGGCAGCCGGCGCGCCGCGTTTTTGTCGTGGACGGCGACGGGGCCGCGCTCATGCGGATGGGCAATTTTGCCTCGGTCGGGGCGTGTGCGCCGCGGAATTTCTTTCACCTCGTGCTCGACAACGAGGTGCACGATTCGACGGGCGGACAAGCGACGGTGAGTCGCGGCGTTTCCTTCGGAGCCATCGCGCAGGCGTGCGGTTATGCGCAGGCGGCGGGCTCCGATGCCATCGGTGAACTGGGCCGGCAACTCGAGGCGCACACGACGGCGAGCGGCCCCACGCTGCTGCACTTTCGCATCCGACGCGGGGCGCTGCCGAATCTCGGGCGGCCGAAGATTACGCCCGCTGACGTCGCGCTCCGGCTCATGTGCGAGCTGGGCGTCGCGCCGCTCGGGGTCAGAGCGGAATAATGCCAGGTCAAGGCCGGTGTTTGTCGCCCGCGCGCCCGCGCGGGCGAAGGAAGGGGGCGAGTATTTTTGACCGCAGATGGCCTGGAGCGGATAACGTGGTTTGCGTTCGAGTCCGCAACCGATCGATGACCAACGTACCGGGTGGGCCGGCCACGCAGTGGGCGGCCAGACGTTGGGTTCGACCTCACGTTGGACGGCCGCGCACGGAGTGCCCGGCTCACCTTTCACGATCGACGTACCGGGTGGGCCGACCACTCCGTGGGTGGCCAGACGTTGGGTTCGAACTCACGTTCGATGGCCGCGCACGGAGTGCCCGGCCCACCTTTCACGATCGACGTATCGGGTGGGCCGACCACTCCGTGGGCTGCCAGATATTGGGTTCGACCTCACGTTGGACGGCCGCGCACGGAGTGCCCGGCCCACCGATGAGAGTCACTCCCGGTCTTGGTTATCCGCTAACCCGTGTGATCCGTGGCCTGTCGGATTGGGCATCAGGCGAATCTGTCGTAACTTCGCGCCATCCGGGTCAAACCTTGAACGCGAGCTTCACGTCCGGGGCGCGCTCGTGATCGGGCGGAAACGCCGCGCGCTTGTCGGCGAAATATTTCTCCCGGTGATCGCCGGCGGCGGCGCGGTTGTAGGAGAGATAGAGATTCCGCCGCGGCCGGTCGGTGAGATTGGGCGCGGACTGGTGCGGCACGAAGCAGTCGAAGAACACGACGTCGCCCGGCATGGTGGGGAGGCGCACAAACTCGACGCCGCGGAGCTGCGCGGGCGTGAGCGGTTGCCATTTTTCGCCGAGGAGACCGCGTTGGTGATGCCCCGCGGAGACTTCGAGGCAGCCGTTTTCCGGGATGCTGGGATCAATCGTGACGAGCACCGAGAGAAAATAGTCGGCGTAGGCATCCCAGCCCGGCTGGATGTCCTGATGCGGCTCAAATCCCCGGCCCCCGGGCATTTTGAAATTGATCTTTTCCTTGAACAGCCGGGCCTCGTCGCGGAGGAGCTGGCCGGCGGCGAGGCTGAGCCTAGGATCCAGCACTAGCTCGCGGAGCGTTGGCTCGTGCTCGATGAATTTCTCGATGCGCGAGAGCACGCGCACGGCCGGATCCCGTACACTGTCCTCGAAATACACCATCTCGCGGCCGACCGACGGCGGGCGCGCGGCGAGGGCGGCGATGGCTTCGCCGACGCGGGCGATTTCCCCGGTCGAAAAGAATCCGCGCAGGACAACAAATCCCGCGGTGTCGAATTCGGCGATTTGCGCCGGCGAAAGCGGGAGCGGGGCAGGGTTCGGGCGCACAGGGCGGAACGGCGCGTGCCGGTTATTGAACTTCCCAGACCTCGATAAGGCCGAAGCCCGTGCCACCATTCGCTCCGCTCAATTGGGCACTGTAGGAACCCGGCTCCAGGCGCATGAGGAGCACGGCGTCCAGACTGTTGGGCGTGAGGGCAAACGCACCAATGCGCGTGGTGACAGCGGTGATTTCCGCCGCGGTCGTGGTCGCCGCCGCATTGCCCCAGTTGTCGTTGGTGGCGATAATCTGGCCGGCGAAGTAGAGGGCCAATTGGGGATCGACAAGGGTGTTCGCGACGTTGAACAGCGCGAGCCCCGGCCCGAGACCGCGGAGGAGCACGGTCTTGGCGCCGCCGTCGATGGCGAAGCCCACCGTCATGACGCCGTCGCCGGTCTCGACCTTGCCCCGGGTGGAAATGTTGATGAGTTTGTTCGCGGCCGTGCGGCGGCCGACGATGAAGGTGTAGGCGCCGACGCCGGTCTTCGTAAACTTGCCGTTCCACGCCAGCCCGCCGGCGGTCGTGCCGATGCTCCCGGCGGAAACGCGGCCGCGCGAATCTTTCACGCTAAAGCTGCCGCTCGAATCGATCGTGCCATAGCCGGCGTCGACCACTTGACCGCCAGCCTGGATGAACAGGGAGAGCTGACCGTCGGCGGAGACGGCGAGACTCGTGGCGACCTGGCGGTTTTCCGGTGTCGTTACCCAGCCTTGATAAAATCCCTCGTACGCCAGGGTCGGGCCGGACAGCGGCGCGCGCCGCGCGGTGAAAGAGATCCCCACCGGCGCCACGGTGCCGGTGACGCTGCCGTTGGCGGCGATCTGGCCGGTGATCGTGGTGTCGGAAAAAGTCCCGGTGAACGAGCCCGTCGGAGTGATTTTGACCGTGGTGTCCGCGCCGAAGGAATTCGAGAGCGGATCGATCACGATCACGGTCACGTCGCTATTGGCGTTGACGTAAAAGCCGATGTTGCCGCCGAAGACGAGGGAACCGGCATAAAAGCCCCGGTAGCTCTGCTGGGAAAATCCGACCGAGGCAGCGAGCCCGATGGTGACCACGGTCAGCGCTCGGCGAAGAAAACGAGCGCAATAACCGAGCGACGGAATTGGATGAGAAGGCGGCATGAGTTTTCAGTCGGACTGCCGCAGAAGACCGCGGGAGTCGAGCCGACTCGGCAAATCGTTCGCATCTTACCCCGGCGGTTGATTGTGAGGTTGCTCGTGGGCGGGGCAGCCCCATCCAAGTCGAATCATTTGCGGACATACGGTTTGACACTGGGGCTTCACGATTTTATCCAATCTTCACGGTCCACGCTCCACGGTCCAACTCTCCAAACTCGTGCGAACACTATCCTCCCATGCGTCAGGTTTGTTTTTATCCTTTGCGCTGCTGGCCGGCTCCGCGGTGGCTCAGACGATAAACACGTTTTCGAATTTTTCCTCAATCAGCGGTCCGGGCGGGGTGACGCTAAATGGCAACGCCGCAGTTGTTGGCTCGGGTGCATCTGCCGTGCTTCGCCTCACGCCCGCCGCCGCGAACCAAGCGGGCAGCGCGTTTAGCAATTCGAGCCTGACCCTGTGGGGCTTCAGCACCTCATTCCAGTTTCGGATCACCTCGAACCCAGCGGGGAAGACTTATTTGGATAGCAGTGGCGCCGCAAAGGCGGGTGATGGTTTTGCGTTCGTGCTGAGGGCTGATACCGAATCAGGGGTGCCCCTCGGTGCTTCGGGTGGGCAACTCGGCTATGGGAATGGCACCATGGGACTCAACAGCATCGCGTTTGTGTTCGATACTTGGAAGAACGCCGATCTCGGCGACCCGAGTAATAATTTTATTGGAATCGTGAGCGGGGGCGTGCTCCACAATGGTTCTCTGCCCACGGCAAGCATCGCCGGTGATTTCACCGATGGGAGTTTATGGACGGCTTGGATCGATTTCGTCGATGGCGGGACGAACGTGGAAATGCGTGTGGGCCAGGGAGCCAGACCCATCTCGCCTGACTTGACCTACGCCCAGGGTGTGCTCAGCAATTCTTGGGGTGTTTATGCTGGTTTCACCGGAGGCACGGGCGGAAACTACGCGGCTCAGGACATCGAAAAGTGGACGTTTGGTGACGTCGGGGTTAACGGTGGCGTCAAGGCAGGTTTGGCTGCGATCCCCGAGCCGGCCAATTTCGGAATCCTCGGCGGCCTTGCCGCCTTGGGCTGCGTTGCCCTGCGCCGCCGTCAGGCGAAGAGCGCGGCTTGAAGTGGTCGTGAACTAAGGTTCGAGGGAAATTGGCGGAGGGCGTTCCGTTCAAGGTTCGGACTGAATTTAACCGCTGATTTTCGCTACTGTTTCGCCTCCGCAATCGCTGCGGCGATTTCCAAGCCCCGAACCAGCGCACAGGAGACCAAGTCGAGGACGATCCGAGCTCGAGCCCGGCCATTCCGATTACTCCGATCTCTGCCCGGCCTCGGATTGAACTCCTGTGCCTAGTCTGGGTGGTTTGTTCAACGATTTCGAAGCCGGGAAAAGTCCGGGCTAGCGAATCGCCCGCAGGACCAGCGCCACGTTGCTGCCGCCGAATCCGCTACTGTTCGAAAGCACCGTGTGCAGCTCCTGGGCAACGGTTTGCCGGGGCAGGCGCAATTGCGTGAACTCGGGTTCGACCTCGCCGAGGTGAGCCTGGCCGGGAATGAACGACTCCTGGATGGCAACCGTGCAGAGCGCGGCTTCCAGCACGGCGGACATGGAAAGCGGATGGCCGGTCAGGGCCTTGGTGCTACTCACGGGCGGGCCATCCGGTCCGAAGACGCGCAGCAGCGCCCGCGCTTCGGCGCGATCGCCGACAGGCGTGCTGGTGGCATGGGCGTTGACGTAGTCGATTTCCGCGGCTTCGGCGCCGGAGGAGCGGAGGGCTTGCCGCATCGCGGTTTCGATCCCCAGCCCGTTGGGCTCCGATTGAGCCACGCTATAGCCGTCGGCCGACTGACCCCAGCCAGCGAATTCAGCCAGGAGAGGGGCGCCGCGGGCTCGCGCACATTCCTCGGACTCCAGCACCACCGCAACCGCGCCACCGGACCCCACGAAACCGTCGCGTTGCGCATCAAAGGGACGTGAGGCGAGAATCGGGTCGGCCTGGCGAGAGAGGGCCCGCAAGCCGACAAAGGGCAGCAGTGATTCCCACGTGGGCTCCTCGGCGCCGACGACGATCATTCGTCGGTGGCGACCGAGGGCAATTTCGTCGCGGGCATAGCCGAGCGCCTGGCCGCTCGCAGCGCAGGCGGAGGAAAAGCCGGCTACAGCGCCGCGGATGCCGTAGTGGGCGGAGAGGTTGAAATTCAGCGTGCCGGCGATGGTCCGCACCACCCCCCACGGATTGATCCGGGCGCCGCGGCTCGCCGGGAGCTCCGCCATGTGATGACAGAGGTAGCGCGGCGAGCCCGCGGAGGCGCAGAAAAGGCCGGTGTTGCCGTCACCGAGTTGCGCGGACGTGAGTCCGCTTTCGCGCAGGGCCTGCTCGACGGCGCAGAACGCATAGACCCCGTGGGGCGAAAGACCGCGGAGGGTTTCGCGTGGAAGGGAGTAGGCGGCGGGCCACGTCCAACCGGCCTGATTGAGGTCCGTCAGAGAGAAATCTCTGATCGTGCCCGCCACTTTGATCGAGCAGTCTGGAAACCACGCGACGGGGCTGAGTCCGTGGCGCAGTTCGCTGAGGCTGGCGGCGACGGCGGCGCGGTCATTGCCGATCGGCGTAATGAATCCGAGTCCGGTAACGACAACGCGGGGAGGCATGACGGCTCTATCGGCTCGCTCGTTTTTGCTGCACGGCGCGGTGGAGGTCGCCAAGCGTGACGATGCCCCGCAGTTCATCGTCGGAAAACTTAAGGCCCACCACGACGTCCAACAAGTAGGTCAGCTCAACCATCGCGATTGAGTCGAGACCCAGATCTCGGACCAAATGGGCCGTGGGGTCGATTTGCGCGAAGGGTGGCCGCTCGGGGCGCGGGGGCAGAAAGTGCATCAGCACGCCATCGACGAGGCGGTCCAAGGCCGTCGCGCCGCGGTCGAGGAAAAAGTCTTCGGCCGCCTCGAGGGTGCCGGGAGGATAGCCGCGCAACCATTCCCGGGCGTTTTGCAGACGGAGGTCGGGCGCGGGGGTGTTCATGCGGACGGTGGTGAGCGGTGCGAGGAAATCGTACTGGTGGCGACGAAAATAAGGGGCCAGCGGCGCTTAGCCGATCGTTGCCGCGGGCTCAGCCCCGGGCGGACGTTCGACACGGGAGTAGAGGCTGTAGCGCGGATCGAAGATGAAGCGGAGCAGCACCTTCGTCCACGAAGTTTCAGCGGGCTGCCGATCATAGAACTCCGGCGCAAGGGTGCGCAGGCGCGGCAGCCGGTGCCACGGAACGGAAGGGAAATCATGATGCTCATTGTGGTAGCCGACATTGAGCGTCAGCCAGTTGGCTGGGCCATAGTAGCTCGTGGTTTCATGGTCAGGATCGCAGGTGTAATGCTCCTGAATCCAGCGGGCGCCCAGCGGGTGCAATCCGATCGAAAAAAAGAACGAAAACAGCAGATACCCCAGCGCGCCCCCACCGAAGAAATACACCAGCGCGAGATCGTAGGCGAGGCAGAGCGCCACGTTGGCCAGCCACCATGGGGAGATCATCTGGGCGACGCCGACCCGCGAAGGGCGGAGCATGAGCACGATGGGCATAAGGGCCAGCCAGGCGGCCTTCGCATACCAGCGATGGCCGACGAGGTGCGCTTCCCAGTGGCTCGGCAGATCGCCGTCCTGCGTGTGGTCGCCTTGATGCGTATGATGCTTGAGGTGGTAAACGCTGAAACCCATCGAGCCGGGAAAAACGTTGGGCAAGTCGGCGAGGAGGCCCGTCAGCCGGTTGAGGGTGCGGTTTCGAAACACCAGCAGGTGGCAGGCCTCGTGGACGACGACGTAGAGGCAATGGTTGGCAAACGCGCCGACCGCATAGGCCACCAGCGCGCTCAGCCACCACCACGACCAGCCGAGTCGCCCGAACAGGACGGCCAGGCCGGTCTGCAGCGCCAGAATCCCCGCGAGCACCACGGCCGTCCAGGGATTGCGTCCGAAGAGCTGGCGCACCTCGGGATGGGCCACGAGGATGGAGCGCCGGCGGGCACGGTGCGGTTCTTCTTCGTCGCTCTGGAAGAAACCTCCGGGCATTGGCATCAGAGCTGGCGCAACGCGTCCGTGACGGCGGACGCCGCCTGACGAATCTCCGCCTCGGTGTGATCGCAGCAAAAGAAAAACCGCAGGCGCGCCTGCCGGTGCGCCACACCCGGATAGACGATGGGCTGCACATTGATGCCCGCGGCCATGAGGGCGGCGGAGAGGCGCAGGGCCTTTTCCGAGTTGCCGACGATGAGGGGCACGATGGCGGAATCGCGACTCAGGCCAATTGACCAACCGTGCTCCCGGGCGAGGTCACGGAAAAGGTCGGCGCGGGCCCGCACGAGGCGGGCCCGCGCGGGTTCGGCGGTTAGTTTATACAGCGCCGCCAGGGCGCGGGCTGCCGCCGGCGGCGGCAGGCCAACGCTAAACATGAATCCGGGGGTGAAGTAGCGCAGCGTCTCGATCAGCGAATGCCGGCCCGCGACAAATCCGCCGCAGCTGGCGAACGCCTTGCTGAGGGTGCCCATCCACAGATCAACCTCGTCCGCGGCGAGGCCGAAGTGCTCGCGCACACCCCGGCCCGTGGCGCCGAGCACGCCGAGCGAGTGGGCCTCGTCGACCATGAGCCAGGCCTCGTGCTGGCGCTTGAGCGCGACAAAACCGGGCAGGTCGCACGGATCGCCGTCCATGCTGTACACGCCTTCGACGAGGATCAGCGCCCGGCGGTACGCCGGACGGTGGCGCTCGAGCAGCCCGGCGAGCTTCTCCGGCTTGTTGTGGGAAAAAGGAACGCGTTTCGCGCCGGAGAGTTTGGCGCCGAGCAGCGCGGAATTGTGGATGGCGGCGTCGTGGAACACGATGTCGCCCGGACCCACGAGGTCGGAGATGACGGTGACGTTGGTGCCGTGGCCGCTGACGAAGGTGAGGGCGTCTTCCGTACCGGTGAAAACCGCGAGCTGTTGCTCGAGTTCGCGATGGAGCGGGCGCTCGCCGGAGACAATTCGGCTTGCGGAAACGGTGGTGCCATACACGTCGATGGCGGCCTTGGCGGCGTCGTTGACGGCCGGGTCGCCGTTGAGACCGAGATAATTGTAACTGGAAAAATTAATCAGGTCGTGGCCCCCGATTCGGGTGTGGGCGCCGGCCGTGCCCTCGTGCAGCGGGAAATAGGGATTGGGAATCCCGCGGGCCACCAGCCAGGCCTTTTGAGCGTCGAGATTGCGCAATGCGGTGAATTCGTCTCGGCGCCGGGAAGCGTCGGCAGCGGCGGGCAGGCGCGCAGCGGCGGAAGATGAACCCATGGGCGGCACACTCAGCGCAGGACGCACGCAAAGTCCACTCGATTAAGGGCGGGCCAGATGAGCCGGGCGCCTCTCGCTTTTTTGCAGATGTTGTCCGTTTCCGAGCTAGGATGCCTCGGAGAGACGCCCCTGCCTGCGCCGCCGCGGCGCGGGCAAGAAAGCGATATGCGCCCTGGTTTGTCCTTCGCGGCGGGGGCCATATCGCCCGCGACCGGCGTGGAATCGCGGACGAAAAATCCGGGAGTGGTGCCGTATGCAATCAATCAGCCCAATCCGCCTCACGCAGAGAGCGCGGAGCCGCGGAGGGGCCAGCGGGGCTCTCCGCGTGAGCGATTGCACCGGATTCGGCTGCGCCGGCTGCGCCGCCTCTTTTCCCGAGCACAGTCTCGGAAGAAGACCGCTCTACTGTCCGTCCCTATTGTCGCAGGCCGCAGCGATTTTTCGTTCGTGGTTCGCGCGACGTAGCCCTGCCCGAGAGGGCAGGGATGTTGGCATTTTCGTTTTGTTGTCGGCCCCGGCCTCTCTCCAGACC
This sequence comes from Opitutaceae bacterium, assembly GCA_947474995.1. GTDB lineage: Bacteria > Verrucomicrobiota > Verrucomicrobiia > Opitutales > Opitutaceae > ER46. The sequence continues at coordinate 23,919 of CANJNJ010000023.1, read as the reverse complement.
GTGTGAAAACTCGAAAAAGAACTTATTTTGTCATTCTTCGCTTCGCTCAGAATGACAGATTTTTCACCCAGTCTGGGGAGGCCGGGAGCGAAGGATCAATCGATCCGACTTGTCCCGCTTCCCCTTCGGCGGGCTCAGGGCTTCCAGCCTGTCGAGGAGCTCTCGGAGATGACCTCCGGTCCACTTGGCAACGAGACTACGAGAGGGCAAAGTTCATGACAGCCGCTAACCCACCGCGGCTGGGATTATATCGCCCTCGACAGGGGTGGAATCGCGGACAAAAAACATGGGAGTGGGGCCGTTTCCAATCAACCAGTCCAATCCGCGTCACGCGGAGACGCGGCGAGCGCGGAGCAAGGGAGCATCAATGAGGGGTCTTGGTTTTATTCACTGCTCCGCGTCGAACGATCTCCCGACCGGGAATCTGCCGTGATTGAGATTCAGCCAGTTGAAACGGCCAGCGCGCGGAACGCATTCATGCGGTTGCCGTGGGCGCTGCACGCGGGGCAGCCCGCGTGGGTGCCGCCCCTGCTCGCCGACCAGCGGCGTCAGCTCGATCCGCGGCGGGGGGAGTATTTCCGCGCCGGAAACTCGGGTGCGCTCTGGCTCGCCCGGCGGGACGGGCGGGTCGTCGGCCGGATCGCGGCCTTTCGCAATGAGGCGCATCTGCGCAGTCACGCGGACGGGGCGGGCTTCTTCGGTTTTTTCGAGTGTGTCGATGACGCGGTCGTAGCCCGGCGGCTGCTCGCGGTGGCGGAGGAGTGGTTGCGGCACGCCGGGTTGGACCGGGCGCGCGGTCCGGCCAACTTCAACATTCAGGAGGAGGCGGGCGTGTTGCTCGACGCCTTCGATCTCCAGCCGATGCTGGGCATGACCTGGACGCCGCCTTATTATCGCACGTTGCTTGAACAGGCGGGCTATGCGCCGTGTCGCGACCTGCGGGTGTATCGCACGGATTGGGCGACGGAGCGCCCGGAGCAGGCCGAGCGCTTGATGCGGGTGGCCCGGCTCGTGGAGCAGCGGGGTGACGTGGTGGTGCGCAACCTCGACCTGCGCCAGCTCGAGCGCGAGTCGCGTCACCTGGCGACAGTCTTTGCCGAGGCGTGGCACGATAACTGGGGGCATGTGCCAATCAGTGCGGCGGAGTTTTTGGAACTTTATCAGCGGTACCAAACCTTTCTGGTTCCCGAATTGGTCTATCTGGCCGAAGTCGGCGGAGAACCCGCGGGCGCGTTTGTGGCGATGCCTGATCTCAATGTGCCGATCAAGGCGATCGACGGACGCCTGTGGCCACTCGGCTGGTGGAAATTGTTACGGGCGCGAAAGAAAATTACGCGTTATCGAGCCATGATGATGGGCGTGAGACCCCAATATCGGCGGCTGGGCCTTCCTTTGATCTTTATCACGAGGTGCCGGGAGGAACTGCGCCGCCGCGGGGCCACCCTGTTGGAGCTTTCGTGGGTCCTCGACGACAACGTCGAGATCATTTCGAGCGTCGAGCGGCTCGGCGCCCGGCAGGTGCAGACCCTCCGGCTCTACGAGAAATCACTCAGTAGAAAAGATTCGCCATCAGCGGCCGCCGAACATCCTTTTTGACCCTTCTCGTGCTGTCTCACCTGCCACTTGGCCTGTACCTTGTCGTGGTTGCCGCCCTTTCGCTGTTTGGCGCGCACATGGGGTTTCTGTTGTGGCTGGGCCGGCGCATGACGTTGGGTTCGACCCCGCCGCGCACGGTTCCTTTGTCCCCGGCGGCATTTCCGCGGGTGACGGTCCAGTTGCCCATCTACAACGAGCGTTACGTCGCGGACCGGGGCATTCGCGCCTTGGCCGGGTTGGAGTGGCCGCGGGACCGCCTGCAAATCCATGTGCTCGACGATTCGACGGACGACACCACGACGATCGCCCGGCAGGCCGTCGATGAACTGCGGGCGGCGGGCCACGATATCGTGCTCTTGCACCGGGCACAGCGGGACGGCTTCAAGGCTGGAGCGCTCGCGGCGGGGCTGCCGTCGGCGACGGGCGAGTTTGTCGCGATGTTCGACGCGGACTTCCTGCCGGCGCCGGACTTCCTGATGGCCTTGCTGGTGCGGCGGACGGCCTTCGCCGATTCGCGCGTCGGATTTGTGCAGGCGCGGTGGAGTTTTCTCAATCGCGATGTCAATCTGCTGACCCGGGCCCAGGCCGTGATGCATGATCCGCACTTCTTCGTTGAGCAGCCGGTGCGCTGCCAGCAGGGCTGGACGTTTAATTTCAACGGGTCGGGCGGCATCTGGCGCCGCGCCTGCATCGACGACGCGGGCGGGTGGATTGCCGACACGCTGACGGAGGATCTCGACCTGAGCTACCGCGCTTTCCTGCGGGGGTGGAAGGCGACCTACGAGGGCGACGTGCTCGCGCCCAATGAATTGCCCGAGGATATTTTTTCATTCAAACGCCAGCAGGCCCGCTGGGCGCGGGGCTCGATCCAATGTGCGCGCAAACTCCTCGGCCCGGTGTGGCGTTCCCCGAAGTTTTCCTGGGGATCGCGGGTGATCGCGACCGTCCACCTGCTCGGCTATTCGCTCCACCTCTTCCTCCTCGCGTTTGTGCTGCTCTGGCCGGTGTGCCAGCTGATGCCTTATTGGTTTCCGGGCACGCCGGGTTTTCCGGATTGGCTGCTGTGGTTCGCGCCACTCGGAGTGTGCTACCCGGTGGTCATGGTGTGCTCGCAGTTGGTGCAACGCGGGCCGTGGAGCCGGGTGTGGTTGGATTTTCCGCTGGCGGCCTGGCTCGGGGTCGGTCTCGGGTTCGCCAATAGTTTTGCGGTGCTGGAAGGCTTTTTCCGCGCTGAAACCGGGGTTTTTGTGCGCACGCCGAAGCCGGCCGGCGCGTCGCTTCCCGCCCGCGGCATCTATCGGGCGCGCGCTGATTGGACGATGGGCTTCGAGGCGCTGATCGTCGTGGCTTTGGCTGGGCTGGGCGTCGAAATGTGGGCGAAGGATTTCCGGCTCTGGGCCCTTGGGCCGTTCTTCTATGGTGGCGGATACCTGTTCATCCTGATTTTGCAGGTGCGTGAACTCGCCGGACGCCGGCAGGCGCGTCCGGCGGCTGCGGTGTCCAATTCGGCCCCGTCCGTTCCGAGTCTGGCCTCAATCACCGACGAGTGACATGAGCGCCGCGCTTGCGTTGACTCTGGCTGCCGCGGCGTTGGCGGCGGTCGAAGTGCCCGCGGCGCTCGTCGCGCGGCTGCGGCAGCGGTGGATTTATCCGCGGCTCGTTCGGCCGCGTCTCAACCCCGCCTGGCTACCTCGTTGCGCGATCGTCATTCCGACGAAAGGGGCGGGAAAAAATCTCGCCGCCAACCTCGGGGCCCATCTCGCGCACGACTATCCTGACTACGAGGTCTTGTTTGCGGTCGAGGATGAAGCGGACGCCGGGCTGCCGATCATCCGCGAAATCATTGCCCGCAGTGACGGGCGGGCGCGGCTGGTGGTGGCGGGTTTGGCGGCCACGTGCAGCCAGCAGAATTACAACATGCTGGCGGGCGTGGCGGCGGCGCGCGGCGCGGAGGTGCTCGCGTTCTGCGACAACGACGTGGCACCCGGCCGCGACTGGCTGCGCTCCCTCGTCCTGCCGCTCTCGGACCCGGCCGTGGCCGTGGCGACCGGATATCGCTGGCTCGTCGCGGCGGGCGGTTCGGCGGGCGAGCAGGTCCACACGTTCATGAACATGACGATGTTCGCCCATTTCTCCCTGGTCGCACAGCTGGCGGGTGCGGGGCTGTGGGGCGGGTCGTTCGCATTGCGCCGGGCGGAATTCGAGACATGGCGGGTGGCCGCGGTCTGGGGCGAAACGATTTCGGATGACATGGGGCTGATGGCCATTTTGCGCGAGCGTCGTCGGCGGACGATGCTGACGGCCGACGTGTTCCTGGTCACGGACGATGCCTTGCCCACCGTGCGGGCCGCCACGGCGTGGTATGCCCGGCAGCTCCTCAATGTAAAATCGTTCGAGCCCGGCACCTGGGCGGTCGCGGGAGTCGCAACCGTTGCGGGCGCCTGCCTTGTTGTGGCCTTGCCGGTCGCGATCCTGGCGGCCGGTGCGGGCGGGTCGTTCCTGGCGTGGGGTGGCGGTGCGGCGCTGTTTTGGTGGGGGATCGAGGCGCTGCTCGTCTGCCTCTATAGTCAGCTCGGGCCCACGCGAAACCTGCGCCGCATGTTTCTTTTGCTGCCGTTGCTCCGGCTCACCCAGGCCGCGTCGTTTCTGGCCACGATCGGCCGCCGCCACCTTGACTGGGCGGGGGTGCGCTACCGTTTTAACCGTCGCGGTCGTGTCGTCGAAATATCCCGCGGAGTCAGCTCCGCCGAATCGTGAATCCGCCGCCGCCGGCTGCCCGGCCCGCCCTCCTGGCCTGGCCGTGGATTATCAATCGCCGCGAGGACCTGTGGTGGTTGAGCGGCGGGGCGCTGGCGGCGTGGTTGCTCTGCGCACTCGTGGTGGGGTGGGGCGCCAACCTGATCGTGGTGTGGTTCGTCTGGGTCACGCTGATCGATACCCCGCATTTTTTCGGCACCTACTCGCGCACGTTTCTCCAACGCGAGGAGTGGCAGCGCCGGCGCGGTCTGCTGCTGGGAAGTTGCGGGCTGTTGCTCGCCGGACCGCTGGCGATATTGGTGTGCGCCATCCTCCATCGGGCGGGCGTTGTGTGGTATGCGTGGCCGTGGAAATTGTTCGTCGCGTGGTTTCTCTTCGAGGCCTACTGGCACGTGCTGCGCCAGCACTACGGGATCCTCGCGCTGTACAGTCGGAAAAACGGCGAAACGGCGCCGGCCGATCGCGCGATCGATCGGTGGGCGATGCATCTCGCGCTCCTCGCCCCGGCGGCTGGCTTTCTGGCGAAAAATCCCGAGGCGCGCACGGCGTTTGGTCTCACGGCGCTGCCCGCGGCGCCGGTCGTCGCGGCGACGGCCGCCGTGGCGGCGGGAGCGGCCGTGGCGCTGTTTGGCCGGCAAATCTGGCGCTGGCGTGCGGGGGCGCCGCTCAACGGGCCCAAGCTGATTTTCCTGCTCGCGGTGCTCCCGGTGCAGGCCTTCGTAAGCTTTCACCCCGCAGTTGCTGTCGCGCCGCTGCTGGCCTATTCGATTTTTGTCACCGTGCACCACGACTTCCAATATCAGGCCATCGTGTGGTTCTGGCATCGCAACCGCCGACTGGCGTCCGGCGCGACCGGACGCGTCACCCGCAATCTGGCGACTTTTCTCGCGAGCGGCCTCGCGATGGCGGTGGTTTTTCGCCTGCTCGGCTGCTCGCTGGAAATCACCGAAGGCTGCGTCCCGGTGATCCACACGAGCACCCGCCAGCTGTTCGGGGAGATTTCCCTGCGCGAACTGCTGACGGGCGTGTTCCTCGGGTTTCCGCTGCAACACTACCTTCTTGACCGCCATATCTGGCGGCCCAGTCGGGACGCCGCGCTCGCGCGCGATCTCCGCGTTGCATGAAGGCCTTCCCGTCCATCCTTTTCGTGCTCTCCGCGCTGACGATGGTGAACGCCGCACCTCCGGCGCTCTCGCTGGAGGATGCGGTGGCGCGCACGCTCGCCTCGAATCCCGGCGTGGAAATCCAGCGCGCGCGCATCACGCAGGCCGAAGGATCCTTACTCAGCGCCAGCGGCCGCTTTGACTGGAACACCTCGTTGCGGCTGAGCGACAGCCTGCGGCGGACACCCGGGCTCGGGGCGTTTCCCGGTGGATCGATTTTCGACATCATCGACTTCAAGTCGGTCAACGAACTGCTCGTCGCGATCAATCGCGATCCGATTGTGGCGCCGGCGGGGGCGCCGGCTTATGCCGTGCAGCGCGAGGAGCAGCGGACCGTGACGCTGGGCGCCACCCGCCAGCTGCGCAACGGTATCACGATCCTGCCGGCGGCCACCGTGTTTGATTATCAGGTGAACACCAACCCCCTCCCGGCCGCGGTCCGTTCGGAGTGGGGTGTGGAGTTTGTCGTGCCACTGGCGCGCGGCCTCGGCCGCGAGAGCGCCGCGGCGTACGAGCGTGCCGCCCAGATCGGGGTCGACGCCGCGCGGGTGCTGGCCGGCCATGGCCTCGCCGAGCGCGTGGCCCGCACCGCCGCGGCCTACTGGGACTGCCTCGCGGCCGAACGGCGGCTGGCGCTGCTCGTCGATACCGAGCATCGGGCGCGTGACCTTGTCGCGCTGGTGGGGGATTTGGTGCGGTCGGGCGAGGTGGAGCCGGCGGTGCGGCTCGAAGCCGACGCCGAGGCCATGCGCCGGCGTTCGGAAACGATTAACGGGGAGATGGAATTGTTTGCGGCGCGGCAGCGGCTCGGGGTCGCACTGGGACTCAAACCGGAGGAATTGCCTGACGCGCCGACGGCGAGCGGCGAATTTCCGCCCGCCGCCGCGATGGCGGCCGACGAGCGCGGGGTCGCCGCCCTGGTCGCGCAGGCGATGGTGGCACGCGGAGATTTGCGGGCGGTCGATTACGGTCGGAAGGTCGAGGAGGTTTACGCCGCGCGTGCCCGCAACGAGATCCGCCCCCGCGTCGATCTCAATCTCCGCGCCGGTTATGCGGGCGGGGTGCTCGGTGATTCGTTGGCCCGCTATGGACCGGCGTTGACCAGCGATCTCACGGGCACGAACGTCAGCGCGGCGCTGTCCGTGGAGTGGCCGACGGCCAATCGCGGGGCGCGCGGCAATCTGCTGCGACGTAATGCGCAGGTGCGCGAGGCGGAACTCTCCACGGCGGAGCTCGCAACGGCCATCGCCGCCGACGTCGCGATCGCGCACGCGGCGCTCCGCACCGCCGCCCAGCAGTATGGGATTGCCCGGGACGGCGTGGCGGCGCTCGGAGAGGTGCTCGCCAATCAACGCCGCAAGCTGCAGCTCGGCGAAATCGGCCTGACCGCCCTCGTGCAAAACGAGGACCGTTACTTCCAGGCGCGCACGTCCCTCATCACCGCGTCGCGCAATTACGCCGTGGCCGTGCTCGACCTGCGGCGCGTTACCGGCACGCTCGTGGCTGGCGACGGACGCGGCAACCGCCTCTCGCTCACGGCCCTCACCACGCCCCCACCGACCACTCCTTGAACGTGCCCATGAAATTTCACCTTTTGTGCTGGCTGGCGCTGGCAATGAGCGGCGCGCGGGCCGCCGAAACAAAGATCGGCGCGCTCGGCCACATCGAGCCCGCCGGAGGAATGGTCAATCTCGTGGGCGGCGGCGACGTGGTAGCGGCCGTGCCGGTGCGGCCCAACCAGGAAGTGAAAAAAGGCGACGTCCTTGTGGAGTTTGCCGGGCGCAACGCGGCCGAGACGGATCGGCGGATGGCCCAGCTCGCCCTGCGGGAAGCCGGGGAAAATGTCCCGCGCGCGATCGCGGCGCATGAACGGGCCGTCGCGCTGGCCGAGCGCGAACTCGAACTGGCCCGCGACCGGCTGGAGCGATACCAGAAGCTTACCGCCAGTTCGATTGCGCCGCAGGAATTGGCGGCCCGCCAGCACGCGGTCTTTGCGGCGGACAGCCATCTGAAGAATGCCCGCGAGGAACTCGCCCAGACCCGGCTCGCGAACGAACTGGGTGCGGAGCGTGCGCGCTTGCAACTGGCGGCGACGGAGGAACGCATGGTGCGCAGCGCCCTGCGGGCCCCGGCCGACGGCACCGTGCTCGAAATCCGCGTGGCGCCGGGCGAAGCCGGCAGCGGGGTGCTCATGCGTTTTGCCGATCTCCGCGAGTTGGTCGTTGTGGCCGAGGTGTTCGAGGTCGACCTGCCGCGCGTCAAGCTGGGTGCGCGTTGCGAGATCGCGCACCGGGTCTTCGGGAAAAAACTTCCCGGGCGCGTGGCCGGCATTGGACGGATCGTCAACGGTCAGACCAAGGCGGTGCAGGTGCGCGTGGCGCTCGACGACGCGGCCGAGGCGGCCCGGTTTCTCGGCCTCGAAGTGACGGTGGCGATTGCCCCGTGAGCGACTGCGGTCACCGATGAGCCTGCTCTATGCCTGGTGCAATTTGCGGCAAAACGGGCGCCGCACGCTGGCCGCGCTCGCGGGGCTGACGTTCGCCGTGCTGCTCGTTTACCTGCAACTCGGCCTGCTGGCCGCCGTGCGCCGCGCGACGACCCAGCTCTACGAGTGCTTCGATTTCGACGTGGTCGTGGTCTCGCTGAACTACCGCCAGCTGGGAGCGCCCGGCGCGTTCGATCGGATGCGCCTCATGCAGGCGGACGTCGTGCCGGGGGTGGCCGCCGTGCTGCCGGTCGGAATTGAGACGGTTTCGTGGACCAACCCCGGGACGAAGCAGCGGATTCCGATCAAGCTGATCGGAGTGCCCGTGCGGCCGGAATTTTTGCGCGAGCCCGCCTTGCGCGCCCAGTTGGAGGCGTTGGCCGGCGGCCAGACCGTGCTGGTTGATCGCGTTTCCCGCGCGTCACTCGGGGACGTGAAAGTCGGTGACTATGCCCGGATCAACGACCAGCCGCTGCGCCTCGCCGGCAGCTATCGCCTGGGCTCGGCGTTGGAGGCCGAAGGCGGGGCGTTCATCGAATACGAGGCGTGGCAACGCGTGACGGGACACCCGGGTCGCGACATCAACTTCGGCCTGGTGCGGACGCGACCGGGTGTGGACGCCGCGGCGGTCGTGCGCGAATTGCGGGCGGTACTGCGCGACGACCTGCTGGTGTTTACGCGCGAGGAATTTCTCCGGAACGAACAGGACTATTTTGTGCGCGTGAAACCCTTGGGCATCGTTTTTCAGAGCGGGGCGATCGTCGGCTGCCTGGCGGGCGCGGTGATGTTGTTTCAAGTGCTTGCCACCGACGTGACTCTGCGGCTCCGCGAATATGCGACCCTGAAGGCGATGGGCTTTGGCGCCCGCTTCGTTCTTGGGGTGGGACTCTGCCAGGCGTTGCTGTATCTCGGACTCAGTGCTGTCGCCGCCACGGGTTTGGCCGCGGGGGTTTTTCTCGCGGTCCGCGTGCTCACAACCGTGCCGGCGTGGCTCGACTGGCCGCTGACCGGCGCGGTGGTCGCGCTCGTGGCGGGCTTCGGCGCGATCTCCACGGGTCTGGCGTTGTTTCGCGTGCGGCGCGCCGATCCGGCGGCGTTGTTCCCGTGAGCCTGACGATGCGGGGCGCCCCACTGAGACTCGCCTGGCAAATCCTCGCCCACCGGCGCGGCCGGCTGGCGGCCGGCTCCGCCGCCGTGGCGCTGGCGGTTTTGATCATGTTCATGGAGCTGGGATTTTTCCATGGCTTCAGCGACAGCCAGGCGCTGCTGCCGCCGCGGTTCGAGGCGGATTTGGTGCTGATGGATTGGCGCCGGGTGCATCTGAACGAATGGACGGAATTGCCGGCGCTGCGACTGGCTCAGGTCGCGGCCCTGCCCGGCGTCGCCGAGGTGGTGCCTGTTTACAACACCGCGATGACCCTGCGCGATCCCCTCACGCGTCAACTGCGGAGCATCAACACGCTTGCCTTTCCGCCTGACTCGCAGGCGTTGCGGGTGCCCGGGCTCGCCGAGTTGGCCGGGCGGCTCAAGGTGCGGGGCAACGTGCTCTTCGATGCGCGCTCCCGGGCGATTTATGGGCCGGTGACCGAAGGCACCCTCGTCACGCTGGAGAATCGGCCGCCGCTGCGCGTCGCGGGTTTTTTCGAACTGGGACCGAATTTCAGCCACGATGGCACGCTACTGATGGGCGAGGGCACATATCTGGCGGCGACGGGACGACCGCCCGGTGCGCCGGTGGATTTTGCCCTGGTGCGGCTGCGGCCGGGGCTGGAGGTAGCGACTTTTCGCCGACAGCTCCTGGCCGCCTTGCCCCCCGATACGATCGCGTTGACCCCCGAGGAAATGCGCCGGCGTGAAGTGGCTTACACGGCGACCGTGGTGCCCACGGGAATCATCTTTGGCTTGGCGCTGGCGGTGGGCTTCGTCATCGGGGTGATCGTGTGTTACCAGGTTCTGTTCAACGAAATCACGGACCACCTGCCGCAGTTTGCGACCTTGCAGGCGATGGGTTTCGGCGACGGATTTTTGCGGCGCATCGTGCTGCATCAGGCGTGGCTGGTGGCGGTGATTGGCTTTGGGCCCGGGCTCGCGGGCGGGTGGTGGCTCTACGTCGAGTTGGAACGCCGCACCGGCATCGTGATGGAGCAGACTCCGGGACGGGTGGCGTTCGTCTTCGGCCTTACCCTGCTGATGAGTTTCGCCGCCAGCCTGCTGGCCTTGCGGCGCGCGACCCAGTCGGATCCCGCGGAGGTGTTCGCATGAGTGACCCGATCGTCGAGGTGCGCGGTTTGAGCTACAGCTATGAAACCGGTCCACACGCCAAGGGCGTGCTCACGGACGTGGATCTGACGCTGGCGACGGGGGAGCTGGTCGTCATCACCGGGCCGTCGGGCTCGGGCAAGACGACGCTGCTGACCCTCATCGGGGCGCTGCGCTCGGTGCAGACGGGGCGTGTCACGGTGGGCGGACGCGACCTGCACGGTCTCGATGCGCGGGGGCAGGAGGAAGTGCGGAAAGGGATCGGATTTATTTTTCAGACGCACAACTTGTTCGATTCGCTGACGGCGGAGCAGACGCTGCACCTCGCGATGGAACTGGGCTCGCAACCTCCCGCCGCGCGCGGGGACCAGATTACGGGGATGCTGGCCGAGTTGGGACTCACGGAACGCGCGCGGGCGAAGCCGGCGCAACTTTCCGTCGGCCAGCGCCAGCGCGTGGCCGTGGCGCGCGCCCTGATCAATCAGCCAAGGCTGGTGCTGGCCGACGAACCCACGGCTTCGCTCGATGCGGAGACGGGCCGGCAGGTGGTTGACCTGCTGCAGCGCCGGACGCGCGCCGCCGGTGGGGCCGTGCTGATCGTGACGCACGATCCGCGGGTGATCGAGGCCGCGGATCGGGTCGTGCGGTTGCTGGACGGAAAAATTATGGCGAACAATCGCCGGCTGGCGCCATGACACCGTCGCTCCCTTCTTCCTCCCGCGAGTGGCCGTGGCTCGCGCTGGCGCTGGGCGCCACGCTGCCACTCGCCATCGCGTGCCTTTGCGAGCGGCACCTGGCGATGGACGGGGTGAACACGTTTATCATGGTGGTCGACAGTCGTGCCCCGATTCTGGAGACGCCGGCCCGGCTCGTGGCCGATACGCTCATTCAGTTGCCTTTGTTCGCCGCGGTCCTGGCAGGCGTGAGCTCGTTGCCGGTGTTGGTGGCCTTTTTTGGGTTGGGCGCGATGCTGCCGTTTTGGTTCGGCACCATCGCCGCCTGGTATGCGCTGCCATCGGGTCGGAAATATTTCATGGCACTGCCCATTTGGTCGCTACTGGTGCTGTCCTTTCCGGTCGATGGGCATCTGACGCATCAGAGCCATGTGATGACGCCAATGTTGTGGCCGGCGCTGTTTCTTGTCGCGCGGGAGGAACCGTGGCGGCGGCTGGAGGCGGTGCTCGCGTTGACGTGTCTGGCGACGCTGGCGCTGAGTTACGAGACGGTGTTTTGTCCGGCGTTGCTGCTCGCTGCGCTGGCGGCGTGGCGCGCGCGGCGGCTGGCCGCGGACCCGGCGCAACGGCGGCTCGCACTGGCGGTGGCTGCGCTGGCGGCGCTCGGCGTGGGCATCGGCTTGGCGGCTACCCTCTTGCCGGCGACGGAGTCCAACCGGGCCAACTTCCTGGCTTCGTTGCGCGAACCGTGGCTCTTTGGGCAGGTGCCCGTGGGCACGGCGGCGCTGGTGATTTTTCTGGGCGGTTGGGCGGCGGGTCGGCGCATCGTTCTGCTGGTGCTCGGGGGATTGTTACTGGGGGCGGTGGGCTGGTGGGTGCAGACGTCGTCCCTGCCGATTCGCGGCGGGGCGTATCAGGCCCGGACGCTCGCGCTGACCTTGATGCCCCTGATGTTTGCCGCGGGTGCAGCGCTGGTGGTGCGGCGGCGCCCGCTGCCGTCGAACGGCTTTGCGATCTGCGCGCTGGCGGTGGCGGTGTTGAGCGCCCCGTTTTTCGGCCACCTGTCACGCTGGCTCGATTACCGCGCCGAAGTGACCCGGCTCACGCGCACCGGGCGTGGTTTCATCGAGGTGAAGGGGACGAAACTGGAATGGAATTGGGAGCGGAATTCGTGGAACCTGCCCGAACTCTCCGTTGTGTGGGGCGGCTCGCCGGTGCGGGCCGTCGTGGTGAACCCGCCGGGCCAGTGGCCGTGGGAAGCCTTTGACCCGCGGCGCATGCTGCCGCTGCGAAAATATCTGTCGATCGATCCCGCGCTGCAGAAGGAGATGGCAACTGCGGCAAAGGACCCATGAGCGAGAGTCCCGCGGCGGCGCCCGGGGAGTTACGTTGGCTCGTGCTGGCGTTTGTTGCGACTTTGCCACTGGCGATCGCGTGTTGGTTTGACCGGCATCTGGCGATGGACGGAGCTAATTTTTTTGTGAAGGTTCTGGAGTCGGAGGCGTTCTTTCTGCCCGCGTCCACGCGAGTCGCGACGAACGTCATTCAGCAATGGGCTTTGGTCCTCGCCGTGCAGACGGGCGTGAAAGACCTGCGGGTGCTTTCGGCCGTTTTCGGCTTTGGCCTCCTCCTGCCTTTTTGGCTTGGCCTGGCCGCCACCTGTCGGGTGCTGCCGGCGGGACAAAAGCATTTCATGGCGCTGCCCATCTGGGCTATCCTCCTGATTCATTTTCCGCTCGACGGTGGTCTCGTGTTCGAGGGGCACGTCATGACGATTTTGGTGTGGCCGGTGTTGTTTCTCCTCTTGCGGCGCGAACGGTGGGATGGGATTGACGCCCTGCTGTTGTTCGGCGCGCTTGGGCTGCTCGCCTTCAGCTATGAGTCGGCGATCCTGCCGGAACTGGCTTTTGTGGCGCTCTCTGTCCGGCGGGTGTCAATCGCGACTGAGTCGAGGCAGCGCCGACTCTCGCTCATCGCCGGCGCGCTGGCCTTGCTGGGTGCGGGGGTGGCGCTGGTCGGGATCCTATTTCCGAGAGATTCCGGCAATCGGGCGGATTTTGCCGACTCGTTGCTCGAACCGTGGCGCTGGCCATTGCAGTGGGTCGGGTTACTTGCCTTTGCCGGGTTTGGCGTGGCGTGGGCACGCCAGTGGCGAGTCGCCATGCTGGCCTTGGCTTCCTTAGGGTTTGCGTTCGGTTTGTGCTGGCTGACGGGTTTCACGGTGCCGTCACGGGGATGGGTTTATCCCAATCGCACGCTTTTTCTTACCCTCGCGCCGATGGTGGTTTTGGTGAGCGCGTGGATTTGGAAATCAGGCGTGGCGATGCCGCGCGACGGATTTGCGGCGTGTGCGGCCGTCACCTTCGCGCTGTCGGTGGCGCTGTTCGTGCGGCTGGAGGCCTGGCGTGAGTACCGGGCTCAGGTCGTGAATATCGTGCATGGCCGGCGCGGACTTGTCCCGGTGGCGGAGACACCCATTTGGCGCCACGCTCGACGCACCGCGGTGAATCTTTCGGAAGCCGGTCTGCTATGGGATTCTTGGAATTTGCCGCAGCTTTGCCTTGTCTGGTCTTGGCCGCGGGTGCAGGCGATCATCTTGAATCCGCCCGGAACGTCTTGGGAGCCGTTCGATCCCCGTCGCGAGCGCCCGTTGCAACGCTACCTGAGGTACGATCCTGCCTTGACCGTGGCACCCGCCGGAAATCCGCAGGGATCTGCTTCGCGCTAACGGCGGACGATGGAAAGTTAGTGCAGTGGAGTAACCGCAAAGAGCCGCGCCCCGGGCCACTCCTGAACGAGATGGAGGGCTTGGCCGGGCCGCCACACGTGCCAGCCTTCGCGCGGGTCGTAGATGTCCAGCACGTGGGTGCACCCCAGTTTTGCGGCCCGAGCGATCGCCAAATCGTAGTTTGGGGCCTCGGCAACCAAACTCTCGCCATAGTGCCCGGCGATTTTTACGTAGGGTTTATCGAGATAGTAACCTGGCACCCACTTGGTGATGAGCAGCACCTGCCGGACGGCGGGCTCGTGGTTCACCCAGTCCAGCGCGGTGCGGTAGGGGATTTCCTTTTCGCGGCGCGCTTCTGCCGCGCGAACGGAAAACACGGCGGCCAGGCGGTCATGCCGTGACTGCACGAAGGCGAAGCCACCCGTCACCGTCGTGCCGATGAGCAGTGCGATCAAGAGACCGAGTCCAAGCCGCTGGGACCAGCGGCGATCGTCGCACGCGGCAAACGCGGCCGACGCCACGACGCAGGCCAAGGCGGCGACCGGGATGAGCAGGCGGCCATTGTGCCAGGTGAGGAACCACACCAGCAACAGGACCAGCGCCCAGCCGAACGCCCACCACGCAGCCGGCTTTCGCCGCAGAACCCAAAATCCCGGCAGCACGGCGACGAGTACGGCGAGTCCGGGCGGGGCGGACTGAAAATCGCCCGCCTGCATCTGCAGGTTCCACGGCAGGCGGAAAAAATCCGGCAATCCCCACGGCTGGGCGGCGGGGCCGAGCCACACGCGGCGCTGCCAGTCCAGTGCATCGACCGCCAGTTGATGCGTCCAACCGGTGGGCGAAAAAAGCGGCCAGAACCAAGGCTGCGGCGGGAGTGCCGGAACCTTCAGGACCACGAGATTGCGGAAGAACCACGGGAGCCCGAGCGCGCCGACGATCCCGAGGGCCGCGGGCGCCACCCCGATGACCGCGTGACGCCCGCGTCTCCATCCGAGCACCGCCCCGGCGACCGTCAGTGTGACGCATGCGACCAGCCATCCCTCGAGCGCCGTGGCCGTCGCGCCGCCCGCGAGCACGACGGCGAGCAACGCCGTGGGCGCTTCGCGCGCGGCGAGCGCAGCCCGCAGCGCACCCAAAGCCAGCGCGGCCAACGCGACTTCCGCGCGCACGCGATCCGCGCTGTCGTGCAGCATTGGCATCGTCACCGCGAGGGCTGCGGCCACCGGCGCCCAGCGACCGGGCACGCCGAGATCGCGGGCCAGGCGCCAAGCGGTCGCCGCCAGCAAGGCCAGCCACCAGACACCCAAGACCCCGGCGCCCTCGCCGCCGCCGAGGGCCAGCGCCGCGGCGTAAAGGGTCTCCACATTCCAAGGCAGCGACGTGAACGGATGGTCCGGTACAAAACCTGTGGCGCCGTGGAGCAGCCACTGGCGGCCGGCGAGCAGCGTCGAGGCGACGGCCTCATTTTCGATGTCGCCGAGCGGCTCCGCCAGTCCGCTCACTCCGGCGAGCCCCAGTCCCGCCGCCGCCAGCCAAGGCCACGGCGATCGGGCCGCGAGGCGAAGCGATGCGAGCAGTTCAATGCGATCGCGCCAGAGTTGCCGCGCGCCCACGAACGCGAGCAGGCCAAGCACCATCACGAGTATGCTCCTGGACCACGCGAGATGACCCACCCAGTAAAGCGCGGGCCCGACGATGGCGAGGCCCAGCAAACTCGCGGTGAGGATGCGGTCCACCGCGCGCCGCCCCAGCGGCAACCATCTGCCCAAAAGACCACCGGTGCCCACGAGCGCGAGCGCTACGACCGCCGCCCCAGCCAGGGCTAGCCCATGATTCAACCACAGGGCTTCAAGGGTGATGGTGCCGGCAGGTGACATCTCCCGGCACGAAAGCCACCGCAGACTTCCTGGGCAATCCGCAACCCATTGCCTGGACTTGAATCGGGATAGCGGATGCCGCCAACATGGCCGCTTGCCCACCGTGCCCGCCGCCGCCGATTCTCCGGGAACCCATCGCCGTCCCGGTGGCTTTTCGGTGCGCGCCGTGTTGGCGGCCGTGCTCGTGTTTGCCGCCTGTTTCGTGGTGTACAACCTCAACGGCGTTCCGATCAGCAGTTCCGACAACAAGGCTTCGCTGCTGCTCCCGCACGCCGTGCTCACCCGCGGCAGTCTCGATCTCACGCCGTATTTTCCAGCTGTCCCCGTCACGGAACCAGTGCCGTATTTTTTCCGACGCCACGGGGCGGCCCTGTCGTCCGACAAACTCGTTTTCTACTCGTTGGTCGCGACGCCGTTTTATGCTGCGGGTTGGGGCATCGTACGGCTGGTGTTCGGGCCGCTGCCGGAACTGCGTTTTGCCACCTACGAGGCCCCGCCGCCCCTGGCGTGGTTTGCGGTGGAGAAGGTTACGGCGTCGCTGATGGCCGCAGCCACGAGCGCGGCGATGTTCCTTGCGCTTTGGATTTATTGGCGACGGTGGGACGTGGCGTGGGGCGGGGTGACAGCATTCTCGTTTTGTACGAGCCACTGGGCCACCACCAGTCAGGGCATGTGGAATCATGGCGGACTGGCGCTGCTCATCGCCCTCGTCGCGCTGGCCTGGGCGCGGCTGGAGCGGTCCGGTGCGGACGGCTTGTCCCCGCGCACGCTGAAAACGATTTTGATCGCTGGCTCGCTTGCGGCCGCGTGGTTGATGCCAGTGAGGACCACGGGCGCCGGATACGCCATCGTCTGGGTGGCCTACGTGGCCTCGCGCTGGCGTCCGTGGCTGGCGTGGGCGGTCGGGCCAGTGGCCGCGATGGGCCTGTTGTTTTTTGCCTTCAATCTCGCGATGACGGGTAGCCTGGCGGGATATTACGGAATGGGGCAGGCGCCATTCTGGAGCTACGGATGGTGGGAAAATATCAAGGCCTGGGTCGGGCTCCTCGTGAGCCCTGGATCGGGGTTATTTGTTTTCACCCCGCTGGCCGCCGTGGCCGTCTTCGGGGCCGTGGCCGTTTGGCGGCGAGGAGGCCCCGATGACGATGCGCTGCGGTGGTGGGTGGTCCCGGTGGTGGTCTGTTGGGCGGCGGCGGCGACGGTGACCGACGTGGTCCCGCAATTGCGCTGGCATGCGGCGGCTTCGTATGGGTCACGGTACTTCGTCGACGCGCTTCCGGCACTGACCCTGCTCGGTCTACAGGGCACGCTCCGGCTGCAGGCGAGGGCTGCGGCGTGGTCACGGGCGGGGTGGATGCTGCTGTTAAGCGTCATGGCGCTGGCCGCGTTTTGGTCGTGGGGCACCCAGGTCGTCGGCGTTTTCTTTTTCAAGTTTAACCATGCGCTCCGGCCGCGGCCGATTCATCTGTCGCCTGAGCGGATGTGGGACTGGCGCGATAATCCAATCGTCCGCGAGCTGCGCACAGGGTTGAATCCTGATGTCGCACTGGTCTGGTCATCCCTCAGTGGCCGCGCGGATCACCCCGCGTTGCTCGCCCAAGATATTTCGGTGGCAGAAGTGAGCGTGGCCCACGAAATGGCAGCCTGGCTCCCAGGCGAGAGACGCATGGTGGAGGTGGAGGTGCGCAACGTCGGCCCGAAGGCGTGGCCTGCGGGCTTGGCCTACGGTTTCGATCCACCGTTGGTGCTGGGACTCTGGCGGCGCACCACCGGAGAAACCGTTGCGGCCGTCCCTGAGCGTACGATTCTGCCTCTCTTTCGAGGACTCCCTCGCGGTGCGGTGCAGCGATTTCCGGTGTTGATCGCGGCGCCCGTTGCGTCCGGCGACTACGTGATCGAACTGAATCTCAGCCAACGCGGGCACACCCTCGGTCCCAGCGCAGGCGGCGGTCGCCCGGCGTTCGTCACGGTTTCCGCGACGGCGGATAGGCGATAAACATCCAGTCGGTGCCGGCCCATGCGATGCGACTGAAAGCGTCAGCCGTCAGGGCCGGACCGTCGTCGAGCCACGTTCGCATCAAGGACAGTTCCAGGCCGAGTTCGTCGTGCAGCAGCGCCCACATCATCGCGGGCATCGTGCCGAAGTCTTGCATGCCAGTCTGGCCGTATTCGAAGACGATCACGGGGCGGTCGCGTCGGATGAGCTCCTTCGCCCCGCGCAGCACGAGGAACTCGGCGCCCTCGACATCGATTTTGATGAAGCCAATCGGCATCGTCACAGGTACGAGATCATCGAGTCGGGCCACGCGCACCTGAATTGTCCGGGTCTGCTCGTCGGCGCGTGGATACGCCTGCGGCTTGAAACCGCTGTAAGCTGGGTCGTCGAGCGCGAGGGTGAAGGTGGTCGTGCCCTCGGCTTCACCCAACGCGACTTCGCGCACCTTCACTTGGGGGAATTTTTTGCGCAGCCGGGCCGCGTAGGCCGGCTGCGGCTCGATGGCGTAATGCGTGCCGCGCGGGGCGATGCGCACCATCGGACGTGTGAGTTCGCCCTCGAATGCGCCGACATCGATGCCGTTGGAGTCCGGCCGCATTACGCGCCGCATGATCGCGACGGTTTCCTCGTTGTAGAGCGTATCCCGGCCCTTTTCCGACCAGAAATAAAACCCAGCCGCGCTGCCAACGGCGAGGATGATCGCGGCGAGCGAAAGAGCGCGCGTGCGGCGGGTAAGTTTTGGGGTCATGGTTGATCGGGAGCGGAACCGGCGGGACCGGAAACGGCTTAGCTCGTGGCGTGGCCGGGCGTGCCTTCGAAAAGATGTCTCATTACGCCACCGCGGGAGCGGGCGGAGTGTCCCGGGTCGGTGGGTATCGCCGGGTCCTGCAGGTAAGGGCCGCCCCGAGCAGTACGCCCAGGCCGGCCAATTGCTCGGCGGGAATTTGGAGCGTCTCGATCGTCGGCACGGTTGCGAAGTGACCGATCCGCACGAGCACCAACCCGACGACCCACGCTCCGACGAGTTGGGCCACCGCCGCACCGGGCCACTTCGCGTCCGGGGCTCCAGCGCGGACGATGATCTGCCGCCCGATCCACAGCGGGAGCGTTTCCCGAAACAAAATCCAGGGGATAAACCAGCCGACATGGGCTTCGACCATTTCGGCCGGGAACCAGTCGTAGATGGCCTGCCACTCCACGCCGCCCGGCAGCCAGCCCTGAACCAGCGTGAAACTCAGCGCAACGACTCCTGCCCCGAGCCAGGCCCGCGCCCGGGCGTCGGGCGCGAGGGTTCCCGCGAGGAAAAATCCCGCGAACAACAGGTCCGTCCACGCATGATGAAACGGCTGCGCCCGCACGCCGTGATAGAACAGGGCAAACAACGCCGCGACTCCGAGCAGGGGCGTCCAGGTCTGGGCCCCCTTGCATCGGGCGATGAGCCACGCTCCGCCGAAAAGGGCGACGAGTCCGGTCGCGGCCACGCGCTCGTGCCAGTCAAACACACTGCGATCCACGCCCCATTGCTCCAGCCCGAGGAGCACGGCCGCGATTAAGGCGACGGCGAAGCCGAGCCGGTTGGCGGGGGCGAAGCGGCGCAGGAGGAAAAGTTTCGCGGCACCCGCCGCGATCGCGAAAGGCACGATGGCGCCGAGCGACTTCGGCGTCGCAAACGCCCAGTGCCCCGTCGAATCCAACCGGTAGAACGACGCGAACGTGAGCGAAAGCAACGCGACGGCCGCGATGGTCCACGGGGCGCGCCGGGCCGGAGCCGCGACGAGCCAGATGAGGCCGAGTCCGGCAAACAGGGTCGCGGCCAGCCAGCCCGCGGCGTGTTGCCATGGCTCGGCGAGCCAAACGGTCGCTGCCGCTACTCCGGCGAGCCAGATCGGCCTTTCCGCCAGCGGTCGCCGACACGTGGCGATGGCCGCCGTCGCGATGAGCGCACCCGCGACCCACGGGCCGAGGGGCGGCGAGCCGGGGGCGTGGCGGAGTTGGAGACCGAACAGGACGAGGGCGGTGCCGACCGTAACCGCGACCAGGGATTCTTTTCCGATGGGCCGAACCAGTAATGCCGCGAGGGCCAGCGCGGCGGCCAGGGTCGGGCCCGCGATCCCCGGCACCAGCGTGGCGGCGAGGGCCGTCCACGCCAGGGTCTGAACCGTCGCCTCGCTCCCGCGCCACAGACGCCACGCCGCCGCGGCCAGCAGTACAAAAGCAATCGGCACGAGGAACGGTAGCTGCGGTGTCGCCGCGGTGGCGCTGAAGGTGCGGAGAGCCGGTGGTTCCGCTCCCGGTTCCAGGGCTGGGTTCAACGCGGCCTGGGCAAATGCGGCGCGATTTAATGGCTGCCGCAGGGCGGCGTGGAGGAAATAGCCCACCTCCGTTATTTCGATGGTGCCGAGATTGAACCCGGCGCGGAAGGCCGGACCGCGAAAGACCGCCACGGTTGGAATATCCAAGCCCGCCTTGTGGGCGCCGCGTTCGTCGTGGCCGTGATCGCCGAGCACGGCCAGCGAGGCGTTTGCCGGCAGCCGCCGTACCGCCTCGGCGACGAGTGCATCCGCCGCCGAAAAATAACGCCGATAATCGGGACGGTAGATGCCGAATTCATGGCCCGCATAGTCGGTAAATTCGATATGCGCTATCACCAGGGCGTGCCGCCCCGTCGCGAAGAGCTCGAGCGCCGCCGCGATGCGGCGTTGGTCGCGATTTAGCATCGGATCGCCGCCCGCGCCGGCGCCGGGCAGCGATGGCACGAAACGATGTTCGAGCGTATCGCCAAACTGGTTGAACTGGCCCGAACTCCACGACGCACTGGCGCGGCCACTCGCGCGCAGTTCGCTGAAGAGGGACGCGAGGCGCAGGTTGCTCCGCCGAAAATCCGTAATGACGTTAAACACTCCCGACGACGACCCGCCCGTGAAAATGGCGCGCAGCGACGGCACGGTGTGCGCCTGGTAGGTGGTGTTCATTTTTGCCGAGGCGCCTTGGTGCCGCAGTGCCGCGAGCGCCGGCATGATCGTCTCATCCATGGCCGTCTCGTAGCGCAGGGAGTCGACGAAGATCACGAAGAGCGGCGCCGGGTCAGGCGCAGAGACCGCGGCGACCGGAGCAGCGTCGGCATGTCGCTCGCTCTGGCGGATGACCTGGTCGCATTGCCAGAGTGCCGCCACCGAGAGGAAGAGCGTGTAGGCAGCTGCGAACCAAGGCAGGCGGATGGAAGCGGGCATGGGTCCAGGGAGCGGCAAAGCGAAGGTCGCGTCAGGAAAGCCGTGGAGTCGCGTTGGCCCACCGCCAGTCACTCCGCAGGGCGAGGAAAGTTTCGACGGAGATCCAACTCGTGCGGAAGGCGAGCCAGACCACCAGCGCGCCGCCCGACATCCGTGCGTAGGAAGCACCAGCCACCACCGCCAGGGCGAGGAAACCCAACGCCGGCCAGTCCGGCCAAGGCGCGGGGCGCCCGAGGAGGTGGCTGCCGATCACGCGACCGGTGTAATCGCTGCAAAAGAGGACGACGATCGCCGCAGCCCAGGCAAACGGCAGCGGCGTGCTTCCCACCCACAGCGTGAGGGCGAAGCTGCCGACGGCAAACACCGCGAACTCCACGGGCACGCGGCCGATGCGCCACAGGCACTCGCCCGCGGCGAACATCGATCCCAGCCCACCGATCCCAACCAGCCAGGCGTAGGCGGGCCAGCCGCCGAGGAGCGGCGCGCTCCACCACGCGCGCGCGGCCGGCGACAACCACGAAAGGAAAAACGCCGTGAAAAGCAGCACGGCCTCCAATGAGCCCAGCGCTCCCAGCACGAGCTCCTTGCGCTCGCGTTCCTCCAGCATCGTGGCGGCAAACGCGAGGTGGGAGCTCCACAGAATCACAAGGGCCAGGGTCGGATGGGCGAAATCGAACAGCGCAAAAAGCGCCACGATCAGGATCGCCCCGTGGTAGGTATCGAGGTAGTGATCGAGAAACTCGCCGAGCGCCGAACTCGCGCCTGTTTTCTTCGCGTGCATGCCGTCCACCTGATCGTAGACAAGGTAGCCGTGGCTCAAGACGGCGAGAGCGAGGCCAAGGGTGACGGGCGACCACACGTGGCGGGTGGCGACCAATCCGAGCGCGACCCATAGGCAGGCCGACGAAGCGAGGGTGATGAAATTCGGCGGCACCCAGGCGGGAATCCAATTCATGAAGGGGGGAACCCACCAGCGCCGAAACGCGGGCGTGAGCACCGATTTGTCCACACACCGATAGAAATACTGTGGTCGGGACCCGGGCGAGGCAGGTTCAGCGGATGAACTCATCGTCCCAAGTCGGGCGCGTGGCCCGGCTGGTGGCAAGTGTGGAGGCGGCGGGCGGCGTCCGGCGCGGACCACGGCTGGCGGGGATATTTCCGAAGTTGCCTCCTAAGGCGACGGACCGAATTTTGCCGTGATGATTGCTCCCCCTGTTGCCGCGGGCTCGCCGTCGCCCCAACGTTGGTGGCGGGCGATGCACCCGCTTTGGGGGGCCTTTGCGGTCTCGTGGGCGGCGCAAATCGCCGGGCTGGTGCTGCACCATTTCGGCGATGATCCGGCCGGGCATCCGTTGTTCTCCTCGCCACTCAACACGCTGATGATCTCGGTGCCGCTCTACACCGCCTGGCTGCTGTTGCTCGCGGCGGCGTGGGGGGCGCTGTGGAAAATAATTCCGCCTTTGCGACCGGCGGTCAGCGCGACGGGGTTGGCGGTGGCGGGCGGACTGGTGCTACTCGGGCAGATCGATTTTGGCATGCAGCGGTTTCGCGGCGAAAGGCTCTCGTTGACGCATTTTCGGACGTATTCGCCGGGCGGGGTGTTGAACAGCGATGTCTTGGGACCAGTCCTGAAGCATCCGTCCTATCCGCTTGTGACCCTCGGCGTCGTGGCAGTGGCCTGGCTTGCGATTGCGGGGTTTTTGATCCGCACGCGACGAACCCAGCTGGTGAACGTGCGACCCATGACCTGGCGCGGAATCGGCCTCGTTTTCGCCGGGGCGGTCGCGTGCTACGTGCCCATCAAGACGGCTGCTTACTATCACCAGCGCGACATGGCGCAGCCTCCCTACGTGCTGCTGGTGCGCGCGGTGATTTTTCCGACGGAGCTGATGACCCCGGCCAAGGAAGCGCGGGATCGCGCGGAGCTGCGGCAATTTCTCGATCCGGCCGGAACGAGTCGCTGGATGGCGGACGAATTTCCTCTGATGCGGACGGTGAAGGTGGCCGCGGCCGGCGCGGCGGAAAACTCAACCGGCCCCATCGATCCGCCGGACATCGTGATTTTCGTCGTCGAATCGCTCCGCGGTCGGGACGTCGGCTGGGGCCTGAATCCGCGGCCGCCGGGTCTGTCGGTAACGCCGCATCTCGATGCGCTCGCCGCGCGGAGCGTGACGTTTCCCCGCTATATCGCGAACGGCGACCCGAGTCCCCGCGGCTTCATCGCGATTAACGCCGGGGTTTGGGAACATCGCTGGGGCTTCATCATCGCGAATTTTCCGAACCTCACGAGCGACTCGCTCCCGGGTCGCCTCCGCGCTTCGGGCTATCGGACGATGGCCCTTTGGGGCGGCAATCCGAGCTTCGACAACCAACTCGTCTGGGCGCGGCGGTGGTTTGACGACCTCGATTTCCAGCTGCCCGGGAACGACCTGTTTTATTTTCAGACGCGGCCCGACCGTCTGGTGATGGACAACTTTGTGAGCCTGGTGCGCGCCCACGATGCCCGCGCGCCGGGTCGGCCGTTCTTTGCCTACGTCGCCTCGAATGGCACCCACACGCCGTTCACCCCCGAGGATGACGAACCGTTGTCCGAGGGATTGGGCGCGCAAGACCGCTATGACCGCTGCCTGCGGCACATCGACGCCCAGATCGCGCGGGTCGTGGCATTTCTCGAAACGCGGCCGCGCGCCAACAATACCGTCGTGATCGTAATTGGTGATCACGCCGACAACACGAACGAACCGATCGATGAACGCCTCCGCGGCTTGCCGACGGACGCGAATGTCTGGACCGCCGCGCTCGTCCACGGTCCGGAGCGGCTCGTCGGTCGACCGCGGCGGGAGGAATTTCCCGCGAGTCACGTGGACTTGTTGCCGACGATTCTGGCCTGGCTGGGTGACACGCGGCCGTGGGTGGGATTCGGCCAGAATTTGTTCGCGCCGATTCCGGCGGAGCGGCGATCGGCCGTGGCGGTGAATAGCCGCGGTTACCGGCTGGATCGCGCGGGCTACACGCTGCTGGTTGATTCGACCGACTCCCGGAATTTTTTTGCCTACGCTTCTTTTCCTTCCGGCCCGCCGGCGCTCGTGCCGCTGGCGCAAACACCCTTCGCCGCCGACGAGCCGCAGCGCCTGGCGGAGCGGATGGTCTATTG
>CANJNJ010000022.1 GCA_947474995.1 Opitutaceae bacterium | reverse complement strand
GGCCGCCCACGGAGTGGACGGCCCACCTTTGCCGATCTTCGTACCGGGTGGGCCGGGCACTCCGTGCGCGGCCAGGACGTTGGGATCGGCAACGGAAAACCTTGGCGCGCCGCCGTCGCCCAAGTGGAGGGCCGAACGAAAATGAGTGATTCCCCAAAGTAGTATCCAGCCGCGCCGGTCGGAGGCGGCGCCCCGGCGCAAATTTGCCTTTGCGCTATCCACAGGTTGCGTGAGACAGTTCCCCTTCTATGTCCGCCGATTTGGTCCAACTCGTCACGTCCCTCGCGCAGCGCGCCCGCGCCGCGTCGCTCGTGCTGGCGACGATGCCGACCGCGAAGAAGAACGCCGCTCTCGCCAAGCTGGCCGATCTCATTGACGCGTCGCATTTCGAACTGCTGGCGGAGAATCAGCGTGATCTGCTCTCGCCCGAGGGGACGGCGCTATCTTCGGCCGCGCGGGATCGATTGACGTTGAACGAACAACGGCTGCGCCATCTCGCGCAGTCCGTCCGCGAAGTCATCGCGCTCCCCGACCCCGTCGGCGATGTACTCGAGTCCACGACGCGCCCCAACGGACTCGTCATTCGCAAGGTGCGCGTGCCGATCGGCGTCATCGGCATCATTTACGAGGCGCGGCCCAACGTGACCATTGACTGCGCGATCCTCTGCCTGAAAAGCGGCAACGCCTGCATCCTGCGGGGCGGCAAGGAAATCTTTCACACCAACACGGCACTCGCGGCCTTAATCACGCGGGCGCTCGCCGACGCCGGCCTGCCGACCGAAGCCGTGCAACTCGTGCCCACGACCGACCGCGCGGCGCTCAACACGCTCCTCAAACTCGACACGCTGGTCCACTGCATCATCCCCCGCGGGGGCGAGAGCCTGATTCGGTTTGTCGCCGAGAACTCCACCATTCCCGTCATCAAGCACTACACGGGCGTGTGCTTTGTTTATGTCGATCGCGACGCCGACGCGGACATCGCGGAGAAGATTCTGATCAACGCCAAGACGCAGCGGCCGGGCGTGTGCAACGCCGCGGAGCAATTGCTCGTCCACACCGCGGCGGCCGGAACGCTCCTGCCGCGCCTCGCCGCGGCCCTGATCGCGAAGGGCGTTCAACTGCGCTGCGATCATACGGCGGCTCGAATCCTGGAAGACGCCAAGATCTCCCATCTGCAGGCGACACTGGCGGATTACACCGCCGAGTTCCTCGATCTCATTCTGGCGGTGCGGGTCGTGGATTCCCTCGAAACGGCCATCACGACGATCAACCGCGACGGCTCGGCGCACAGCGACGTCATCGTGACGCGTGACGCCAAGACCGCGCAGCGTTTCCAGGCGGCGGTGGACAGCGCGGTAGTACTTTGGAACGCGAGTACCCGGTTCAACGACGGCTTCGAATTTGGCTATGGGGCGGAGATCGGCATCAGCACCGATCGGCTCCACGCCCGCGGCCCGATGGGTTTGCGGGAACTTTGTTCGTACAAGTTCCTGATCGACGGCACAGGCCAGGTGCGAACGTAGAGGCTGCTTGTCGCCGGAGCCGCTAACCTCGGTGCAGCTGCGCCGACCGGCCGCAGCGAGGCCGGCAACAATCTCCTGGGCAGAATAAACGCGCGCTCTAAACTTTAAAGTGGGACTTCCGCTGTTCGCCCCTCCATCGCCCACCACCCGACCTCGCCGGCAAAAGAAGAGTTTCGGAAAACGTCAACCGGGCCGATGAAGGAGGTGCAGGGTGCCACTTCGGTCCACGCTGGCGGGTCGCCGTGCGACGACGTCAGGCCGGACGAGCGCCCGGCCTCCTCATGCGAATCCGCCCGAACCTCTGTTGCCGGCAAATTTTTGCGCCGTGGTGGACGGCGCTGGCGCTGGCCGGTTGCGCCACGCCGCCAACCACCGGACCGCTGGTGGTAGCGCCGGCGCGCCTCGCGGTGGTCAACCTCACGCCTTATCCGTGGGCGATAGCGGTGGCGCCGGCGGCGGGGGGAGACGCGCGGCTCGTGCGGATCGAACCGCGCGGCAATGCCGACCTGGATCTGCCCGGCGGCGACTATCGAATCGAGCAGGCCCTGATCTCGACGCCGGCCCGACCGGAGACGGTTCGGCAGTTCCCGGCGCGGTTCGACGCGGGCCAGACCTATCGATGGCCACTGGCCACGCTCAGTTCGGAGGCCGATGGTGCCAGCGCCACAGGCGCGGGAGCCCACGAGCGATGAGGTCGGCACGCAACAGTCGGACGGCAACCGCCGAGGTGCATTGGGGCCGCGATCCGAAATCGATTCTGTGGATCGGCAATAGCGTCGTTTATCAGTATTGGCCGGTGCTCAGTCCCTATTTTCGGGACATCCTCCTCGCCCCGCAGCGGCGCACCGAGGACGAGATCGTCGCGTGGACGTGGCGGGAGGAAACGGAACAGCGGACCCCAACGGGCGCGGAGTTCGCGGCCCTGCGGAAACGGCTCAAGAGCGACCAACACGCCCTGGCGGAAAATGCCCGCGATCGCGCGACCGCCGGACGCCAGACCGCGGAGAGGAAAAATCCGGCGAACATTGCCCAACTCGCGTCGGCCATGGACGGGCTGGTCGCGCGCCTGCTCGCCATGCCGGACGCGGAACTCGCCACTTTTATCGCCTGCACCGAGTCCGGGCTGCGGTTGCACAGCTGGGGGGGAGCGCCGGCAGCCGTGCCGTTTTTTCCCGAATCGCGCAAACGCGAAACGGGCCCTGGCACGGAGGATTTCGGCGGGGCAGCGCCAGGGCCTAAGACAGGGAGCCCGCCATCGCGCCGGCGGCGGATGGCCATGGCGTGGTTCGCGGCGCTGGCTCTCGGGGGAGCGGGATGGAGCGGTTGGCAATGGCGGACCGCCGCCGACCGGACGGGAGCACGGACAGCACCCGGCGACAACGCCACCGAGCGCGCAGCGAAGTATTTCACGCCTGGACTGCCCGCGACGCGTCTGGGCGAAACGGCCGCCCGCGCGCCCGAACGCTCACCGGTCTACGCACGGGCCGAGAGCGATCCCACGGCCGGAATTGATCCCCGCGGGAGCGGAACAACGGCGGAGTTCGCGCGGACGCGGGCCGACCCGGACGAACCCGCGGCCAAGGTGATGAGGCGGAGCCAGGAGACCGGCGCACCGACGCCGGTCGTGTCGCAAGCCGGACTGTCGACTGGCGCAGCGGGGCCGGCGGGTGCAACGCCGGCGGGCTGGTCAGGCTCGATGGGATCGGCCGCAGGTCCAATGAACCCGACCGCAGGTGCGGCGGGCTCGCCGGCGGCCGCAACCGGTTCGCCGGCGGGCCCGAATGCCGCCGCCATGCCACAAGCCGGCACGAGCACGAGCGGCGCGATGGCAACGGCGGAGATTGGAATCACGCCGCCACCCGCGCCCGCGGCCAAACCGCCGCCGCCGCCTCCGCACGATGCACCCAGCGATCGTGCGCCGGCACCCGCGGCCAACCGCGTCGCAGCAGATCGGAAAAATCCAGCGACCGAAGCGCGGGAAACGAAGACGGAAAAGACCGACGCCGAAGAAGCACGGGCGCGGCCCACAACGAGCGACCGGAACGCGACCACGAAACCCACCGTCGCGGCTCGCGGCGCCGACGCCGCGCTCGCGCGGGCGGACGCTTGGGCGGAGGAGGCGCAACGTAGGGCTCGCGCCGCGGATAACCGGCAACAACCCGCCGCGCCCGCTCACGACGATTTGGCGGCGCCCGACCCGAGCGGCGCCACGTCGATTCGGCTGGACGAAGCCGCCACGAATGCAGCTGCCCCTGCACCCGCCCGGTGGGAGCAGGCCGAGCGTCTGAGCGCAGCCGGCTGGAACCTGCGCATGCTCACCGACGCGATTTTGCCGACCGTGCCGATGCGGGCGGACGCGGAAAGAAACCTCGAAGCGGTCAGGGCGCAGGTGCTGGCCAAGCAACGGGCCCATTTGCCCCAGGCGTTCGCGACGGTCCGCGGCCGGCGTGGCTACGCGGTGGAAACCGCCGGAGGGCGGCTCCAGTGGCACCTCCCAGCCGGGACGGAATCGATCGCCACTGGCACGAGTGCCGGACGTGCCGAGCTTTCCTGGAGCGAGGGCCAAATACCCACGCCGGGAGTTTACGAACTGGCGGACGAACACGGCCGCCAGCTCGCAAGGCTGGAGATCGAGGCCAGCGGCGCCACCGTCATCCATCTGGCCCGCGGTGCACGAGGCTGGTTCTGGTATGCGGTCGAGGGCGCAGAGGCGCGGCTGGTGTGGCGGCGAATGCCGGACGCGACGATCCCTGCCCGGTGGCGTCACTCGTCGGATGGCCGCGGTTCGCGGCTCGAGGTTGCGCTGGGCGCATCAAACGGTGCGGCGACCTTCGACACGATCGCGCTGTACGACGAGGCGACCGGCTGGGGGCTCGTGTGCGGGATGGCGCGCACGCCGGTGACATTGCCGTGAAGGATTCCACGCGGGCCGCTCATGCTGGCAGAGCCAGCAGCGCAAAAGACGGCCGGAAACGCGCCGTGTTATCGTCGCCGGCTCTCAATCGCCCGCCACACGGCTTCGCCCGTCGCGGGCGAAGCCAGTGGCACCTGGCCGCCGGGGGTACCGAAACTCGCGACCGCATCGCGAATCGCCTCACGCACGGAAAACGCCAGCATGAACGGCGGCTCGCCCACGGCTTTGCTGCCGTGAATGGCGTTCGCGTTCGCCGCGTCGGGCAGGAGCGTGACGTTGAACTCCATCGGCGCATCGCTGATCGCCGGAATTTGGTAGGTGCTGGCGCTGTGCGTCAGCAGCCGGCCGGCCGCGTCCCATTTCAATTCCTCACTCGTGAGCCAGCCCATGCCCTGCACGAAGCCGCCTTCAATTTGCCCGCGATCCACGCCTGGATTAAGCGAGTCGCCGACGTCGTGGACGATCTCCACGCGCCGCACGCGGCTCATGCCGGTGTAACCGTCGACCTCAACCTCGGCGACCGCCACGCCGCACGCGTAGTAGGCGAAGGGCCGGCCCGACCTCGTCGCCCAGTCCCAATGAATGCCCGGTGTCGCGTAGAAGCCCGTCGCCGAAAGACTGACACGCTCGCCGTAGGCCCCGATCGCAACCTTGGCGAACGGCAGGCGGCCCCGGTCATGCCTCGATGAGGGGGTTCGCGCCAGCACGAAGCCGTTGGCAAAGGTCAGTTCGTCCGCCCCCACGCCCATCATCCTGGCCGCCACGGGCGCCAGCCGCTCGCGCAGGGTAAGGCAGGCGTTGCGCACGGCGGCCCCGTTCAAGTCCGCGCCGGCCGACGCCGCGGTCGCCGAGGTATTCGGCACTTTGTCCGTGCTCGTGGGCATCATCCGAATCGACGACGCGGGAATCCCCAGCTCGCGCATGACCACGCCGATAATTTTCGTGTTCAGCCCCTGCCCCATCTCGGTGCCGCCATGGTTCACCTGCACCGTCCCATCCTGATAAATGTGCACCAGTGCCCCCGCCTGGTTGTAATGCGTGAGCGTGAAGGAAATTCCAAACTTCACCGGCGTCACGGCAAGGCCGCGCTTCACCCGTGCGTGGGTGGCGTTCCACGCGGCGACCTCCTGGCGCCGCTCGGCAAATTTCGCCTGCTCCTGCACCAGCCGCCACATCGCCTGCACCCGGTTGTCGCCAATGTCCTCGCCGTAATGCGTCGTGTTGGTCACGCCGCTGCCGTGATAGAGATTCCGCTCGCGCACGACTTCCGGCGGCAGACCGAGCGTGCGCGCCACGCGGTCCAGAATTTCCTCGATCACGAGCATGCCCTGCGGTCCGCCGAAACCGCGGAATGCAGTGTTCGACGCGACGTTGGTCTTCGCGATTTTTCCGGTGAGCCGGACCGCCGGCAAATAGTACGCGTTGTCGAGGTGAAATAGAGCCCGGTCGAGCACCGGTTGCGACAAGTCGAGCGCCCAGCCACCGTCCGAGACCAAATCCGCCTGCACGGCGCGCAGCCGCCCATCGCCAGCGAAGCCCACCTCGAACTTCGCGTAGAAGGGATGCCGTTTGCCCGTGAGCATCATGTCGAGATCGCGATCGAACTGAATCCGCACGGGCCGGCCGGTCTTCATCGCCGCCAGCGCCACGAGCGCGGCCGGCGTGTTGCCCTGGGTTTCCTTGCCCCCGAAACCTCCGCCCATCCGCGGGGCCTGCACGACGATCTTATTCCGCGGCAGCTGCAGCACTTCGCTGACAATCGTCTGAATCTCCGACGGATGCTGCGTGCTCGACGCCATCACGATATCCCCATCGTCGCCGCGCTCGGCCCAGGCCGCCTGGCTCTCGAGGTAGAAGTGTTCCTGGCCGCCAAACTCGAATTCACCCGCGAGGCGATGCGGCGCGTCCCGCAGCGCCGCGGCACAATCACCGCGCGTCATGAGGCGCGGCGCACTGTGAAAGCTTTCCTTCGCGATCGCATCCCGGATGCCCAGCACCGCCGGAGCCGGCTCATAGTCCACGGCCACCAGCGCCGCGGCGGCCCGGCACTCGGCCAGCGACTCGCCCACGACGAGGGCCACAAGATGCCCGTGATAGAGCACGTCACCGGCGGCGAAGAGCGTCTCGTCCGCCCGCGCCACGCCGACATTGTTGTGACCCGGCACGTCCGCGGCCGTCAGCACGGCCGCGATGCCCGGGGCGGTGCGGGCGACTGACACATCGAGGCGCGTAATTTTCGCCCGGGCATGCGAGGCCAGCACCGGCCAGACGTCGAGCATCGGCCGGCGCTGCGCCGTGTCGCCAACATAGAGCGCACGGCCCGTCACGTGGCCGACCGCACTGTCGTGGCGGAGTTGGCGGGACGAATCCGCCACCGGCCACGGGGCGCTGCCCGCAAACGTCGGTGGCACATCCACGGCCAGGCTGACCTCGCCCGAAACAAATTTCTCCCACAGCGCCACCACCACGCCGCGGCGATATTCGGCGCTGCCGCGCACGTCGTCGATCGGCTTGAATTCGCCCCGAAGAATTTCGGCCACCGCGGCGGCCGCCTCGCCCAGTTTCTTGCCTTCGAGCGCGGCTTCCGCCCGGCGCGCCCGCAGCGGCATCACCGCCACGCCACCGAAGGCGATCCGCGCGTGGCGGACAATCCCGGTGGCATCGCAGTCCACGGCAAACGCGCCGGCCACGATGCTGATGTCGAGTTCGCGCCGATGAGAAACCTTTTGGAAATCCACGCGCCGGGTCAGGCCCGCGGCTCCCGCCGCCGCGGGACGGGGCAGGATGATATCCCTCATCACCTCGTCGGGCCGGAGCTGGGTCTGGCGATAGCCGGTGAAAAAATCCGCCAACGCCAC
The DNA here is from genome assembly GCA_947474995.1 of Opitutaceae bacterium. Classification (GTDB taxonomy): domain Bacteria; phylum Verrucomicrobiota; class Verrucomicrobiia; order Opitutales; family Opitutaceae; genus ER46. The sequence continues at coordinate 40,213 of CANJNJ010000022.1, read as the reverse complement.
CGTCCGCTCCCCGAGCGTCGAGGCCAGCACGACCCGGGCATCGAGGGTCAGCAGCACCGGCGCGCTGTCGCCGATCGGCGAAGCCGTCACCAGATTGCCCCCCAACGTGGCGCGGTTGCGAATTTGTCGCGAGGCGAACACGGCCAGCATTTTTGCGATGGAGGGAAACTCGCCCGCGAGCGCCTCCTCGATCGCCGTGAGGGACGCTGCCCCCCCCAGGCGCCATTCGGTTTTCGTCGCCGTGATTTGCGTCAACTCCGGCACCCCTTCGGTCGAAATGAGGGTCGGGAATTTCCTGAATTGCTTATTCAGCTCGACGCCAATTTCGGTCGCGCCCGCGACGAGCTTGGCGTCCGCGTGCCGGTGCTTGAGGGCAAAAAGATCCGCGAGCGAAGTCGGCCGGAAAAATTTCTCCCCGCCCGCGGCGTAGTTCAGCGCCGTCAGCGGCTCCACTGGTTCCTTCAAGCGATCGGCAAATGAGTCTTCTCCTTGGTTGGGGCGCTGCTGCAGCGCCCCAACCATCGCGTCGCGGATCGGTCGATAACCCGTGCAGCGGCAGAGGTTGCCGCAAAGTTGATCGTTAATCGCGGCCGGAGACTTCAGCTCCGCGCGATAGTAGCCCTCGAACATCGAGACGACCAAGCCCGGCGTGCAATAGCCACACTGCGATCCGTAGTGCTCGACCATCGCGGCTTGAACCGGGTGTAATTTATCGGTGGCAAGTCCCTCGACCGTCACCACCTCGCGACCGGCAAACATCGGGAGCAGGGCAATGCAGCTGTTGATCGCACGATAGGTTGGTTGACCCGTGGCATCGCGTTCCAGCAGCGCGACCGAACACGCGCCGCAGTCACCCTCGGCGCACCCGCACTTGCTCCCGGTTCGACCGGCGCCGCGCAGCCAGTCGAGCAGCGTCGCGGTGGCCGGCACGCCCCTCACCTGCACCCGTTCGCCGTTTAACGTAAACTCGAAGTCCTCGGTCGGCGCCGCGCTAAGGTGCGCGACGGTCGTATTACTCATGGTCCGTGTTTAGCCAGCTGCGGGCCACGGGCAACCCCCTTCCGCCGTTCATCGCGGCACCGTTCGCAATTCGACAAGTTCGCGCTCGTGGGCAAAACACCCGATCCGGGGAGGGTGCCAATTCCATGTCACGGCCGTGACATGGAATTGGTCATGCGCCAAGGGGCCCAAACTCGCGTGGTCGTCCCACAAAATTTCAGCGGGCGGGCCATGGCGCTTGACTCCTCGCGGCGACAAGACCCTCACACTGCCGCGCGATTCACATCCTTGTAATACAAATAACTCGCCGGCGTCTTCCCCATCGCCACGAACCACTGCGGGCAATACGGCGCCATCCAAATCACATCGCCCGCGGCCACGGGATACCACGAGTCTTCCAGCCGGTAGACCCCCTGGCCGGAAAGCATCAGCAAGCCATGCTCCATGACGTGGGTCTCGACAAACGGGAGCGTCGCGCCCGACTGATAGGTGAAGATGTTGACGGCGAGGTCGAAGGCCGGCTCGTCCGGCAGCAGCACCTGCAAGCGCGCGTCCGGATCACCGAGAAACGGCTGTCCCTTGACGCGGGACGCGTCACCGATGATGGCGCGCGGCGCCGCCACGCCCGCCAGCGGCGAAAACCTTTTCTGAAACAAGGACACCCGCGTGCCACGCTTCGGGGCCGTGATGGACCACGCGGCGCCGGCCGGGGAAAAAAAGAAACCGCCGGGCCCACAGCGTTTTTTATCGCGACCGATGGCCACGGTGCCTCCGCCCGTTTCAAAATAGCCGCAGGTTTCGATTTCGTTGGCCGGCTGGGCCGCGCGACCGCCGGACTCGAAGGTCACCAACAATTGCGCAAAATTTGCGCCCATCGTCTCGTTGATGAGAATCACCGTCGCGGTACCGCTGAAGCCCGGAATCTGGCTCTTCACCTGCCCATCGGGCGCGATGAGGGCATGGCGCTCGGCAATCCGGGTGCGGGTCTGGCCGAAGGGAAAATTCATGGAGAGGAGGAAAAGGGCGCCCAGATCGTTGGCCGCCCCGAAAGAGAAGACACAAAATGAGCCAAGAGAGGAGACGAAATAACAACGGCCCGGCGTGTGCCGCAGGGTTTTGGCAATCGCTGCCGGCAATCGCACCGGGTGGGCCGGGCGCTCCCACCGTCGCCAAGGCTAGGGTGCGCACACCGTGCGCGGCCTGAGTACGACGTTCGACCTCACGATCCCTTCGGCCGCCCACGGAGTGGACGGCCCACCTTTCACGATCTTCGTACCGGGTGGGCCGGGCGCTCCGCGCGCGGCCTGAGTACGACGTTCGACCTCACGATCCCTTCGGCCGCCCACGGAGTGGACGGCCCACCTTTCGCGATCTTCGTACGGGGTGGGCCGGGCGCTCCGCGCGCGGCCTGAGTACTACGTTCGACCTCACGATCCCTTCGGCCGCCCACGGAGTGGACGGCCCACCTTTCGCGATCATCGTACCGGGTGGGCCGGGCACTCCGTGCGCGGCCTGAGTAATACGTTCCACCTCACGGTCCCTCGGCCGCCCACGGAGTGGACGGCCCACCTTTCACGATCTTCGGACCGGGCGACCGACCACGACGCCGGACTCTAGGCCGTCAACTCAGGCCGCAGAAACTGCCCCGGCTGCGGCAGGTTCACCAACCGTCCGTTCGCGTACACCGCTTTGCCCCGGACATAGGTATCCGTCACACGGGCCGTCGTTCCGTAGCCAACATAAGCACTGACCCGATGACGGGTCCACAGATCGGTTGCGCGGATTTTCTCGGAACGACCGAACTCCACCAACGTGAAATCGGCGTCGCGCCCCAGCGCGATCGCCCCTTTGTGCTCCTTGATTCGAAAGCGGCGCGCGACATTGCCCGCATAGGCGGCGGCCAGGACCGGCAAGTCGGTCTCCATGGTGTCGACGCAGGCCGAGCATAGCAGCGGAAAGCCATGCTGGCAGCCGGCAATACCGCCCCAGATTTCAAAAAAATTCTCCGCCGTCTTCATTTCCGGTGGCGCCGGCGAATGGTCTGAGCCGATGGTCTGGATGCGGCCGGCCAGCACCTCTTTCCACAGGGCGGCACGGCGCTTCTCCTCGCGAATCGGCGGCGCACACTTCGCGAGCGGCCCAATCCGTGCGACATCCTTGTCGTTCAGCAGCAGATAATGGGGGCACGTCTCGGCCGTGACATCGACCCGCTGGGATCGGGCCTCGGTGATAAGTGCAACGCCTTCCGGGCTGCTGACGTGAACGATGTGGAGGGCACAGCCGGTTTCACCCGCCAACTCAAGCGCGACGCGAATCGCTTCCAATTCCACCTCCACCGGTCGCGAGGCCAACCAGGCGCGCGCGTCTGATCGACCCTTGGCTTTCTGAAGGGCGGTGAATTTTTCGGCGAGGGCGGCGTCCTCCGCGTGCACGGCGACGATCATCTTGAGCCTTTCCGCCCGCTTCATGCCTTCGCGCAGCGTCTCGGTATCGACCGCGGGAAAACTGTCAATTCCGCTCGGACACATGAACGCTTTGAAACCGATTGCCCCCGCGGCCTGCAGTCCAGCCAGCTTATCGAGGTTAAGCGGCGTAAGTCCGCCCCAGAGGGCAAAATCGAGGCACGACTTCTCTTCGACGAGTTTCCGCTTTGCCCGCAGCGCCGCAGCGTCGAGCACGGGTGGCTCAGAATTCAACGGCATGTCGAAAAACGCTGTGCCGCCCCCGGCCGCGAGCGCCGCCGTCCCCGAAGCCAGGCCCTCCCATTCCGTGCGACCCGGCTCGTTGAAATGGACGTGAGCGTCGATCAAGCCGGGAAAAACAAAGCGACCCGCCGCGTCCACTTCGGTCGCGGCTTCATCGGAAATCGACGGGGCAAGGGTGACAAAACGCCCTTCCGCGACAGCGACGTCGCCCTCGACGATACCGTCAGGCGTAATGATGCGACCGCCGCGGACGATGAGATCAAGTTGGCTGCTCACGATGCCATTGCTTAGCCATCGAAAAGCCAAGTGGCACGGACAAAACCAATCAATCGATACCGTTTAGCCACGGATTACACAAATTGCACAAATCCAATCCCAGCGCCCTTGGGCCCATCGGGGTAGTTTGTGGCTCAACCGCCTGAGCCGGCAGTTCAGATTTTCTCGTGGCCCGCCAGCCGGGTCAGAAAATCCACGATTACTCGGAGCGCAACGTTGAGATCGGCGGGCGAGGCAAATTCGTCGGGGTGATGGCTGAGCCCTTCGCGACACCGGACAAAGAGCATCGCCACCGGCGTGAGCGCCGCCATCACCACGGCATCGTGGCCCGCGCCGCTGACCAGCGCCAACGAGCGACGCTGCACCGCCCGCACGCTCTGGGCGAGCAGGTCCGTGAACGGCACGGAGCAGGAAACGGCGCCGTTGTCCTGGGTGACTTGCCACTCGCACGTGAGTCCCCGCCGACGGGCAATTTTCTTCGCGTCCGCGATCAGCCGCCGCAGCGCGTCCCGGCGTGCGCCGTCGTCCGGATGCCGCACATCGAGGGAAAGAACGACTTCGCCAGGAATCACATTGGGCGCACCGGGCGCCACGACCACCGCGCCGACGGTTGCGACCAGCGGCGAGCTGCGCCGCGCCAACGTCTCGACCGCCAACGCCCACTCCGCGGCTCCCGTGAAAGCGTCGCGGCGCAGCGCCATCGGGGTGGTGCCGGCATGCCCCGCCTGGCCGCAAAACGTCAGTCGCCCGCGCGTTTGTCCGGCGATGGCCGACACCACGCCAACGGCCAGACGCTTCGCCTCCAACACCGGGCCCTGCTCGAGGTGTACTTCGAGGTAACCGAGCCATTGCTGGGGACGCGGCGCCCTCGCCGCGGCTGACCGAAGTTCCGCGGTGGGGGCGCCGCGGGTCCACGCGGCCATCGCCTGCCGCACGCTCACCCCACCGGCATCGCGCAACTTCAAGTCCGCTGCCCGCAGCTGTCCCGTGTACCCTTTGCTTCCGAGATACGCGCTCGAAAAGCGTACGCCTTCCTCCTCGGAAAATCCCAGCACCTCCACCGCGAACGGCAGCGCCACCCCGCGCCGGCGCAGTTCGCCGAGCGCCACAATGGGCAACAGCACACCCAAAGCGCCATCGAAGCGGCCGGCGGCACGCACCGTGTCGAGATGCGAGCCCAGCAACAGCGTCTTGGCGCCCGACCGCGGCGCTTCGAGCCGGCCGATGAGATTGCCGGTGGCGTCTTCGCGGACGTTCAGTCCGACGCTTCGCATCCACGTGGCGACCCGCGCATTGGCTCGCCGCATGGCGGGCGACAGGAAGGTCCGTGTCAGCCGGCCGCGCTCGTCCGAAATCCGGCCGAGTTCGTCGAGCATCCGCCTCAGGTCTTGCGCGCCGGTCGCCATGCTTGGTTCAGCTTCCCCGATAGGTGCTGTAAGCCCAGGGCGTCACGAGCAGCGGCACATGATAACCGGCGGTCGCATCAGAAATGGAAAAGCGAATCGGCACGCGATCGAGGAAATCGCAAGCGACTCCGCGGCCGACGAAATAGTCGCGCACGGCGAAGACCAACTCGTATTCGCCCACGGTCACCGCGGCGGCGTCGAGGAGCACAGCATCGGTCCGGCCGTCCAGATTGGTCGTCACCTGCTTGAGCAACTCGCGCGTGGTCCCGTGCCGCCACAACTCGAGCTTCATCCCGGCCGCCGGCCGGCCCGTGGTGAGATCGAGGACGTGGGTGCTGAGTTTGGCTGGCATGGGTGGAATCTTTAACCACGGATTACACGGATGAACACGGATAAAATGCGCCACACCTGATCCACGACTTCCACGCTGTTATCTATAAAACTGCCCGCAGCCGTCGAAGTTCTTCTTCGCTCCAGCATGGCCAAACCTTCAATCCTTTTGGCCACAAATTACACCAATGAGCACAAATGGAAGCTCGTGGTTTGAGGCCAGTATTTGTGCCCAGCTGTGAAATCTGTGGCAAAAAATACCGACACGTCCGGCTGGACCTGCACTCAAGCCGCCTGCAACGCATCCTGCAGGCGCCACCAGGCGATCTTTTCAATTTCGCCCAGCGCCGTTTGAAACTCCTGTTCCGGAGGGTTCACCGCGCGTAAACGCATCGCGGCCACGATGGTCGCCTTGTCGTTCAGCCGGGCGCAGATGATGAACGGAAATTCCAAGCGGGCGCGGTAGGCGTCGTTGAGTTTTCGGAATTCCGCCATTTCCGCCGCCGTGAGTTCGCCCAGGCCGGCGCTGGCCTGCTCGCGCGTCGACTCGGCCGTCAGTTTTCGCTGCGGCGCCAGCCGGCCCGCCAAATCCGGGTGGGCGCGAATCAGCGCCAACTGCCGCGCGCGCGACGCGGCTCGCATCGTCACACAGAGTTCGGCATGCAGGTGCGCTCCATCGCGAAACGGGCGCCGCGACCACGTCTCGTCGGCGACCCACGGGGAATGTTCGAAGAGGTGGCCGAGCGCCGCGACAAAGGCCGGGCGGTCGGCTTGGTTAAGTTGCGCCAGGGTCCGCATCGCACGGCCTCAAAGCTCCAAGTTCCAATGAAACTTCAAATTCCAACCAAAAAGTTGGAGTTTTGGCCATGGGAGGCTCTCGGGATCTTGGAGATTGGTGGCTTGGAGCTTGATCGCCGTCAGGCGATCTGTTCGTAGGCAGGCACCGTCAGGAACTCGTCGAACACATCGGCCTTCACCATGCCCAGAAACATCTGGATGGCCTTCGGGAAATTCCCCTTGGCGTAACGATCGGCCCCGATCTCACCCTGGATCTTGGTGAGTTCCTCGGCCATGAACGTGTCGTAGAGTTCACTCGTGATTTTGCGGCCGTCGGCCATCGTGGCGCCGAAACGGTGCCACTGCCAGAGTTGGGCGCGCGAAATCTCGGCGGTCGCCGCGTCTTCCATCAGGTTGTAGAGCGGCACGCAGCCGAGCCCGCCGAGCCAGGCTTCGAGGTACTGCACGCCGACACTGAGATTCAAACGTACGCCCGCCTCGGTAATATTGCCGGGAGGCGCCGCCAGCAGTTCGGCGGCGGTCACGTTCACATCGGGGCGCTGGCGCGAGACCTGGTTCGGCTGCGGCATGTGCTTGTCGAACGCCTGCAGCGCGATCGGCACGAGGCCGGGGTGCGCGACCCAAGTGCCGTCGTGACCGTCCGTCGCCTCGCGCTCCTTGTCGGCGAGGACCTTGGCCATGGCGGCCTCGTTGGCGGCGGGATTGTTCTTAATCGGGATCTGCGCGGCCATGCCGCCCATCGCGAAAGCGCCGCGACGGTGGCAAATCTTGATCACGTGCAGGGAATATGCACGCATGAAGGGCGAGGTCATCGTCACCAGTGCGCGATCGGGGAACAGGCCGAGCTTCGGCAGCTTCTTGATCCGCGAGAAAATGTAGTCCCAGCGCCCGCAATTCAGGCCGCTGGCGTGCTCGCGCAGCTCGTAGAGCATCTCCTCGGCCTCGAACGTTCCGAGGATGGTTTCGATGAGCATCGTGCCGCGAACGCTGCCGTGCGGGACACCGAGGGTGGCTTCCGCGTAAGTGAACACGTCGTTCCACAGCCGCGCCTCGAGGTGGCTCTCCATCTTCGGCAGGTAAAGATACGGACCGCTGCCGCGGGCGAGGAGCTCCTTCGCGTTGTGAAAGAAATAGAGACCGAAATCGAACATCCCGCCGCCGACCGGCTGGCCGTCGAAGCGCACATGCTTTTCCGAGAGGTGCCAGCCGCGCGGGCGGATGAGCAGCGTGGCGGTCTTGTCGTTCAGCTTGTAGCTTTTGCCGCCGGGAATCTCGAGGGTGATGGTACGGCGAATCGCGTCGCGGAGATTGACGTGCCCATCGAGGAGGTTTTCCCACGTCGGCGTGGTGGCATCCTCAAAATCAGCCATGAACACCTTCGCGCCAGAATTGAGCGCGTTGATGACCATCTTGCGGTCCACGGGACCGGTGATTTCGGTGCGGCGATCCTGCAAGTCGGCCGGCGCCGGCGCGACGCGCCACGACGGGTCGTTGCGAATGTGCGCGGTCTCGGGCAGGAAATCCGGCAGCTTGCCGGCATCGAGTTCCTTCTGGCGGGCAACGCGGCGCGCGAGCAGTTCGAGGCGGCGCGGGCCGAACTTCTTAAAGATACCCGCGACAAAGGTGCAGGCCTCGGGGGTGAGCACGGAGGCGTGTTGGGGCGCAATGGGACCGAGAATTTCGAGTCCGCCGATGAGGGTTGATTTCATGAGATAAAAATTTCTGCGGTCCGGATTTCCGGACCGAGGAGGCCAAGCGACTAGCAGGCCATTGGGGTTCCGCCAAGCAATTCGACCCCTCCGTCCGTATTCCGGTCATCAGCGCTCGCCGCGCGCGGTCTTCCGCTTATGCCGTTGTCAGCGTTGCGCCGGACCTGCAGGTTGCTTCCTTTTCGACTTCATGAGTTCCGAAGATTTCATGCGCCAGGCCATCCAACTGGCCGACGAGGGCATGCGCGGCGGGCGCGGCGGGCCGTTCGGCTGCGTCGTCGTGCGCCGCGGTGAAATCATCGCGCGGGGCCAAAACCGCGTCACGTCCACCAACGATCCCACGGCCCATGCGGAAGTCACCGCGATCCGGGAAGCGTGCGCCGCCCTGGGCAAATTTTCCCTCGACGACTGCGAACTCTATACCAGTTGCGAGCCCTGCCCGATGTGCCTCGCGGCGATTTACTGGGCGCGGATTCCGCGCGTGTTTTACGGCAACACCCGCACCGACGCCGCCGCCATCGGGTTCGATGACGATTTCATCTACCAGCAGATGCCACTTCCGCCGGAACAACGCGCCATCGAGATGAAGCCGCTGCTGGGCCAGGAAGCCCGGCGGACGTTTGCCGACTGGCAGGCGAAGCCGGATAAGATTCGGTATTGATCCGCCCCGGCCGGGGCCAGGGAGGGAAGAAAGCGTTGAAAGTTGAAAGACCGGACATTCAAAAAAGCAGTCTTCCGGGTGTGCGACGAACCGGTAAGAGATATTTCCCCGCCGGCGAAAAACCCAAGGTTCCGGCGCCGCCGGAACCTCATACTTGCCAATCCGCAATCCCCGCTCAACGTTTTCACCCTATGTCTTTCGACAATCTCCAGCCCGGACTTTCCGCTCCACGGCCACGTCTCGACGACGATGATGAAGACGACGAGCAGCAGGAAGATGCGCAGGCCCGCAAGAATGTGCCGGTCGCCATGCTCATCCAGCGCAAGTTCCTCGAGCAGCGAAAAATCTTCCTGTGGGGCGCGGTCACCGATGAAACCGCCAAGGATATCACCGAGAAGCTCCTTTATCTCGAAACCACGGCACCCGGGAAAGACATCACGTTCTACGTCAACTCGCCCGGTGGTTCGATCACGGCCGGGATGGCGATTTTCGACACGATGCGCCTAGTGACGTCGCCCATTACGGTCGTGGTGACCGGCATGGCCGCCTCGATGGGGTCGATCCTGCTGTGCGGCGCATCCAAGGGGCGTCGACTGCTCTACCCGCATTCGCGCGTGCTGATTCACCAGCCACTGATCTCCGGCCGCATGATTGGTCCGGCGAGCGACATCAACATCCAGGCGAAGGAAATGGAAAAACTGCGCCTCGAGTTGAACAACATCCTCGCCCAGGCATCCGGCCAGCCGCTGGAGACGATCAACCGCGACACCGACCGCGATTTCTACCTGAACGCCAAGGAAGCGATCGAATACGGTCTCGCGGACCGGATTGTCGAAAAGCTCTGAGTCCATCGACGAGGGGCTGTCTGGGACTTTGGAGAGCGGCGACCTGGCGCCGCTCTTGACGCCGAGCTTCTGCTCGTCGCTGTTTCCTGTTGGTGCGCCGGCGCGAGCCACCGAAAGCGGCGCCAGGTCGGGCCCGCACTCCAAAGTCCATTACCGCCGCTACGGAGCCCGCAGCGGCGGCTCGTTCAGCCGATCAATCTCGGCCTGCCAGGCGGACGCCTGCACGGTATCGCCCGCGCTGCGCGCCGCCGCCCGAGCGTCGTCCAGCCACGGCTGGCGCACTTCTCGCGGCAAAGCGGGGAGGTGCAGGAGGGTTTGCCAGATCTCAAGGGCCCGCGCGGGCTGGCCACACCGGGCCAGCATCTGCGCCGCCTCGCGCGCGAGGCTCCACTCTTCAGGCTCGAATGATTTAAGCAGGGGCGCGAAACCAAGGGCCTTGGCCGCCGCCTCCATGTCGCCCGCCTCACGCAGGCGCTGGGCGAGGGCCAGACCGACCGCGAGACTCGGCGCATCGCGCTGGGCGGAGGCGGCCAGCGCGGTCGCTTCGACCTGCTGGCCCGCGGCATCGAGCTGGTGCATGCGGCGCAAGACCGCATAGCCGGCCAGCCACGGCGGCAGCTGACCCAGATTCTTCATCTGCTCATCCAACGGAATCGCGAAAGGCCGATACAAGGGATCGCCGACCAAAACTTCCTGCCAGCTCAAGGCCTGCAGCGCAAAGTACGCGGCATCGACCAGGTTCTGCCCTTTGGCCAGGGCCCGCAGGAGCAGGTTCGGCCGATGATTGAATTGCAGGTAGGGCTCGTAAACGTTGCCCATCGTCGCCGTCACACCGCGGGCCACGAAGGGCCCCACCCAACCGCTCGTGGCCGAGCGCAGAGTCGTGGCCGAGTAGCTGTGAATGTGCAGCGCGATCGCACCCGGCGGAAAACGGAAACCCGGCAGCATGAAGGGTCCTTCGACGTTCCCACCGTACCAACCGAAATACATCACGGGCGCGTCGATGCGGGCCGTGACCGGCATCGTCGCCGGGGCTCGATCAATGTCGGTATCATAACCCAATTCGAGGAGCTGCTTCGCGGTTGCCTCGAGCCACGCGTTGCCGACCGGATCGCGTTCACTGATGTCCACATAGGCGCGCCCGAGCAGCCCGGATTTCTCCGCCGCCACCGCCCGGTCGACCAGACCGAGCGCATCGTTGGCCGTGGGCCCATCGAGGCGGGAAACTTTCACCACCGTGGCCAACTCGAACAAAGTCGGGTGTTCGTTCTGAAACAGCGGATTCGGCACGAAGGCGTTGATCGGATAATTGGGAATCGCCATCAGGCTGAGTTCGGCGTCCACGGCGCCGGCATTCGTCCGAAACTCGCTGCGCACGGTAAAAGGCGGCGCATCCACATAAAGCGCCGGGTCGTGCGCGATCCGCAACGGCACACCCCGGCACACGACCAGGGCGGCGATGCGATGACGATAGGGCGCATATTTCTGGCGGCCCACCGCATCGGTCGTCGACATCGGGATCGCCTCGATCCAGCGCTCGCGCACCAATTGGGCCACCAGCGGGTCCCAGATCGTGGTGACGAATTCCCGCCAGGTGATGGTTTCGATCTGCGGCATCGGCAGCACCACCAGATTGGCGGCGGGCACCGCGCGCACCTCGGCATAATGCCGGGCAATCCGCACGGAGTCCGGGTCGTCGGAGTTCGCGAGGATGATCACGCGGGACGCCAGGTTGCCGTCCCCGTCGGCCGCCCGGGCCCACACCACGAGCGCCAGCCACACCACGCTCCATTTCATCGCGCGAGTCTCCAGCCCGCCCAGGTCGCGAGCAGACAACAGAAAATCGAAAGCACCACGTTTACCGCCGCGGCGCCCCAATGGCCCTTTTGCATCAGGTCGATGGTCTGCCAGCTAAAGGACGAAAACGTCGTGAATCCGCCGCACACGCCCACGACCCAAAAACTGTGCGTGTGCAATGTATGCTCATTGATCGTCACCAGCCGCCCCATCAACCACCCGATGAGCAGCGAGCCGACGATATTGATGACGATGGTCGCCCAGGGTAGCCGCCCCGCCGGAATCGCGGCGCCCACCAAGTCACGCGCCACCGCGCCGAGGGCCCCGCCGAGCGCAACCAGTCCAAGCGCCGACCAATTCATGGCGCGGACTTTGTCGCCGCCGCGGGCACCGTCCCGGATGCTTTCGCCCCCGCCGTCATCTGCCGCTTGCCCAAAATCTGCGTGCGCAGATAGGTGTCGATCGGCGCGGTTTTCCACGCGGTCAGCCAAACTTGGGCCAGCATCGACCCGCCCTTGAGCAACTGTCCTTCGACAAAGGCCCGGCCCTCGGGAGTGATCGGGTTCTCGCCGTTGCCGAGTAATCTGGCCTTTTCCAAGCGGTAGAGCGGCTCGACCATTTCGTTTTGCGCCAGGATGTAGTTCAGGGCCACGACGAAAAACGGATCGCGACCGTCCGGGCGCGGCGCCACGGCCAGCGGCTCGGCCAAATTCACCCGGGGCGCGAGCTGTTCAAAATTAATCCCGGCCTTGTAGATAAATCCGCTATCCATCCACGTGTGGAATCCACTCCAAGTCGTGTAACCGTGCGGATTCGCCCCCACCCAGCCCGCATGATGCTTGCTCGTATGCAGAGGTTGCGCACAATCGCCGACATAGTGCCCCAAGATGCCCATGGCATAGATCGCGTCGGCCTTGGCGTTGGCGATTTCGTCCGGCGTCCCGCCGACCTCCTCATAGGCCTTAAGGTACGAGAACGCGGAGCGCACTTTCTGGTACCACTCCGTCACCGACCACGGGGCAAAACCGATCCATTCCTTGGTGTGGTCGATATTTTTCGTCGGATCGATGGCGGGAAAATTCCGCGCGTGGGCCGCGCGGGCGGCGGCAAACGTCACCGCGAAGTCGAGCCGCAGCGACGGCAGTTTTTGGGCATCCAGGCCGGCATCCACCACCTGCTCTACGTCGAAAAAATGGTCCGTCCAGCTCGGGCCCGACTGGCTCAGCCAAGGTTCCACGTTGCGCCAGCGATCGGGAACATTGACGAGATGGAGAATGCGTTCGGTATTGGCCGGTTCGCGCACGAAGTCGGGAAAATCCTTCGGGAGCGAGGCTAGGGCGATCCGGCTGACCATGATATGACCATCGGTGCTCCATGCACGAACCGACGGCGCCAACGCCAGCGCCACCAAAGCGCCACAAGCCCAAAACGAAAGTGAGCGGTGAAATGACATGGAGCGATCGGTAGACTGATTTAACCGGCGGAGCGAGGCGAAGAATCCGACCATTCCGTTGAGGGTTGAGGGGTTGAGAGCCAAACCGGAAAGTGAATCGATTTTCGGGCAGGTTGACTCGCGCTTCGGCGCCGAGGTTCGACCTCTCATCACTCAACGCTCAACTGCACGGACAGGGCGGAACTCGTCACTTGGGGCCATCACCCGCTGGAATCGGCGTGGTCACCACGGGCGTGGGCTTGGGTCGTGCCGCATCGATCGTGGCGGCATAGTCCTTTACCCCCGCCGCCAGCGCATCGGCGAGCTGCTGCCGATAGGCGGGCGTGGATATTTTTCGCGCTTCGGCTTCGCTGGTCAGGAAGCCGCACTCAACCAGGACGCCCGGGCAACTGAGCCCGCGCAACGCTCCGAGGTGCATGAGTTTTTTCCCGCGATCCAGCGCCTTCAAATCGTAGACCAGGCGCCGGTGGACCGACTGGGCGAGGACCACATTCCAGTGATCATAACGATTGACCGGCGACGCCGTGTCCTCGGCATCGTCTTTCTTGGCCGGGCTCCACGCATCCGCGGAACGCTGGAACTGCGGCGCAAACGTGTAGACCTCGACCCCACCCGTCTTCGAGTCCCTCGCGAGGGCGTTGAAATGAATGCTGACGAAGGCATCGGCCTGGTTGGCAATCGCGATCGCCGGCCGTTGCCTGAGTTCGATGAAGGTATCGTCCTCCCGGGTCAGGACGACCCGGTGACCCGCCGCCTCGAGGATTTTCTTCATCCGCTGCGCGACATCGAGCGCGTAGGTCTTTTCGTTGATGCTCGTGCCGTTGTCTTTTCCTCCGTGGCCCGGATCCAGCACAATGGTCCGCGGCACCGGCGGAATCGTCACGCCGAACCCGGGCCGCAGCATCGGGGTCAGACAGAGCTCAAAGTCGGCGCGACTGACGTAACTCTGGCCGCCCGAGGCAAGAATCGGGTCGCCGAGGAAAACGCGGAGTCCGTTGATCGTGATGTCCCGGTTGTCGTTTTCCAACTCGGCCCGGGCGGAGGGACCCGTGAGGGTAAATTTTCGCCCGCGTTCAAGCCAGATGAGTTTCAGGCTTAGTCGCGTTGCGACGTCCGCCACGCTGACGTAATCCACCTTGCCGAATTTTCGCGTGGGCAAGGCCGCCTTCAGGACGGGCGGATTTATCCCGGGCCGTGACGGCGCCGCGCGAACGGGAGCATCGCCGGAGTTCTGCGCCAGCGCCGAAGTCATCGCAAGGGTCAATCCCAGTGCAACGAAAACCACCCGATATGCCGCCGAAGGCATGGCGGCGGAAAGTCAGGCGCCGGCGTTGGAACCCGGCAGCCCCGCCGCGTTTTCGCCGGGCTCGCTGTCGTTTGACTCTTCCTCCGGCTCGTCGTCCGGCTCGGCGTCACCACGCACATGAAATTTGGGCTTCCGTTTATTGGGCGGCAGCGGCGTCAGCATCACGTGAATATTGCGGCCGATCAGCTTCGGATCGGCGTCGGGATGGCCCATCGTCTCCAGGGCGGCGACCGCGCGTTTCATCACCCCGAAACCCAGTTCGGTATGGGCCATTTCGCGGCCGCGAAACTTCAGCCGCATCTTCACCTTGTTGCCGTGATCGAGGAAGGCCTCGGCGTGCCGAAGCTTGGTCTCGTAGTCGTGGTGCTCGATGCGCGCGGTGAACTCGATCTCCTTGATCTTGCTCGCCGTGGCCTTCGCATTCGTGTGCTTCTTCTGCTCCTCGTAAACGTACTTGCCGAAATCCATGATCCGGCAAACCGGAGGCGTCGCGTTTGGCGCCACCTCCACGAGATCGAGTCCGTTTTCCAAGGCGAGGTTGACCGCCTTGGCGGTATCGATGATCCCGAGTTGCTTGCCCTCGGGCGAGATCACGCGAACCTGCGGAACCTTGATACGGTGGTTGCGGCGGATGGCCGCAAAAGGGTCGACATTACGACGCGGATAATTGCCAGAGCGGTTGCCGCCTCCGGCGGAAGGGAACGAATTTGCCATCAATAAGGGTTTGGACTAGTGTTAGGTCGGCTAGGTATTTCTCGCGGAACCGGAGCGGGAGCAAGGGTTTTCGCTAAGCGAAAACCCCGGTTGAGTTCCGCCCCACGTGGCTCGAAAGACCTGTCATTCTGCACGCCGGGAAGAATCCATGCCGTGAGTCACCCCGTTTGCGGGGATGCTCGAACGCTTGCTTCGCTCGGTATCTTCGCTGGCGCTCAGAATGACAACCAACGGCCCCCATTCGAGACGCGCTTCTAGAGCCGGTCATGAACTTTGGTTGGCTCAAACCAAAAACCGCAACGAGCGCGTCGCGACTCCCTTGTCCGTTGTTCGAAAGTGGATGCCAGCCTCTAAACACTGAAACTCTCCCCGCAGGAGCAACTGGCCTTGGCATTGGGGTTCGAGAATTTGAAGCCCCCGGCCACCATGGCGCTGGAATAGTCCAGATGCGTGCCCTTGATATAGAGAGCGCTTTTGCTATCGACCAGCACCCGGACCCCTGCGGTCCGCACCAGGATGTCGCCCCGCTTCGGCCCCGGCACAAATTTCATTTTGTAACTGAGTCCGTTGCAACCGCCACCGGTGATGGCGACACGCAGGTATTCGCCCTGGTTCTCCCGCGGAATAAGGGCCGCCACTTTCGTCCCGGCGGAAGGCGTGAGGACGAGAAGGTTCTCATTACCTTCGCGAACTCCCTCCGGCAGCCGGTCCAGGTCGGGGCCACCTCCGGCCGGCGTAAGCGTAGTGATGGCGGTGACGGCGGTTTCCACTGCCCTCACCAAATACGCGTGCCCGGCAAGTGCAACTTTTTGATCCCGCCTTGCCACTGCTCCCGCCCTCGCTCTTAAAGAGCAGATGCACGTGTACCCCCGCCATCTCCTGGCTGCTCTTGCCTTGGTCCTCAGCTCCACACTGGCCCGCGCCCACGCGCCGGCCGTGGACATGCTCGACTCCGCCACGGCTTTTCTCGCCGCGTTGTCACCCGAGCAGAAAAAGCAGGCCACCTACACGCTCACGGATGCCGAACGGGAAAACTGGTTCTTCACGCCGGTGCCGCGCCAGGGTTTGCCGCTCAAGCAAATGAACCCCAAGCAGCGCGAACTCGCCATGGCGCTGCTCCGCTCGGGTCTCAGCCAGCGCGGCCTCACCCGCGCCGAGGCCATCATGTCGATGGAACTCGTGCTCAAAGAACTGGAGAAAGACAATCCGCCCGGACGCCGCGATCCCTCCAATTATCTGGTAACCGTGTTTGGCACGCCCGACGCCAAGCAATCGTGGGGCTGGCGGTTCGAGGGACACCATCTGTCGTTCAATTTCACGTTGGTGGACGGCGCGCGGGTCTTCTTTGCGCCATCCTTCATCGGCAGTAACCCGGCCGAAGTGCGCAGCGGCCCCCGCAAGGGCGAGCGGGTCCTCGGCGAGGAGGAAGATACCGGCCGGGCGCTCGTGAAATCCCTCGACGCCGCGCAGCGAAAATTGGCCGTCATCGACCCCAAGGCGCCGGGTGAAATCATCACCTCGAACAAGAAACGCGCGGAACCACTGGCTCCCCTCGGGATCACGGCCCCGCAGCTCACCGCGGTCCAACGCGAGCAATTGGTCGCCCTCGTGAAGATCTACGCCGCCAGGCAGCGGACAGAAATATCGGACGCGACCATGAGTCGGATTCTGACGAATGGAGCCGACAAACTCAGCTTCGCCTGGGCCGGCGGCCTCGAGCGGGGCGATCCGCACTACTATCGGATCCAGGGGCCGGATTTTCTCATCGAATTCGACAACACCCAGAACGACGCCAACCACATCCACTCCGTCTTTCGCGAATTCAAGGGCGACTTCGGCTACGACATCCTGCGCGAGCACTACGCGCAGGACCACAGCAAGTAAGCGAAGCGGCCCTTCGATTTCCGATCGCCATTGGATTTTCGTGGTAGGGACGCCTCTCCGAAGGCGTCCGCGGACGGCTCGGAGAGCCGTCCGTACCTGCAATCGTCCAAATCCTAACCCAAATTGGTTTCACAAATCCCCGAAAAAAAGACTGGACGGACGAAACTCCACTGTGCAAGTTCGCCCCCGCATCAGGAACGAGCCGGCCCTTAAAAGCTGGCTCCGCCAACCGGGCCGGGAGCGGCCACGGTGGATCGGGGACGGCCCCGGATGTGCGCAACCCGCAAGGGAAGCGAACCAAGAACGCTCCCGAAGACGAAACCGACCTGATGCCTAGGTCGGTTTTTTGTTTTCACCCTGCTGCGCGATAACTCCCACCAAGAAAATCACGCACGATGAATATCACTACCCTGCCCGGTATCCGGGTCCGCCCGGAAAACCCCAACCATCACCTGTGGAACAACCACGGGACCTGGTTCCTGCACTACACCATCCACCCGACGGCCTTCACCAAGGAGCGTATCCGGCGTTCGCTCGGCACGAAGGACCTCGCCGTCGCCCGCGACCGGCGCGACGCGTTCTTCACCAACCTGGCCTCCGACGCGGCCAAGGCCGCGGTTAGCGCGACGCCCGTCCGCAAGGCTGTCGCGGCCTGAGTTTGGTATTCCTAGGAGTGCGGGCGCCCTCGCCCCACCCTCTTCAAACCGCGGGGTCGCGGTCGCCCGTGCTCCCGCTTACGGAATCTTCAGGCGCTGGCCGGGGCGCAACGCATTCTCGCCTTTGAGGACATCGCGATTCGCGTCGTAAATATCCTGCCACCGGTTGGTCGTGCCGTAGTAACGGGCACTGATCCGCGTGAGCGAATCGCCCTCGGCGACCACGTGAACTCGCGCCGGAGCCGGCGCGGCGGCCGGAGCCACCGGAATCGTGGGGATGCTGCCTGCCAGTCCCGATGACGGGGCGGAGTTGAGCGGCGAACCACCGTTGATGAGTCGGGCCGCCGACGCGATTTGATCCAAGGTCCCCTGGGCTTGGCGCAACCGCGCGTTGATGGCCGCGTTCTCCTGTTGGAGCTGAGCGATCCGGGAACTGCGATCGCGGTCCACCGTTTGCACGGTGTCGGTGAGCCGCAGGACTTCCGCCCGCGCGCTTGCGAGTTCCCGCTGCGCGGTGGCCAGTTGATTCGCCGCGGCCGACAGGCTTTCCACGCGCCGCTCCGCTTCGAGTCGTGCCTGGTCGCTCGCCGCGAGCCGCGTGTTTTCCTTCCGCAGCGTATTGAGCTGCTCCTGCAATTCCTTCAGGTTCGCCGTCAGCCGATCGTTCGCGCCGGTCAATTCCGCCACCGTCGAACCATTCTGATCGGCCCCCTTGAGCGCCTCCGCCAGGCGGGCTTTCACGTCGTTGAGTTCCGTCCGGGTGCCCGCACCGGATTCAGCCGCCGCCGCCAACCGCGCGTTCTCCGCCTGGACGGCGTTAATCCGCGTGCCCAGGTCCTTAAGCTGCGTCTGCAATTTTTCGTTGGTCGCACCCAGTTCGTTGATGGTCGCGAGATTTTCCTGCGCCAGGCGATCACTGCTGGCCGCCCGCGCCTTCAGCTCGGCGAGCTCGGCTCGCGCCTGCTCGGACGACTGGCGCAACTGGGCAACCTGTTTTTCCAAGGCCGCGCGCTCGGTGGAAAGTTTTTCATTGAGCCCGGTGAGCTCGGCCACGGCCGCACTTTGCTGGGCGGCGGCTTTTTCGATCTCGCCGTTCTTCAACTGCAGCGCCGCGTAGTCGGAACGCGACTTTTCCGTCTCCGCCTTCGCCGCATCCGCCGCCTGCTTGAACTGCGCGAGGCGCCGGTCCATTTCGGAAATCCGACCGACCAGATCCTCCACCTGCAGCCGCAGCGAATCACGCTCCTGGGCCGGCGCCCGGGCCGCCGCGCGCGCCGCTTCGAGTTCGCGGCCACGCGACTCGAGTTCCGCCGCGAGGCGGTTTTGTTCCGCCCGCGCCTTGTCGAGTTCCGCCTGCGCCGCCCTGGCCTTCGCGTCGAGCTCCGCCGCCACGCTCTTGATCGCCGAGTCTTCGGAACCCCTCGACTGCAAGAGCGCGCGGTTGGCTTCGCCGAGCGAACGGCTGGACTCCCGTGCGCTCTGGAGTTGCGAGGCGAGGGCCGCGATGTCCCGCGACGAATTTTTCCGGTCCTCCTCGAGTTGCGACTCAAGCGATTGCACCTGATTCTGCAGCGTCTGCATCTCGAGCTTAATCGCCTCGGTCGGCGCGGCCTTGGCCGCCGACGCCTGGGCGGCGAGGGCCGCGGCTACACTCTGCCGGGAAACTTCGAGATCCTTCTGCAGGCTGTCGTTGCGCGCGTTGAGTTCCGCAATCGAGCGGCCGGCACCTTCGAGCTGCGCATTCAACTTTTCCAGCGTATTGCGATCCGCGGCCGCAGCCTGATTGGCCACCGCCAGGCGGTCGCGTTCCGCCGTAACCGCCGTCAGCCTGGCCGAGGCGTCGGCCAGGCGCAGCGTCGCCTCCACTCCCGCCGCCTGCGCCTGTTGGGCGGCGGTCAATTTTGACTGCGCGTCAGCCAATTGATTCCGAAAAATCGCCTGCGCTTCCCTCGCCGACACGAGTTCCTTGGCCGCCTGGCCGCTCTGCACCAGCGAACGATTGGCCTCGGCCAATTGCGCCTGCAGCCGCTCCATCGCCCCCCGGTCGGCGGTTGAGGTCTGAGCCGTCCGCTGCAAATCGGTTAATTGCGCCGCAATGCGATCGCGTTCCGCCCGCGCCTCGGCCGCGGCTTTTTCTGCGGTCGTCAGCTGCGTCCGCAAGGCCTGAAGCTGGGCCGGATCGGTGCCCGGCGCCGCCGGACGGGCCGCGCCCTCGGCGATGCGGCGTTCGAGCGCGGCTTTTTCCGCCACCAGGGTTTCGCGCTGCTTCGCCACCTCGGCGAGCGACTGTTCCGCGCGGGTCGCCCGCTGCTGGAGCGCCGGCACTTCCGCCGCGCCACCCGCGCTTTGTTTCAATTTCGCATTCTCCGCCTGCAGGCGCGTCACGTCGGCCTGGACGGCCGCCAGTTGTTGGGCAGCCTTTTGGGCGTCCGCCGGATTCGGCGCGCCACCCGACTGGGCAGTCGCGAGCCGACGATTTTCGACGGTGATCCTTTCGTTCGAGGCCCGCAGATCTTCAACCTGCCGCGTCAGCTCCGCGACTTTGGCGCCATCCGCCGCGGTGCCACCGATCGCTCCCCCGGCCCCTGCCGCGGAGCCTTTTTTCTCGATCGCGGTGATTTTTTCCTGCGCCGAGCGCAACTGGCGACCCAGGTTGGCGAGCTCGATCGTCGAGCGCTTCACATCGTCATTCAGCCGTTGATTGTCCGTGAGGAGCTTGGCGATCCGGCCGTCCGACGCGGCGAGCTGCTGGATGGTTGTCGCGCCGGCCGGCGGAAGTCCGGGTGTTCCCACGGTCGCGGCGGCGGCGCCATCGCGGGAGGATTGCAACTCCGTCGCCATCTGCGCGGCCTGGCGCTGCGCCTCGGCCTTTTCCGCCCGCAACGTATCCGCGTCGCGCGACAGTTGCTCCACCTGCGTCCGCAGGGTCGAGAGGGACGCCGCGTTGGCGGCGGTGGACAGGCGCTTCTCCAACGTCGTCTTTTCCACCTGCGCCGCCTCGGCCGCCGCCGCGAGCCGCGCGTTCTCGGTCCGTAATTTCTCCGTGTCAGCCGCGGCAGCCGTGAGCCGCGAATTCAGCGCGGCGATGTCATTGGCGCGGGCCGCCTCGGCTTGCTTGGTCTGGCTTGCCGCCGTGTTCGCTGCCTTGAGTTGATTGTTTTCGGCCGTGAGACGCGTCGACGCCTGCTTGGCGTCATTGAGCGCCGCCTGCAGCGCCGCGAGCTGCTGGGCGAGCGTATCGCGTTCCGTCTGGGCCGATCGCGCCGTGCTTGCCGCCGTGCCGGCGGCCGCCAGCTGCTGCTCGAGGCGGGTTTTTTCCTGCGCGAGAGACTGGGAGGCCCCGGTCAGCCGGGCGTTCTCGGCCTTCATCTTTTCCATTTCGGCCTGAGCCGCGGCGAGTCGGGAATTCAAAGCCGCTGCATCCGCCGACACCGCACTCTGGCTCGGAGCCGCCGACGCTGCCCGAACGGTCGCCGGCGTCACGGGAGCCGAAGCCGGCGCGGCGGCGACCACGGGCGCGGGCGCCGGCGCTGCCGCCTTTGCCAGCAATTGCGCGCGAAGTTTTGCCACGCCGATGTTCGCCTCGCCCAGCTGCGCCGAGGTCAGCTGCTGCGCGACCAGGTCGCGGCCCGTCGGCTTCGCCCCGTTGTCCACGGCGACCGAGAGCCACACATACGACTCGACCAGATTGACCGGCGCGCCGCGGCCCTCGGCCAGCAAAATCCCAAGGTTGTTCTGGGCCGGCGCGAAATTTTGCGTGGCGGCCGCGCGATACTGTTCAATCGCACCCGCCGCATCCGCCAGCGAGCCCCGCCCCTCTTCCAGCATCAGGGCGAGATTGTACTGCGCCCGGGCGTACCCCTGCACCGCCGCGGACCGATACCATTTTTGCGCGGCCGGCTCGTCTTTCGCAACCCCGCGGCCCAATTCATAGGCGAGGCCCAGATTATACTGCGCCTCGGGCACCCCGCGGTCGGCCGCCTGTCGAAACCACAGCGCCGCTTCGAAAAAATCCTGCTTAACCCCAAGGCCGCCAGCGTACATGTTGCCGACATTGAACTGCGCCGGAGAAAATCCCTGCTCGGCCGCCCGCAGATAGTGCTTGAACGCCGTCGCGGGATCCGCGGGCACGCCGCGGCCCAGCTCGTGCATCATCCCGAGATTGAAATTCGCCGGGGCCAGCCCGCGATCCGCCGCCAACTGATAAAGACGCAGGGCCTCGGCAAGATTTTGCGGGACGCCCTGTCCGTTGGCATAGACGTTGGCGAGCGCGTTGATCGCCTCGGCATCGCCCTGATCCGCCCGGGCACGAATCGTGGCCAGATCCGCCTGCGCGTGAACCGCGGATTCGACCGCGGCAATCAAGAACATCGCGATGGCGGTGAGGACACGCCCCCCCCGGGGAATGGTGCGATTTCGAATGGTCCAAATGCGTTTCAGCACTGTCGGTGAGTAAGGCTAAAACCCTAGTTTTGAGCAAGTCGTATCAAACTTAAGTAAGTATAATACCCTAGCCTTGAGCAAGGCGCATCAAACTAATTTAGAAGCCAAGGAGCCAAGAGATCCGAACCAGTGTCGGCCGATCCGTTCCTGGTTTCACGGCTTCTAAATTAGCCGGTTTCGAAGCACCTAACGAGAGTCAGGCCGCGCCGCGATCCGACACGGGAGTAAGGCGGCATCCTGCATTCCGTGGATGATCTTCTTGTCGGGGGGACAAAAGGTCGCGAGCGCACCCGCCAACCGCGCCTGGCCGCCGGTCACAAAATAGTAGGGGCAGAGACGCAACCGCCCCGCCTTTGCCAAGGCCACGGCAGGCTGGCCGGCCTCGGGCGATTCGTAGAGCGTGTGCTCCAACCGGCGCGGCTTTTTGTAGATTTGCAGGATGTGCAGGTTAGTCGGAGCGAGTTCGATGGCGCGGTCCACGCCCTGCTGCCATTCCTCGCGCGAACAATCGCTGCCGAGGACCACGCTCCGCGCGCCCCAGGCCGTTTCGTGATAGCCGCTGATCTTGATAATCAGGTCGCGCTCCTTCTGCGAAGCGCCGGCCAAATCCCGCCAGTCATTCAGCGCCCGGCCGCCCACCCGCGGACCATCGAGCACGGCGCCGGGCGGCAATGGCGCGGGATCGATAATCCACGACGGCGGGATCAGCGCGCGCAGCAATTTCAACGACCGCGCATTCAGCGCTTCGGCCCAATAATCGGCCAGCAAGTGGTGATGAAAAAGCGCGAGGGCGAGTTTCTCCTCCTGAAAATGCCGCATCGGCGGCGTGATGACGACCTCGCCCGCGGTCCACGCCTCGAAAAAGAATTTCTCGGTTCGAATATTGCCGAGTTCGAACAGCTCGAAGAACCGGTAGATGATGTCGATCTTCTCGGGGTTGCCGTCCGCGTCATGGAAAAGGGAGTTTTCGAGCGGAAAAACATCCTCCGGTCGCAGGCAAAATACCCGCCGGCCCTGCCGCTGCAATTCGTGCGCGAGCCACTGCATCTCGGGCCGATAGGTCGCCGCCTCATCGCTGACGACCAGGGCAATCAGGGGATTGCGGATTTCGGGGCGCAGCGCCGCGAGGGCCGCGTGAAAATGGTTAATCATCGCGTCGCCCGCGCCCAGGACCGCCTCCGCCGCCGGGTTTGGCAATGGGGGTTTGGCGCTTGGAGATTCCCCCGCGTAAAGCCGGTTCAAGAACGCCGTCAGCCCGATCCCGCCCGGCACCGAATCAAGCTCGGTCAGGACGAAACCCTCATCCGTGATCAGCAGATCCGGACGCAAGACCGGAGGAAATGTCCCGCGATTTTTCGGATCGCGCGCATGGGCGATGAGCGCGGCCGGTTTGCCGCGGTCCAGATAATCGGCCACCCACGGGGCCACGAGCGGCTTGTTGCGGAGCAGATTTTTTCCGGCCACCGATCGCAGGTAGAGGGTTTCGAGGGCCTGATGAAATTCGAGGCAGGCGGTGCCAATGGCCTCGAGTTCCACCACCTGTTCCGACGTCAACGGCCATGCCTCGGGCGAAAGCCGCCAGGTCTTCGCCTCGAACAACGGCTGCGCGGCCAGCGCGGAGCGGATTATTTCGTAAGGTAATTCAGACATGAGCGGCGGAATCAGGAGTCAGGAATCGCAGGAGGAGTCAGCACAGGAGGATTCAGGAGTGAGGAGACCGCAAGCAATGCAATCCTCTGGGTTCAACCCTGCCTCCGGACTCCTTGGCCGATCCTACTCCTCCATCTGAATTTCCTTGTTCCGATGCCGCGGGCAGCCGGCGCGGAGCCAGGCGTTGACGAAGCGATCGAGATCGCCGTCGAGGACGCCCTGGGTGTCGCTCGTGCTGATGCCGGTGCGCAAATCCTTCACCATTTGGTAGGGCTGAAGCACGTAGCTCCGGATCTGGCTGCCCCACCCGATTTCGCCCTTTTCGCCGTAAAACTTGTCCATCTCGGCGCGCTGCTCGTCCTGCCTCTTTTCGTAGAGGCGCGACTTGAGGACGTTGAGCGCCGTGGCGCGATTCTTGATCTGGGAGCGCTCGTTTTGGCACACGACGACAATGCCGGACGGAATGTGGGTGAGCCGCACCGCGGAGTCCGTGGTGTTGACGCCCTGGCCTCCCTTGCCGGAGGAACGGTAAACATCCACGCGAATCTCGGCCTCGGGAATCTCGATTGCGATTTCCTCGGTGATTTCGGCGACAACATCAATCGCGCAGAACGACGTGTGCCGCCGCTTGTTGGAATCGAACGGGCTGATCCGCACGAGGCGGTGCACGCCGCGTTCCGCTTTGGCATAGCCGTAGGCGTTTTCGCCCTTGATCAGGACCGTCGCCTTGCTGATGCCCGCCTGGTCGCCCACCTGGACATCCTGCAATTCCACCGTCCAACCGCGCCGTTCGGCCCAGCGATTATACATGCGGAAGAGCAGGTCGGCCCAGTCATTCGATTCCGTGCCCCCGGCGCCCGACTGAATCGAGAAGATCGCGTTGTTCTTGTCGAACTGCCCGGTGAGAAACGACGCGATCTCGAGCTGTTCGAGCTCGGCCACCATCGCCGCGACTTGTTGCTCCAGCTCCGTCGCGTAGCTCTCGCGCTCCTCGGGCGAAGCCGCCTCGACGAGTTCGACCATCACCCCGACATCGTCGACCTTCTTCTGAAAGGCGACGACCGGGAGAATGGACTTCTTCAGCAGGTTGAGCTTCGCGATATGCTTTTGGGCACGCTCGTTGCTCGCCCAGAAATCGGGCGCACCCTGCTGGCCGTCCATCGCCTCGATCTCGCGGGCTTTTTGGTCGACGTCAAAGAAACCTCCAGAGATGCCCCGCGCGCTTCTTGATGTTTTCGATGTGGTTGAACGTTTCGGGAGCGATCATGGGGGGAAAGTGACGTGGGACCGGCGACAAGTGACGAGCCAAAACCCTCATCGGCGCAAGAAGGCGCAGAGGGAGCAAGCGGGAAAAGGCCGGGAACATCGCGACGGGCGTGAAGAAACGCCAAACCGGACGATGCCTCACTCCGACACCTTCCGGCGAAATTTTGCCTCGGCGACGTTGGCTGAGAGCGCGATCCCCTTCGGTCGCCTTTCTTTGAGCGGCCGGGGACGGTCGCGCTCCCACTCGATCGGCGCCCGTGCCGATACTTAAGCCGTGGCCGGTGCGCAGCATCTGCCGCAGGCTTTGCCCGAGAAAATAGGACCAGATGCTGGAGCACGCGCCGTGGCTGGGGAAGGGGCCTAGCTGGTGAGGCGGAAAGAACAACTGGGGTTCACCCAGGCCGCGCGCTTTCAGCTGGAACGAGGTCTTCGTCCCGACCCAATCGTGTCGATCGCGAAAACCTGATTTCTCGTCGTGCGGGAACACGCACGCCGCCTGCGTCCCGACCACCGGTTCGATCACGCAGCATTCGGGGAAATCGCCTAAAACGCCCTGTCATTCTGAGCTCGAGCGAAGAATCCCGTCAAATTGAACCGCGGATCGCATGGATTGTTCGTTCGCTCCGAATAACAGAACGATAAACGTTCTTCCGCCACGGCACCAGTCCGGACCAAAGCGTCAACTGCGCAAGCGTCCCGCCGCCACTTCCGCGCGGAAGCTCGCGTACGTGCGCTCCACGCCCTCGCGCAAGCCGAGGCGCGCCCGCCAGCCGAGGGCACTCAATTTCGAGACGTCCATGAGTTTTCGCGGCGTGCCATCGGGCTTCGAACTGTCCCAAATAATCTTGCCGCGATAACCCACCGTCGTCGCCACCAACTCGGTCAGTTCGCGAATCGTCACGTCGGTGCCCGTGCCGATGTTGATCCAGTCAGGCGGATTCGGCTGCGTCAGGAGGAAGGCCACGCCCTCGGCGAGATCGTCCACGTGCAGGAATTCCCGCCGCGGCGAACCGGTGCCCCAGGCGACAACCTCGGGCCGGTTGGCCTCACGCGCCTCGTGAAACCGGCGGATGAGCGCGGGCAGCACATGGGAATTTTGCGGATGATAATTGTCGCCCGGCCCGTAAAGGTTCGTCGGCATCGCCGAGTGAAAGAGCACGCCGTGCTCCTGGCGGTAGAACTGCGCGAGCTTCAGCCCGGCGATCTTCGCAATCGCGTAGGCCTCGTTGGTCGGTTCCAACGGCCCGGTGAGCAACGAATCCTCGGCCATCGGCTGCGGCGCATGCTTCGGGTAGATGCAGGAACTGCCGAGGAAGAGCAGTCGTTTCACCCCGGCGCGATAGGCGCTGTGGATCGTGTTAGCCGCGATCGCGAGATTGTCGAAAAGGAACTCGGCCGGATACGTGCTGTTCGCGTGAATGCCGCCCACCTTCGCCGCCGCGATGATTGCCGTGTCCGGTTTTTCCCGCGCAAAAAAACCCTCGACGGCCGCCTGGTTGGTCAGGTCCAGTTCGCTTCGCGTTCGCAGCAGCAAGGCCACCCCCGCGTCTCGTTCGAACCGCCGGACGAGTGCGGAACCAACCATCCCCTGATGGCCTGCGATGAAGAGTTTCATCGGTAAAAATCGGAAAACAGAAGAAATTGGGAAATCGGGAAACGAAAAATCTGCCGCGACCTTGGTCTTCCGCTTTTTCGCTTTTCCATGTTTTCCACTTTTTTGCCGCGCCTAAACCTTCGGCAGCGCCGCGACCTGCGCCTCGCGTTTCGCCAGCTCAAGATCGGCTTCCACCATGATCGTCACCAGTTCCTTGAACTTCACCTTCGGTTCCCAGCGGAGTTGCCGACGCGCTTTGGCGGGATCGCCGATCAGGAGATCCACCTCCGACGGGCGCTCATAGCGACCGTCGTGCTTCACGTATTTTTCCCAGTCGAGCCCGAGCCGGCTGAAGGTCTCCTGGCAAAATTCCTTCACGCTGTGCGCCTCATTGGTCGCCACGACATAGTCGTCCGGTTTGTCCTGCTGCAGCATCAGCCACATCATCTCCACGTATTCCTTCGCGTAACCCCAGTCGCGCTTCGCGTCGAGATTACCGAGATAAAGCGAATCCTGCAGGCCGAGTTTAATCCGCGTGGCGGCGCGCGTGATTTTGCGGGTGACGAACGTTTCGCCGCGGCGCGGGCTCTCGTGGTTGAACAGAATTCCGTTCGACGCATGCAGCGCGTAGCTCTCCCGATAGTTCACCGTGAGCCAATAGGCGTACACCTTCGCGCAGCCATAGGGTGACCGCGGCCAAAAGGGTGTCGTCTCGGTCTGCGGCACCTGCTGCACCTTGCCAAACATCTCGGACGACGAGGCCTGGTAGTACCGCACTTTCTTCACCAACCCCGCTTCGCGAATAGCCTCAAGGATCCGTTGCGCGCCCAAGCCGTCGACGTCGCCCGTGTACTCCGGGATGTCGAACGACACCCGCACGTGCGATTGGGCGCCGAGGTTGTAGACTTCGTCCGGCTGCAACTCGTACAACAGTTTCACCATCTGCACCGAGTCCGCCAGATCGCCGTAGTGCAGAAAGAGCCGCACGCCGTTGACGTGCGGGTCGCGGTAGAGGTGATCGATCCGGCTCGTGTTGAACGTCGAGGCGCGGCGAATCACCCCGTGCACTTCGTAGCCCTTTTCGAGCAGCAGTTCGGCCAGATAAGATCCGTCCTGGCCGGTGATCCCGGTGATGAGGGCTTTTTTCATAGCGCGGGACGACGCTGGCGCGTCGCCCCTCCACGGGCAAGCTTCCGCGCTGGTTCGGAAAAGAAAAATTGCGCCGATTCCCCCGTTGGTAGTTCCGCCTTCAGGCGGAAGGCTTGGGCCGAGGCACCGTCGTCGGATTCCGCCTGAAGGCGGAACTACCAACCCCAGCGAACCACGCTGACCCGGTCCACGCGCCCGACAACGGCCCGGCGCCCTAGGGCGAGACCGGTTTCGCGGTCAGCGTCCGCAACCGCATGAATTCCTGCGCCGCAATGCGCGTGGGCGTCACTTTGACTGGCATGGGCCCCGTCTTTTCCACGCGAATTTTGCCCAGGGCCACTTCCTTGAAGTCTCCGCCGGTTGCCGTGGTCCGACCCGCAACCTTCTGGTCGCCGATCGTGACGACAAATTCGCTCCCCGCCTGCGTATCGGGCACGAAGCACAGTACCGAGAGTTCGTAGGTGCCGGGTTTGTCGAACTGCACCTCCCATTGCGGATAGGCCTCCGCGTTCTTCCAGTCGGTCAGATTCAACCGCGTGTTGCCTTCCACCCGGAGGCCTTTGCCGTACAAATCCGCCGTGTCACACTCAAGCGCGACCGTGCCGTCCGACTCAGCGGTGAACGGCGGCGGCGGCAACGCGTCCACCTTGCCCACGCCCTCGAGCACGATGACCGTGGCCACCGGATCGGGCGCAGACGCGGGCACGCTCAAACGCAATCCCTGCGGCGACGGCGCCATCTTCAGTGGCTTGTCCATCGCACCAAGTAAATACGCCTTCTTCGCCCCGCTGCGCATCGGGACCACCAGCGTGCCGTCCTTCGGCCAGTAGAAGACGCTCAGATAAAGTTTGTCCGGTTTCTGCGAAGCGCGGCCCCACGTGAGCCGCTTGAAGGGCGAGGCCGTCGTCCCGTAGATCGACTCGGAATTTTTCTGCATCCACGCCCCGACCAGTTTCAAGCGTTCGACACTGGGCCCGGGAATTTCGCCCAACGACGTCGGGCCAACGTTGAGCAACAGATTGCCGCCCTTGGAGGCGGTGTCGACGACCTGGCGGATCAGCTGCTCGCCGGACTTCCAATTGTGGTCGTAGGACTTGAAGCCCCAGGTGTCGTTCATCGTCATGCAGAGCTCCCAGTCGCGCGAATAACCCGTCGCCGGCACGCGATTTTCGGGCGTCTCGGTGTCACCCATGTAGCCGCCGCCGAGCCGATTGTTGGTGATGAGTCCCGGCTGCAGTTTGATGAGGGGCGCCAGCAAATCGGCGCGCTCGCGGGTCATGTTCTCCGGCGTGTCCCACCACAGGACCGCAATCGGCCCGTAGTTCGTCAGAATCTCCTTCACCTGCGGCACGACGATGTTCTTGAGATAAGCCGTCATGTCCCCTTCCTGCGCCGGGTCCCAATGTCCGCCGCGGGCTGCGCCGCCGGGTTGATGCCAGTCTTGCGCCTGGGAATAATAGAAGCCGAGCCGGATTCCGTACTTCTGGCACGCCGCCGCGAGTTCCTTGAGCGGGTCGCGCTTGAACGGCGTGGCGTCGACAATGTTGAACGAGCTCGCCGCCGACTTGAACATCGCGAAGCCATCGTGGTGTTTCGAGGTGATCACGATGTATTTCATTCCGGCTTCCTTCGCGAGTTTCACCCAGGCATCGGCATCGAACTTCACCGGGTTGAACTGCGGCGCATAGGCCGCGTATTCGCCGACCGGAATTTTCATCTCGTGCTGAATCCACTCGCCGATGCGCGGCCCCATTTCCTTGCCCTGGTGCACGCCGGCCGGGACCGAGTAGATCCCCCAGTGGATGAACATCCCGAAGCGCGCCTCGCGCCACCACTTCATGCGGGCCGCGTGCTGCTCGGGAGTTTCATCGGAGGGAACCACTTCCGGGGTCAGCGTGGCGGACGGCGCCGCCGGCTGCGCCTGCAGGCCGAGGGCGGAAAGGATCAGCCCACTCACCAAGAAGGCGCGAAGGGAGAAAAAGAGATTCATCCCGAGATCGGAGAGTGATTCGGCCCAGAAAATCAACTGTGGAATAATTCGGCTCGTCTCCAGAAAATCCGCGATCTGGGCCGTTTGGCCCACCCGGTCGGCCCCGGACTAATCGGCCCGACTGCCAGCGCGGTGACGAAATCGGCGTTCTTGGCCCAGCCCAATTCCGTGAGATCCTTTTGCAGGAAGGGCAAATTGCCGAGGCCGCCGGTGGAAAAAAAGCGAGGCCTTCAAGAACCGCCAGAAAAAGTTCAATGAATTCATCGGACGTCAATCGGCAGCAGGACCCGGCCCGAACGGGACGACGAGTTGCCGCACCACCGTGGCGATCCCGGCGAAGAGCAGAATCAAGCGCGGCGAGAGATTGGCGGCGGCCACGTCTGCATGAACGCGGATTCCGTCATCCAGCCGCGCTCAAGCGCCGTCTGGTGGATGAGATAAAAGGTCGACGAGCCTCCGCCAAAGGACTGCGCGCCGAGGCCGAGCCACGTGACCAGCAATTACCCAACGGTCGGCCGAATACGAGAGGCGGTCATGAATCTAAACCAGTTCGGAAACGGTCGTCTTGCTGGGGATGCGGCGGCCTCGCCGCGTCGAAATAAAAAAAAGCACCGCGACGAGGGTGTCGCGGCTCCAGCGAAGATTGGCCAAAAAGGCCTGACCGTTTTTAGCCATCACAGGATAAAAGCTAAAGCGCAGGCAGCTGCGGTACGGGGCGCCGCTTTGAACTCCCGCCACCAACGCGGTCCCTCACACCGCCGGGCGGCTCAAAAGATCGAGCAGCAGGGTCGCCATGTGATTGTAGGGCGTCGGGATGCCGTGCTTGCGACCGAGGCGGACAATGGCGCCGTTGCGCGCGTCGCTCTCCATCGGCCGGCCCGCGAGCCGGTCGGCGTGCAGCGAGTTCAATCCGTCGCGTGGTTCCTTTTTATAGACTTCGATGCAGCGCTCCATCATCGCGTCGTCGAGCACGGCGCCCTCCGCCCGACCCACCGCGACGCATTCGCGCATGATGGCTGTCGCCAGTTCGCCAATGCGCGCGTCGTGAAACGCGCCGTTGGGCTGCAGCAAAATCGCCGTCAACGCCCCGCCCGCATTGAGCACCAGTTTTTCCCACAGCGCCGTCGTGATGTCGGGCGTCGTGTCGACCTTCACCGCCGTGCCCGCAAACAACGACGCGAAATCGCGGCCCCGCGGATCGTCCTGCACCACCAAACGCGCCGCCCGCCGCTGCAACATGCGCGTCGGCTCGGGCCGCTCGGCCGGGCAATAGACGAGAATCGGCAGGATGCGCTCGATCGGTACATACGGCGCAAACCGCTCACGGTGCTCGACCCCATTTTGCAGCACCGCCACCGACGCCCCCTTCGCCGCCAGTCGCTGCAACCATACCGCGGTCGCCTCGGCATCGTACGCCTTGGTCGTCACCAACACCCAGTCGACCGCCGGCGCCGTCAGCGGATCCGTCAGGACGGTGGGGCGCGCGACAAAGGTCTCCTTCGGCGTTTCCAGCGTGAATTCCGTGAGTGGCCGGCGCGAACAGACGATCACTTCGTGCGCGCCGGTGCGGCCGAGCCAGCCGGCCATGATGCCACCAATTGCCCCGGGACCAATGACTGCGATTTTCGCCATGGGCCGATGGTTTCGAGTTCCGCCGCGGGACGTCGACGCAAAATGGCGGCATTTGGGCCGAAATTTATTGTCGCCCAACCGCCAACGACCTGTTGCCCTTCTTGTCCCAGCTTTGTGACTACCCAGCCTCAAGTCCTAGCCGTCATCGACGGCGCCCTCTGCGAACTGACCCGTCAGGGCACCCGTGCGCACGGCCACGCCCCGCTGGCGACGGCCGTCGTGGAGTTTCAACGCGGCTCGATGGGTTTCTACGTTCGCGAACATCCTTTTGGTTTGCTACCCGGCCTTCCCAATCTTTATCGGCTCGACGGGGCGTTTCGGATGCAGTGGATGGCCGAGTGGCCCAATCCCAGCGACCCGTGCGCCGCTATCATCGGTGAAGAAGGTGACGCGCTCGTGGCCCTGTCCGTGGCCGGCGCCGTGGTCCGGCTCCACGCCGACACCGGTCGACTCCTGAGCGTCGAGTCCTCGATGGCCGCGACCGGTTGAGCGACGGCCCGGCGGCCCACACCGTCGTTCGGAGGAGTTTGCGGTGCGCGTGGCGGGCGCCGCGAAAAAATTGCCGGAAGTGAGAAACTTTCTCGCCGTGACGCATCCCCCCTTCCAGTAAATTTCCGGAGGAGCAGGCGTTGGATCGCGAATTCGGACGACACCGCGACGTGACGGACGCGGAAAGCAAAGCCACCAGGGATGGCGAATGGGCCCTGGCCCAAGCCCCTGAATATTACAGGAGTTCGAACCGAGGTTAGGCGGAGGGATTGGTCTCGGTTCGTTCCCTCTCCGAAAACGAATCCACTGAACGGTGGAACCCGATGTCCTCATCGGGTTTTGAACTGCGTACGCTCAAGTCAGCCCGTTGGGGACAACGGGCGCCACCTTCGATTGCATCGTTACGGCTTAGGGCAAAACCGCCTTGGCGGTTTTGCTTTTAGCCTGCATCCCCACCCAAGCCAGAATGGCCGACGGCGATTTCGCCGACCTCGGGCACCCGCCTCGGAAAAAACGAGATGGATGCAGGCTAGCCGGAGCGTTCTGCTCATTTCTTGGCGAACACCGCGCAGCCCGTGCAGTGTCACGGTTTGTCATCTCATGGATGACAAATGCTTCTGACCGCCGTGACCGCGCAAATGCGGCGGTTCTGGGTTGCCGTACCTGCAAAAGAAAACCAAATCTTCGTCCGCCTCCCACGGCCTCTCCGGCGCCCAACGCCGCACGCCGCGCGACGCGTCCGCCCCATGACGAATTCGCCCCAAGTGCCGAAATTCCCTGGTCCCCAATATGTCGCCGCGCCAAGGGGCTGAGTCCCCCCACCTGCGCCATGAAGCGCCCAGCGACTCCCCCCACAACACCCCCCGCTTCATGAAAGAATATCCCCCCTCCGATCTCAGAAGTTTCGCGATTCTCGGTCATGCCTCTTCCGGCAAGACCATGCTGGCCGAGGCCATGCTCGCCTGTTCCGGCAAAATCGGCCGGATGGGCAATATTGCCGCCGGCACGACGGCGTCCGACTACCACGCGAGCGAACATCAGCACCAAATTTCCGTTCACTGCTCGCTGCTTCACACCGAGTGGATGGGCAAGAAATTCAACGTGCTCGATACGCCGGGCTACACGGACTTCATCAGCGAAGGCCTCGGCGCCTTGCGCGTCGGCGACTTCGCCTTGATCGTCATCAACGCGGCCCACGGGCTCGGCGTCGGCACCGACGCGGTGTGGGAGTACGCCACGCATTTTGGCCTGCCCAAAATGATCGTCGTCAACGCGCTCGACAAGGCGAACGTCAACTTCGACACCATCCTCGAGGAGACCCGCGCCCACTTCGGCAAGAACGTCTTCCCCATTTCCCTGCCGCTCAACGCCGGGCCGGGCTTCAGCCACGTGCTCGACGTGATGCGCAACGAGATCATTGCCTACAAGCCGGGCGGCAATGGCGCCTACACCGAGACGCCCGCGGGCGCGCTCAGCGAACGCGTGCAACAGCTGCACCGCGAACTGATCGAATACGTCGCCGAATCCGACGACGCGCTCATGGAGCGGTTTTTCGAAAAGGGTGCGCTCGCCGAGGAGGAATTCCGCGCCGGCCTGCACAGGGCGATTCAGAACCAGGTCGTCGTCCCGCTCTTCGCCATCTCCGCCGAGACCAACGTGGGCGTCGCGCGGATGATGGATTTCATCGCCAAGTACGGCTCCTCCCCACTCGACCGCGCCGAGGTGCCCGCCACCGACGCCAGCGGACTGCCGGGCACGGTGCCGCTTTCGCAACCGGAACCGGTTGTCTACGTTTTCAAGACAATGAATGAGCCGGGCGTCGGCGAGTTGTCGCTGTTCCGGCTCTATTCCGGCACCGTCAAGGCCGGCGACGAATTGCACAACACGGTCCGCGACGCCACGGAACGGCTGGGCCAACTCTATCTCCTCAACGGCCACGAGCGGACGCCCGTGCCGTCATTGCGGGCCGGCGATCTCGGCGCGGTGATGAAACTCCGCGAAACGCACACCGGCGACACCCTGTGCAGTCCGCGCTATCCGGTCGTGCTCCCGAAGGTCGTGTACCCCGCGCCCAATATCCACGGCGCGCTGAAACTCCGCTCCAAGGGCGACGAGGACAAACTCGCCGTCGGACTCGCGACCCTCCACTTGGAAGACCCGACCTTCCACTACCGCGTCGACGATGAAGTCCACCAGACGATCGTTTCCGGCCAGGGCGAGATTCACCTGCAGGTGATCGTCGAGCGGCTGGCGCGGCGCTTTGGCGTCTCGGTGACGCTCGAGGAGCCGAGCATCCCTTACCGCGAGACCATTCGCAGTCGGGGCGACTCGCGCTATCGGCACAAGAAACAGACGGGCGGCGCCGGCCAGTTTGCCGAGGTCTGGTTGCGCCTCGAGCGGGGCGCACGGGACAGCGGCGTCGATTTCAAGCAGACCCTGGTGGGGACCAACGTCGACCGCGTCTTCGTGCCCTCGGTCGAAAAGGGGGTGCAGACGGCCTGCCGCGAAGGAATTCTCGCCGGCTTCCGCGTGACCGACGTCAAAGCGGAATTCTACGACGGCAAGATGCACCCAGTCGATTCGAAGGACATCGCGTTTCAAGTCGCCGGCTACCACGCGTTCAAGGAAGCCTTCAACGCCGCGACCCCGTGCCTGCTGGAGCCCATCTTCACCGTGACGGTCACGGTGCCCGAGGAGCACGTCGGTGCGATTCTCGGCGATCTCTCCGCGCGCCGCGGCCACATCCTCGGCGTGGAATCCGACGGCCATTTCCAAATCATCCGCGCCCGCGTGCCGCAAAAGGAGCTCTACCACTACAGCACGGTGGTGCGCTCACTGACCAGCGGCCGGGGACGGCATGCGGAGCAATTCAGCGATTACGCCGAACTCGCGCCGGACGTCGGCCAAAAACTTCTCGCCGAGCGCGCCAAGCGCAATGGGAACAACCACGACAAATAGGCGCGGCCAACCCGGACCCTTTTTCCAAACCCAGTCCCCAATGAATACCTGGAAAATCCAAATCACCGCCCCGCACAGCGGCGAGCTCGGCGAAGCCATCCTGCATGAGGACCACGGCTTCGCCTTTGAAGAATACACCTACGAGGCCGGCCATAAAATCGAGGTGGCCGTGCACGATACCCACGATCCGCACTGGCATATTTTCACGGATCTCGATTCGGGCCATCGGATCAAGATTCCGCCGGAGAAGTATCGGAAGCTTTAGGTGACGCCGGTTTGCAGGCACCGAAACGTTTTCAAGGTGGGCCGTGCGCTCCGCGCGCGGCAATTCTGGTAGGGGCTGCTCTCCGAGCGGACCACGGACGGCTCGGAGAGCCGTCCCTACCGCACAATAATCCATTCCAAAGTAGAGGCTCGTATCACTCCGACAACCGGTGCCGCCAATAACCGGCCCGGCGCTTGAAGTGCGCGATGGCGAGCACGGGCACGTTGTCCGGTTTATCGACGTAGAGAACGGCGTAAGGAAATGGTTTTTTGAAATGTCGCTGCACGTCCTCGGGGTCAGGCATGCGGCGGTAGACGGTTGGCGTACGGCTTACATCTGCGATAAGGGCATGCATCGCATGGAAAAAGTGCCGACCTAAAGCTTGGCTCTTTTCCCCGTAGTACGCGAGGGCCTCCAAAAACTCGCCCGCGGCTTCCGGGTGGAAAGCGTGAGGCTTCACAACCCCACAATCTTGCGCGCCCGTGCCATGACTTCCTCACCGGGGATGGTTTTTACCTTCCCACTTTTGATTTCAGCATAACGGCGTCTGGCCTCCTCGGCCCAAGCCGCGTCATTCGCCGGATCGGGAGCTTCGTACAACTCGAACGTCAGCCGGTCAACCAGCTCGACGACCTGCTCCGGTGACAACTGGCGCGTCGCCGCTACGATCTGTTCGAGGGTCATGGACACACGGATAGCATGCATTGGGTGGGGCGGGTTTCAACTCTTGCGTTAAGCCATAGGAGCTTCCTCCAGCCATCTCGTGCAAGAACGCAGTCCCCCTGATTTGTGGGTGATCCACCCCTCGGCACATGCCACTCGTCACTTGTCACACCGCCTTGCCACCCTCAATACAGCGGCGCGTTGTTCTTCGGGTCGTTGAGCAACGCCTCGAACCGCGGGTCGCCTTGGAGCGGGAAGAAGTCCGGATGATGCCGCATCTCGTGCACGTTGGCGTGACCTCGGACGGCGGCGAGAGCCGTCCACGGGGTGCGCAACTCAGGAATACGGCGACCGGGGGCAGGCTGGACATTGCGGCCCACTGCGCTTCCCGGAGCGCCGGGCCAGTCGAAAAGGTATGGGGTTGCACGCGGAGCCGCGGCGGCGCGGAGAAAAACAATACCAATGATTGATTCTTGCCCCGCTCCGCGTTCTCCGCGCTGCTCCGCGTGCGCCCGCCTTGGAGGGATTTCGTTGGGGCACTCAAACTCTCCGGCTCTTGACCGTCACCTGCACGCGCATAACGGTGCCGGGACTGTTTCTCGGGTACGGATTGAATCCGGCCGGAACAGTTTCCATCCTCCGCACCGCGTTGTCCCATCCGCATATCCCTCCCTCCGCCCCGGCGCGTCCGCCGCCGTTCTGGACCCGCGTGCTGGGCAGTTTCTCGCACACGCCGCGCACGCTCGGGCTCGTCTGGGACTCATCACCACGCAGCATCGTCCTGGTCGCGGGCCTGACGGTCGCCGGCGCCGCGCTGCCCATCGGCATCGCGTGGGTCGGAAAACTGATCGTCGATGCGGTCGTCGCGGCCCATGACGCCGCACCCGGCGCCGCCCGCGACCTCGCGCTCGCCGCGGTCGCGCACCGCGTCTTGATCGAACTCGGGCTCGTGGCGGCGCTGGCGTTGGTCGAGCGCAGTCTCGGGTTGATGCGCCAGTTGATCGGCTCACGACTGGCCATCGACATCAACCTTCGGATCATGGAGAAGGCGCTGACCCTCGATCTCCGCCACTTCGAGGATCCGAAGTTCTACGACCAACTCACCCGCGCGCGGCGCGAGGCCTCATCCCGGCCGCTGTCGCTCGTGCAGGAGAATTTCCAGATTGTCCGCAGCGCGCTCACGCTGGCCGGTTACGCCGTGCTGCTGATCCGCTTCAGTCCGTGGGCGGTCGGCGGTTTGGTGCTGGCCGCCATTCCGGCCTTCATCGCCGAGGCCCGCTTTTCCGGCGCGGCGTTTCGGATGCGGAACTGGCGATCGCCCGAGGCGCGGAAGTTGAATTACCTCGAATACGTCATCGGCAACGACGAGCACGCGAAGGAAGTGAAACTTTTCGGGCTCGGACCCAAATTGCTGGCCCGCTACCGGAGTCTCGCCGAGACGTTCTTCCGCGAAGATCGCCAACTCGCCATCTCGCGCGCCGGCTGGACCTTTGGGCTCTCGATGATCGGCACGGCCGCCTTCTACGGCTGTTACGCCGCCATCGCCCTCGCCACCGCGGCGGGAAGAATGTCGCTCGGCGACATGACGCTCTATGTGGTCGCGTTTCGCCAGGGGCAGACCGCCTTCCAGGCGATCCTTTCGGCGGTCGGCGGCATGTACGAGGACAATCTCTACATGTCGAATTTGTTCGAGTATCTCGCCGTCACCACCGCGACCACGGTCACGCCGGCGCTGGCAACGGCGCAGAGCGAGAAGGGCATTCGCTTCGAGGACGTCGGGTTTCGCTACGCGGACGCGCCGGAGTGGGCGCTGCGGCACGTGAGCGTTTTCATCCCGCAAGGCCAGAGTCTGGCGCTCGTCGGGGAAAACGGCGCCGGCAAAACCACGTTCATCAAACTGCTCACGCGGCTCTACGAGCCGACCGAGGGTCGGATTCTCCTCGACGGACGCGATCTGCGGACGTGGGACGTCGCGGGGCTGCAGCAACGGCTCGGAGTAATCTTCCAGGACTTTAACCAGTATCAGTTCGCGCTGCGCGATAATGTCGGCTTCGGCAGTGTGGAGCATTTGCACGACGACGCCCGGATCGGCCGTGCGGTGGAGCGCGGCGGCGCCCGCGAACTGGTCGCGACGCTTTCGGGCGGACTCGAAGCCCAACTCGGCCGCTGGTTTCACCAAGGCGCGGAACTTTCCGGCGGCCAGTGGCAGAAAGTGGCACTCTCCCGCGCCTTCATGCGCGAGGAGGCGGATATCCTCGTGCTCGACGAACCGACCGCGGCGCTCGATGCGGAGGCGGA
The DNA here is from genome assembly GCA_947474995.1 of Opitutaceae bacterium. Taxonomy (GTDB): domain Bacteria; phylum Verrucomicrobiota; class Verrucomicrobiia; order Opitutales; family Opitutaceae; genus ER46. The sequence continues at coordinate 2,277 of CANJNJ010000022.1, read as the reverse complement.
GCACGCCGTGTTCGAGCGCTTTCGCGCGCTGGCCCGCGGGCGAACGTCGATTCTGATTTCGCATCGGTTTCCGACGGTGCGAATGGCGGAAAGAATCCTCGTGCTCGAACACGGCCGGATTATCGAGCAGGGCACGCACGCCGAATTGCTCGCCGCGAACGGCCGGTATGCGCGGTTGTTCACGCTGCAAGCGGAGGGTTACCGATGAGCACGGCCGACGTCGGTCGGTTGGTAGTTCCGCCTTTAGGCGGAAGGATTGGGCGCCCGGATTCCGCCTAAAGGCGGAACTACAAACTCGGTGCCGCCGGCGCGAGGTATGAATCTCTCCACCACCCACGCTCTCGTTCGCCTGCCCAGCCGCTCGCTCGCGGCGTGCGAGCTTGTGCACTTGCCGCGGCAGGAAATCGATTTCGCACGGGCCACAAGTCAGCACCGCAGTTACGTCGCCGCCCTGGCATCGGCCGGCGTCACGGTGACGACCTTGCCCAAAATCCCGAATCTGCCCGACGCCGTTTTCCTCGAAGACGTTGTCCTGATACTCGATGAGGTCGCGATCCTGTGCCGTCCCGGGGCGGCCAGCCGCCTGGCCGAGGTGGAGTTGATAAAACCTAAAATCATCGGCCTTCGTCCGACGCTGGAAATCCGGGCGCCCGGCACTTTGGAAGGCGGCGACGTACTGCGGGTCGGCCACACGCTCTTCGTCGGCCGCTCCACCCGCACCAATCGCGAGGGCATTCAACAGCTCCGGCAATGCGTCGCGCCTTTTGGTTATGCGGTAAAAGAGGTGCCGGTCACCGGGTGTCTGCACCTGAAGACCGGGGTGACGTCTCCGACGGAGGGCGTGCTGCTGGCGAATCCCGGCTGGATCGATGTGACTGATTTCGGAAGGTACGAAATCCTGCGAGTGCCAGCCGCGGAGCCATGGGGCGCCAACACCCTTCCACTCAATGGTCGGGTACTCGTGGCCGCGTCAGCCCCGCGAACGGCAGACCTGCTGACCGCACGCAGTCTCGACGTGCACCGCGTCGACATCTCAGAACTGCAAAAGGCCGAGGCCGGGCTGACGTGCTTGAGTGTGATTTACTAGACGCTGTCAGGCACTTGTTAGTCGTAGCCCTGCCCGAGAGGGCAGAGACCGAAGGTTCGATCGAACCGATTTGTCCCGCTTCTCTCGAAGCGGGCTACCTTCAATCGACTCGGCTGCGATACCGCAAGTTCATGACAGCCTCTAAAACGAAAACGTGGCCGGTGGAATCGGGCACGGATTGCAGCCCGGAGCACCTCAGCCAAAGGGCCGGATCTTTTGGCCACAAATTTCACCGATGGGCACAGATTCGGAGCCAAACTCTCGGGCTCTTATTTGTGCCCATTGGTGTAATTTGTGGCCCAAAATTTCTTTTCAAAAGCCAACCGCTCCTAAAAAACATCCGAACCTCACTCAGCGCGAGGCCAAGGTCGCGAGGACGGATTGGAGCTCGCGGATGGTCTTTAGTTGAAAGAAGCGTCCCTGATCCTGCGGCAGCGTTTCCACCCGCTCGGCCGCCCAAGTCAAGTGATACGGCACGTGCGCGCCGGCCCCGCCCAGCGCGAGGACCGGCATGATGTCGGACTTCAAGGAATTGCCGACCATCAGGAACTGCCCGGCCGGAATCGCGTGCCGGCGCAGGATCGAGGCGTAAGTGCCCTCGTCTTTTTCTGAAACGATTTCGACGTGACGAAAATGAGAGGTCAGTCCGGACTTCGCGAGTTTGCGCTCCTGGTCCCGCAAATCGCCCTTCGTAATCAGGAGCAGCCGGTATTCCTGCGAGATGGTTACCAGCGTCTCGGTCACTCCCTCGAGCAGCTCCACCGGATGCGCCAGCATCTCACGGCCAAGTTTGATCAGTTGCTTGATTTCGTCAGCGCTGATTTTTCCCCCGGTCAATTCAATCGCCGTCTCGATCGCCGAAAGCGTGAAGCCTTTCACCCCGTAGCCATAAAGCTCGAGATTCCGCATCTCCGTCGCGAAAAGCGTTTGGTCCACGGTCGCCGCCTTGTGATAGCGGGCCAGCAACGCACGATGGCGCTCATGCACCGTCTCGAAGATGGTCTCGTTGTGCCAGAGGGTGTCGTCGGCATCGAAGCCGATGACGAGGTCGCGCGCAGTCATGCGGGGAGTTCAGAAACAGAACGGAACGGGCGCAAGCGCGCAGCCGCGGTCGATGTACGTTCGGGTCGCAAAACGTCGGCCCTTCACAGGAGCGCGACCGCCCCCGGTCGCAATGTCCGAAGCGACCG